>JBLHGI010000014.1:0-35311 GCA_047616505.1 Planctomycetota bacterium
CGCTAGCTATTTGCGCGGCGTGCCCTGTGTACAGGTGCCGACGACTATTGTCGCCCAAGTAGACTCGAGCATTGGCGGCAAGACCGGTGTGAACCACGCGTTGGGGAAAAATCTGATTGGTGCTTTTCACCCACCTCGTTTGGTCTTTGTCGATACCGATGTCTTGCGCTCGTTGCCGCGAGAGGAGTTGGTCGCGGGTTTGGCGGAAGTGGTCAAACACGGCATTATTCGCGATCCGGAGCTCTTTGCTTTTTTGGAGGAGCACATAGAAAGAGTAATCGATATGAGTATTGGCGTAGACGAGCTCGATTGGCTGATCGCGCGCAATGGCTCGATCAAGGCGGCCGTCGTCAGCGCCGACGAGAAGGAGGGGGGCCTGCGGGCCATACTCAACTACGGCCATACCATCGGCCATGCCATCGAGGCCGCTACGGGTTATAAGCGCTATCGCCACGGTGAAGCGGTGATACTCGGTGCGCTGGCCGTCGGCGAGATCGCCGCGGCGCGCGGAATTTTAGCAGATGCAGAACGGCGTCGCCACGATGCGCTACTGGAGCGCCTGGGCGTGCCCGCTGGTTTGGCTGATATCGCAGCCGAACAGATCTTGCAGCGGACGCGAGCCGACAAAAAGAGGGTCGATGGCACGACGCGTTATATACTGGCGAGTGCTATAGGCGAGGTCGATATCTACGATGATGTAGATGACGAAAGTGCGCTTGAGGCCATCCAATATGTACAAAAAAAATACTGAGACTATGGAAAGCGAATTAACACAGAAAGTGCACCTAGTTAGCCTGGGGTGCCCCAAGAATACGGTCGATTCCGAACGCATGCTGGGCCTTTTGCAGGGCAACTCCTACGAAACGACTGAGGTGCCCCAAGATGCCGATGTGATCGTGGTCAATACCTGTGGTTTTATTGGTCCGGCCAAAGAGGAATCTATCGACGCGATCATGGCGGCGCACAAGCTCAAGGAAGAGGGCAAATGCAAGGGCGTGATCGTGACGGGCTGTCTGGCAACGCGCTACGAAGAAGAGCTGAGAAACGAGCTAGTAGAGGCCGACGATCTGCTGACGATTGCGCAAGAACCGGACATTGTCCAGCACGTCGACCGCATGCTGGGGCGCACGCGACATGGGCATATCGCGCTGGCACCGCGCGCGACGACGACCCCTGCACACTGGGCCTACTTGCGCATCTCAGATGGCTGTGACCACAAGTGTGCCTTCTGTGCGATTCCGGCTATTCGCGGTCGCCACAAGAGCGAGAGCATTGAGGATTTGGTTGCAGAGGCGACCCTACTGGCGGCGGGAGGAGTGCGCGAGTTGGTGTTGGTCTCACAGGACTCCGTGCGCTATGGAGCCGATCTTTACGGCCATGCTCGTCTCGTCGATTTACTCGGGGAACTGGGTAAAGTCGAGGGTGTCGACTGGATGCGTTTGATGTATACCTACCCGGCGTTCTGGACAGAGGAGATGATCGATTTCTATGCTTCTTCGCCCGAGATGTGCGCTTATATCGACATGCCGTTACAACATATTGCCGACCCGGTACTGCAGCGCATGAAGCGCGCTACAACCAAGAAAAAGACGGTGGACTTACTCAAAAATTTACGGACGCGCATGCCGGGTGTCGGCTTGCGTTCGACTTTTATTGTCGGCTTTCCCGGCGAGACGGAAGAGCAGTTTGAAGAGTTGCTCGAGTTCGTCGAAGATACGCGCTTTGATCACGTATCGGGTTTTATCTATTCGCCGGAAGAGGGCACGAGTGCCTTTGATTTAGACGGTGAGGTAGATGAGGAAGTCAAAGAACATCGCTACAGCCGTTTGACTCAGCTGCAGGAGCGCATCGCCACGGGTATTAATGATGACCTAGTCGGGACTCAGCAGGTAGTGCTGGTCGACGAGCGTGACGACGAGGGGTATTACGGACGCATGCAGCGCGATGCACCGGAGATTGATGGACAGGTGCTCATCGAGGAGGGTCGCGCAGAAGTGGGTCGCTTTGTCGAAGTCGAAATTACGGGGGCTGATCCCTACCAATTACAAGCTAAGGCTGTTGGGGAAACGTTCTGAGATGTTGGGAAAACGCAAGAAGAAACCACGCGGCATCGAATTATTAGAGGCCGAAGGCGTGCTGAGCGTCAACTGGAGCGATGGTTCGCAGAACCGCTACGACCTAGAGGCCCTGCGCGGCAGCTGTCCGTGTGCACTGTGCCGGGAGGCTCGCGAGACGCCAACGAGTAACGATCTCGAGTTGAATGTGCTCAGCGGAGAAGCTGTTTCAGCGACGGGGGAGGCGAAGGGGTTTGAGCTCGTCGGGCGTTATGGTTTGCGCATCGAATGGGCCGATGGGCACGACCATGGCATATATACTTTCGATTTTTTTCGCGAATTGGATGCGGCTCCGTAGCCGCGTATTCAACTTGTAGCTGGAGAGACCACTGCCCGCGGGCAGTGGTCTTTTTTTATGCCGCCTCTGCCTTTGGTGCAGCGCTCTGTGGTGCGCGGCCAAGCCATAGTTCAATGAGCAGGAGTACGAGGGCTAAAGCGAGAAACTCGCGCCACAGTTCTCGCCCATAGCGATTGCCCAAGACCTGCAGGCGCTGGGCTTCGCCCTGCTCCAAGAAATATAGATTCTCGGCGGCAAAGACGCGCTCTAAGGTCTCTCGTCCGATCGGGCGCATATCCGATTCGCGCGGGTCGATGTTGACGGGGAAACTGTCTACGAGGCGCTCGCCATCTTTTAGACGCCAGATGCCCGCTTCGCGTAGATTGGGCACTTTCCAGCGGTAGCGCTCATCGACGCGTTCGGGCTGTAGGCGCAGGCGTTCGCCTCCAGGTGTCTCAGCAGTTAAGGCCGCGTCCAACGGCAGGTCGCCGAGGTTGCGGTGGGCCGTCTGACCGACCAGATACGTTGCGTAGCGATCGGGGTGCTGGCTGAGTTCGCGGACGAGGCGGTGCAATAGGGGAGCAAAGAGACCCCGCAAAGGTAGATTATTCCACTCCAGGGATAGGGGAAAGGCGGCTAAGACCGTGCGCCCTTGGCCGCGCCAACCCGTAGCAAGGGCGATATTGCCGTCGTCGAAATAGGCCAATGCCTGCAGGTAGTTGCCCGCTGCCAGAGAGAAATGAGAAAAGAAATGCGGTGTGTCTTCGTTGGTCGCACCGAGCAAGCCGCCAAAGAGCGGGTGTTTGATGGTCTCGGTATCTAAGGTGTGAAAGCTATTCTTGTCGGCGGCGGTCCCCAGCGCATCTTTGATTAGCACGGGCAGCAGGCCGGGCAGCAAATTCTGGTTGTAGTATTTGAGATCTGCTGTGCCCGCGGGGAATAAGATGAGTCCGCCGCCGGCCTGTACAAACTCGTGTACCGTGCTGGCCTGGTCTCTCGTCAGACGTTCGATATCGCAAAGTAAGAGGACATCGACCCCAGTCAGTTCACTGGCGGTGAGACTACTCAAGAGGCCGGAGCGAATCTTGAGCGCCGGGTCAGAGAGGGCTGCTGCACTCAGTGCTCGCCGCGGATAATACGTAGAAGCCGGCTGTGGTCCGAGGATTAGTGCATTAATGGCAGAGGGAGCGTCAAAGGCAAAATAGCGCCGATTATCGATAGATAAGTCGTCCTCAGCCAGTTCTAAATGGCCGTTGAGACGGCCGGTGCGTCTGGGGGTGAAATGGAGATCGACCTGTGTCTTGCTCTGTGGCGCTAGGTCTATCGCGCGGCGCCGGACGCGTTCTCCATCGATGAAGAGATCTAGTATGTGGTCGTTCAGTGGTCGAGAGCCGTCGTAACGAATATCGGCCTGTAGAACTAATTCGCCGTTGGCCGAGGTCATCCAGGGCGAAAAGCGCACGGCTTCGATATAGACATTGCTGCGCTCGAGCAATTCGGGGGCGCCGATATATATGCGGGTTTGGGCGAAGAGCGCTTTTTGCTCGGCTAACTCGTCCCAATTGTATCGGGCTAGATCCGTAAAGAGATACAGTTCGCTATCGAGATTGGGAAAGTCAGCTAAATGGCGAGCAGCTTGGAGCAGGGCCGGCTCTAGGTCGGTGGCCTCTTGCGAAGGGGTGTATTCGCTTACGCGCTGGCGCAAGAGGTCTGGGGGGGCATATAGGGCTTCGCGCGGCGAGGTTGCAAAGGGGATGAGGGCTAGCTTGTCGCGCGGCGAAAAAACGGAGAGTAATTGGTCGACTTGGTGGCGCTGCTGCTCGGCTAGTGTTCCCGAGGGCAGGCGATACGAAGTACTGTAGGATTGATCGACTAATACGGCGGCGGCAGCGGGCACGACGCGGCCGCCCCAGGATGTATCGGCCTGGTAGGTCGGTCGGGCGAAGGCGCAGACGATTAGGGCAATAGCTAAGACGCGCAGCAATAACAATAACCACTGGCGCATGCGCAGACGCTGCATGCGACTGTGGTGCAGTTTGCGCAGAAAACTAATATTGCTAAAGGGAACCGGGCGCGAGTGACCTCTATGTAAGAGGTGGACGGCCAGAGGGATGAGAGCAGCGACTAGCCCTGCGAGTACGGCGGGGCTTAGGAACTGCAAGGATGTGCGTCAGAAATCAAGAGGAGCTCGGGTGGTTTTCCTCTTCGGTCTGAATGACGGATATAATTTCTTCGGAGGACGAAGAGGAAATCAGTCTTTTTTTGAAGTCGTCGTTTTTGAGTAGGCGAGATATACGCGCTAGTGCTTTGATGTGCGGGCCTGAAACATTGGCCGGCGAGACCAGTAAAAAAAACACATAGGCCGGCTCGCCGTCGAGTGCTTCAAAGTCGACGCCTCGTTTCTGGGTGCCGAGCGCAGCTACTAGTTTGACTACGGAGTCGGACTTGCCGTGCGGTATGGCAATGCCGTCGCCGATACCAGTGCTCATTATCTTTTCGCGCTCTAATACGGCCTGGAGCACTTTGTCTCTGTCATTTATAGCATCGCCAACGTGGAGCGAGTTCACCAGTTCGGCAATGATTTCTTCTTTCGTCTCCCCTTTTAGGTCGACGATTGTAGATTCGGGCGAGAGTATATCAAGGAGGGTCATGTATCGGTCTCCACAGGTAGTTATTTCTGGAAAAATAAGTCCATACAACTATATAAGTCAACAGGGGTGGTTGTATTTGTCGAGCGCGCTCTAGTTTGTTGTTGACGCGGAAAAGGGGTTCAGTACATTCCACGAGGTTTGTCATTGCCTTTAGTTCTAAAGAATATGGCGCCTGAACCGATACAGGAGGTAGGACCAATCTTCTTATCGGAGGCGTGCATGTCGCAGCAAATTTTGTGGACAGACCAGCTTCTTTCCGACCGTAGTACTACTCTCTTTCGCGCTATATACGCGCGCGAACTCGGCCTCGAAGAGTACGATCAACTCGTCGAAGAGGTGCTGGACCCAGAAATGGCGTTTTTTCTGAGAAATTCGTACCGATCCCTCGCCTTTACCGAAGGGTGCAGTTGAACGCGGCCTGATCGCAGGGGCTGGTCCGCGGGGTCGGCGCCTTGCAGGAGGGTACAACGGCAACTCCGCGCACCGCATTTTTCATAGCGTATCACTATCCGCCCGTGCGCTCGGCAGGCGTGGCGCGCACGATGGCCTTTCTCCGCCATTTACCCGCATTGGGGTATCGATGCCAAGTGCTGACCACTTCGGCTTTTGGTGGCGATGATGACGTGCTGCGCGCTTGGGAACCGCTTTCGTTCTACCGCTGGCTGTTTAATCGCGAAGCGAGAGAGGGGCGCGCGCACTCCGCCGTGCGCACCCGCCGCGGTTATTTGAGTCGCTTGGGGCGTGCACTATTGGTGCCCGACGTGCAAATCAGCTGGCTGCCCGCCGCTTTGTGGCGCTCTCTGCGTCAACTCAAGAGCGAAAAGGCCGACCTCATCTACAGCACTTTTCCACCGGCTAGCGCCCATATACTCGGTTTGTTTTTGCAGCACCTAACGGGCCTGCCCTGGGTGGCTGACTTCCGCGATTCTTGGATTTACGATCCCCTCGACACGTATTTAGAGCGAGACGGCTGGCGCAAGAGGCTCGAAGTCCGGCTAGAAGGGTTGGTCGTTTCCTCCGCGGATGTGGTGATTGCGGCCTCTGAGGAAGCGGCGGCGCATTTGCGCTCGGCGTATGCGACACATGCCGGCAAAATTCGCGTCGTGCCCAACGGTTTTGAACCCGATGAAATACCCGCGCCGCAGCGGCCAGTTGACGAGGGGCCGCTGCGCATTGTGCACACGGGCTCGTTCTCTTTTAGTCACCCCCGCCGCACGCCAGAACCACTCTTTGCCGCTCTGCAAATGCTGGCCGATGAAGATGTGAATTGGCGCGAACGATTGCAGGTCGTATTAGTGGGAGGGCTCAGTGACAGCGAATGCGCGGCGGCGGCGGCGCTGGTCGAGGCGGGTTTGCTGCGCTTAGAGGGGGCCTGCACACGCGAAGAAGCACTCGCTTTTCAGCAGTCTGCGCACGTGCTGCTCTTAGTCGACCACGTGCGTCCGTGGGTTTCGACGAATGTGCCGGGCAAGTTCTATGAATATTTGGCGATGCGCCGCCCCGTATTGTCGTTAGGGGGAAGCGGTGTGGTCGAACGTCTCGTCGCGCAACTGCGGGCGGGAGTGCACGTGCAAGGCGACGATGTGTCCGCTATTTGTGCCCGCTTGAAAGAATTGTGTGCTCGCCATCGATCGGGGGCATTGATGGAGCAGACAGAAACGGTGGATTTACGCCGTTTCCACCGGAGCGAATTGACGCGCCAGTTGGCCAACTGTTTCGATGAGGTGGTGAAACGGCGATGAAAGAGCCTTGGAAGAAGTTGGTGGCACTTTTTGCTGTCGCTTGGCTGCTGCGCCTGGCCTATGCGGCACTCAATTTGCCCGTTCCCCTGCAGGATACACCCGATTACGACGAACTCGCCCTCAACGTATTGAGCGGCACCGGGTTCGTTTCCCACGACAATTGGCACGGGTTTGCCATGTATTCATGGCGGCCGCCGTTTTACTCGTTTTTTCTTGCCGCAATATATGGCCTGTGGGGTTATAGCCACACTGCTATACAGGTAATACAAGCGGGTTTCGGGGGGGCAACGGTGGTATTAGTATGGTTGTTGGCGCGGCGCTTTTGCCCTGCGGCCGCCTGGCCAGCGGCCTTGTTTGCGACGGTCTACGAACCGTTAGTATCCATAAGTAGTGAGATCATGAGCGAGTGCCTGTTCACCTTTTGGGTTTTGCTGGCTCTTTGGGCATTAGGGGACGAAAAGCGGCGCTGGAATTATATAGCAGTGGGAGGAGCGGCCGTCGCCTTGGCGGCATTGACTCGTCCAGTTGGCTTGCTCTTGTTGCCGGCTTTCGCATTTTCTGCGCTGCTTGCGCAGGGCCGCACCGCTTGGCGGTCCGTGCTGTGGTCAGTAGTAGTGACCTTGGTTGTTATTGCACCGTGGACTGTGCGCAATTATATGGTGCATGGTGCATTGGTTCCGATCAGCACCCACGGTGGGTTTATTATTGCGCGCAGCAATTCGGCCGCGCCGGCGTGGCGGCAGGAGAGGGGGTGGGGAATTGACCGGGAAGTATTTGAGCGCATGCCCACCGAAGTTGAGCGCGACCGCTTTTGGCTGCGCCAGGGGCGAGAATTTATCGCTTCGAACCCAGGTGTGTACCTGCGCTTGGTCGGCGAACGTTTTCTGCGTTTCTGGTATGTATTTAAGCCATCTTATAATTTCTGGTTTGCTCTGTTGCTTCCCTTCTTTGCCGCTGGTCTCTGGCGCAATAGCCGCCGCCCTATTTTTTTATTCCCCAACGTATTTATCGCCCTTTCTACGCTTGTATTTTGTGCCATACTCTATGGGTCGACGCGCTTCCGACTGCCCTTAGAACCGCTTTTTATAGTTTATGCTGCCGTTTTCTTAACCAACGCGTGGGATCGTTGGGCACGCAGTCGATTTTACTCTGTAGTTGCCGTGGCCCTATTTGCCAATATGTTCGTCTGGTGGAATGAAGACGCTCTGAGGGGTGTCGTGTTGGCTGGGCTGGATGGAATGGGGCTGCGATGAACGAGCCGCGCTTGTCTATTTGCATTGTAAACTGGAATACCCGAGACCTATTAAAGGATTGTTTACAATCTATCTATGCAGACTCAGAATCGGAGCAGTGGGAGGTCATTGTCGTCGATAACGCCTCGGTTGACGATAGTGTCGAGATGGTCCGCGTATCTTTTCCTCTTGTTCGACTCTTCGCCTGTGAGGAGAACAAGGGGTTTGTCGGTGGTAATAATTTGGCACTGCAGGAGGCGCGTGGGCGCTATTGGCTTTTGCTCAATTCAGATACTCAAGTTGAGTGCGGCTCACTGGGTATATTGCTGGATTTTATGGATGCTACTCCAGAGGCTGGTGTCATCGGTCCGAAACTGCTCAACGCAGATAGATCGCTGCAGTTGTCGTGCGGTATTGTGCCCACGTTTTACAGTGAAATGGCCAATAAATTGTTATTGCACAAGCTATTTCCGTTCTTTAAATTAGGGGGTTGGGACCATGCTCAGATCCGTGAGGTCGGATGGGTTACGGGGGCCTGTTTATTGGTGCGGCGTACGGCGGCTGACCAGGTAGGCCTGCTCGATCCGGCCATTTTTATGTTCTATGAAGATCTGGAGTGGTGCCTGCGCATTCGCAAAGGGGGCTGGAAGGTGTTTTATCATGCCTTCAGTCGTGTTTTGCACCTGGGTGGGCAGAGTACGCGCCAGAATTTTGGCCAGATGCTGGTCATCAGCCATCAGAGTCTATTTTACTGGTATCGCAAGTATTTTAGCGGTTTAGAAGTGGTGATTTTACGCCTGCTAACCCCGGTGGAGATGTTGCTCCGCTCGCTGGTGTGGGGTTTACTGTATTGTAGTCGACCTTCTCGACGCGACGAGGCGCGCCAGCGCCTATGGGCCTACCGCGAGATTGTGGCAAGAGTTCTGTTTCGCCGCTCGTAACACGAAAATGTAGATCCTTCCCTAAGAGGTACGGAGACAGGTTTGACGGATACTATTCAAATTTTTAAACCTTGGTATGACGAAGCAGAATACGAAGCGCTGCGCCAGCCCTTGGAGACTGGCTGGCTGGGGTACGGCCCTATAGCGCGTGAATTCGAGGAGCGCTTCGCCAAATATATAGGTGTAAAGCACGCCATCGCTCTCAATTCCTGTACGGCGGCGCTACACTTGGCTCTCATGGTCAGCGATGTGGCCGACTCTGAGGTCTTGACCACGTCGATGACCTTTGTCGCTTCCAATCACGCCATTCTGCTCGCGGGCGGTAAACCCGTTTTCTGTGATATCGAAGCCGATACGCTCAATCTGGATGTCGAAGATGTCGCGCGGCGAATCACGCCGCAGACCAAGGCAATTTTAGCGGTGCACTACGGCGGCCACGCCTGCGATATGGAGGCATTGCTCAAACTAGCGAACAAACACAATGTGCCGCTTATCGAAGATGCCGCCCAGGCTTGTGGCGGGGGCTACAAGGGGCAAAAACTTGGAAGTTTGGGTCATATCGGCTGCTTTAGCTTCGAGTCGAAGAAGAACCTGTCTACCGGGGATGGCGGCATGTTGGTGACGAACGATGACGCGGTGGCCGACCGGGTGCGAAAGTTGCGCTGGATGGGTATTTCGAGCGACACGTGGTCGCGTTTCAACAACGGTCACGCGGGGCGCGCTTGGGAATACGACGTTGAAGAAGTTGGTTTCAAATACGGCATGAATGATATTGCAGCCTCCTTGGGCATGGTGCAATTGGGCAAGTTGGAGCGCGGCAATGCGCTGCGCCTGCAGATCGTGCAACGCTACCACGAGGCGCTGGCGTCGATTGATGGCATTGAACCGCTGGCCCTCAAAGAGTATGGGCAGAGTGCCTGCTACAGCATGGTTGTACGCCTCGACGGGCGCGAAGACCTCTGCGATTTTCTCGCGGCGCGCGGTATAGAATCAGCCGTTCATTTTTATCCAAATCATCTATTGCCCATCTACGCCGCTTACCGCACGGAGGTGTTGCCGGTTGTCGAACGCGAGTGGCAACGCATTCTCACGCTGCCGCTGGCTCCGCACCTGCGTCCGGAACAACAAGAGCGGGTTATCGATGCATTGAAAGCCTTCTCAGCCGAGCGCAACACGGCTTTTGTCGAGCCGCAAAGCGCTGTCAGTGGCTGAGCGCGTTCGAGTGCTAAAGATGTGAAGATCCTTTTTGTGACTCAGTACGGCGTGTTGGCGGCGAGCAGTCGCACACGCGTCTTCCATTACCTTCCCCATTTGGAAGCGGCTGGGTATCAATGTGACGTGCTCACGGTGCTGCCCGATCGCCGCATAAGCGGGTCGCAGATCCTTGTGACTCGCCAATTAGTGCGCAAATTTCTCTACTATGTATGGGCTTTTTGGCGCACCTTTATATGTGGTGTACGCGCTCTCCTGACAGCGCACAGCTACGATCTGCTCTTTGTGCAAAAAGTTATTTTCCCTCCTTTCGTACGTTGGCTCTTTCGCCTCAATGAGACCCCGATCATATACGATTTTGACGATGCTATATTTACGACGGAAGTGCGCGAGCGCAATTGGTTGGCACAGCGCAAGCACAATCGAAACTCCGCAGGGGTGCCGGCTATGCTGCGCTTGGCACAATTAGCACTAGTTGAAAACGAGTACACGGCGTCTTTTGCCCACAATTACTGCCCGCACGTGGCTATTATTACGGGCCCTATTGATACGTGTCGCTATAGCTCCGGGACCGAGCGTGTTAAACGAGACGAAGTCGTACTGGGCTGGATTGGCAGTTCTAGCACTTTGCCCTATCTGGAAATGGTCCGCCCCGCTTTAGAAGAGATTGGCAGGCGTCTTGGGCACGTGCGTCTGCACGTGGTTGGTGCGGTTGATATGGAATTGCAGCATATGCCCGTCGTTTCGAAGGCGTGGAGCCTGGAAGAAGAAGTGGAAGATTTGCGCAATTTTGATATCGGTCTAATGCCAATGCCCGACGATCCATGGACGCGCGGCAAAGGCGGCTATAAGTTGCTGCAATACATGGCTGTCGCCCTGCCAGTAATAACTAGTCCAGTGGGGATCAACCGTCAAATAGTCGATCACGGAGAGAATGGGTTTTGGGCTGAAACTGCTGAGCAATGGCAAGAAAAGATAGAGCATCTGGTGGCCGATGCGGAGCTGCGTCGTCATATGGGACGGGCTGGGCGTAAAAAAATGGAGCGTGTATACTCTTTGAACAAGGCGCGGGAAACTTTAGAGAAGCTGCTGCTTGAGACGAAGAATGGGCACCTGTGATTAGTAGAAAAGAGCCGGTCAAGAATGCCTTCACGGTCGATTTAGAAGACTGGTATCAGGGGTTAGAGATCGATATAGAGGATTGGGGCGGTTTTGAAGATCGACTGCGCATAGGCACAGAGCGCCTGTTGGCGCTATTTGATGAAGCGGGGGTATGTGCCACGTTTTTTGTGTTGGGATATGCAGCCGAGCGCGCGCCAAGTCTGATGCGCGAAATTCGCGCGCGTGGCCACGAGATTGGCACACATGGGTATAGCCACCGCTTTGTCTATACACTGGGTGCCGAAGGTTTTCGCAGTGATCTACAGCGATCGCTAGCGGTTTTAGAAGATGCGCTGGGCGAAAGTTGCGTCCGGGGCCATAGAGCGCCATTTTTTTCTATTATAAAGGGAGCTGAATGGGCCTTTGATGTGCTGTGCGAAGCGGGTCTGTCGTATGATTCCAGCGTTTTTCCGGTGCAAAACTATCGCTATGGTATTGCCGATGCGCCACGTTGGCCCTATGAGGTGCGAAGTGGGCTAGTCGAGTTTCCGCCGTCGACTTGGCGTTTGGCAGGGAGGAATATCCCGGTAGCTGGGGGTGCCTATTTTCGTTTATTTCCTTATAATCTTACGAGGTCTGCCCTGAGGAGTATCAATGCAGCAGGGCGGGCAGTCGCGTTTTATATTCATCCCTGGGAGTTGGACCCAGATCATCCACGTCTGGATTTACCCCGAAGAATTAGCCTGACACACTATTGGAATCTGCATCGGACGGAAGAGCGCTTGCGACGGTTGCTGCGCGATTTTTGCTTTGCTCCGATGGCAGAAGTCTTGAGTTTGGGAGAGACACCGTGAGTACAGAAACGGTAGATGGGGATAAAGTTCGCCGTTATTTCGATGGGGCGGCAGAGCGTTTTGACGCGATTTACCGCAGTGATAAAAGCGTGGGGCAGAAGCTCATCGATGGGCTTTTTCGCGGCGTTATTCACCGTCGTTTTGAGCTGACTTTTGAATTGCTTGGTTCGCCCGAAGGCAAACGAGTTCTCGACGTTGGCTGTGGATCGGCTCGTTATGCCGTTGAGCTCGCCCGCAGGGGTGCCGAAGTGGTCGGTTTGGATTTTGCGGCGGGTATGGTCGAATTGGCACAGGAAGCGGCCAATGAGGCTGGTATAGCCGATCGTTGCCATTTTGAGCAGTGTGATTTTCTCACCTGGAGCGATCCAGGGCATTTTGATATTTGTTTGGCCATTGGTTTTTTTGATTATATTGATAACCCCGGTGTGTTCTTGCAGCAGATGCGCGCGTTGGAACCACAGCAATGCGTCTTCAGTTTTCCGATCCGTTGGACTCTGCGCACACTGCCGCGCTGGCTGCGGCTGAATGCCAACGGGTGCCCCGTCTACTTTTATAGTGCAGACCAGGTCGAGAGCCTGATGCGCGAGAGCGGGTGGGAGCATGTTGAGGTTCATCGTTTGAGCCGGGACTTTTTAGTACACGCACGTCTCGATTGAGGGTGCTGGGAAGGTTTAGAGGGAATATTAGCATATGAAAGTTCTGATTACTGGAGGGGCGGGCTTTATCGGGTCGCACCTTTCTGAGCGCCATTTAAATATGGGTGACGATGTCGCCATAATTGATAATTTGTCTACGGGAAGTATAGAAAATATACAGCACCTAGAAGACAATCCGCGCTACAAAGTCGTCATAGATGACGTGCTCAACCTCGAAGTTATGCGCGAGTTGGTTGGAGAGTGCGATCTGATCTATCACTTGGCCGCTGCTGTCGGTGTCAATTTTATTATAGAAAACCCGCTGACTTCGCTGATTTCGAATATTCGCGGCACCGAAATCATCCTCGAGTTGGCCAACGAAAAAAAGAAGAAAGTTATTCTCGCTTCGACCTCAGAGATTTACGGTAAGAAGAATGGTCATGTGCCTTTTACCGAGAATAGTGACCGCATGCTGGGGCCGACGACTGTCATTCGCTGGAATTACTCTACTTCTAAGGCCGTCGACGAACTCTTTGCCCTGGCTTATTGGCGCGAGAAGCGCCTCCCCTGCGTGATCGTGCGTCCCTTTAATGTCATCGGACCGCGCCAGTCGGGGCACTATGGTATGGTGGTGCCGCGCTTTGTAAAACAGGCCCTACTTGGACATCCTATTACGGTTTATGGCGATGGCGAGCAACGGCGTTGCTGGACCTATATCGATGATGCGCTCGATGGTCTAGTGGCACTGGCGGTCAGCGAGGCGGCCGTCGGCGAGATATTCAATCTCGGCTCGCACTTTGAGACCAGTATCAAGGATCTGGCCTACAAAGTTAAGGAGCTGACATCGAGCGATTCGGAAATTGAGTTTGTGCCCTATGACCAGGCTTGGCCCAAGGGCACCTATGAAGATTTGATGTATCGCGCTCCAGACTTAACTAAGATCCGCAACTGCGTGACTTATGACCCCAGCGTAGACCTCGATGGGGCGTTGCAGGAGATTATTAAATACTACGAGCGTTAATATTTGCTTATACGAGCGTTAATATTTGCTTATACGAGCGTTAATATTTGCTTATACGAGCGTTAATATTTGCTATAGATAGATAGTGCGAATTTGGGCGGTACCTCTTAAGAGGTGCCGCCTTTTTTATTTGTTGGGCGTGTTGGAGCGATTAAAGCTGTCTATGAAAACGAAGAAATCGTCGAAATCGACGAGGCCGTCGCCGTTGAGGTCGGCATTGTCATTCCAACGATTCTCTGTAGGTGAAGAGCCAAAGGCATCAACTAAGGTGAAAAAGTCGCTTAGGTCGACGCTGGCATCGCCGTTAAAATCGCTGGATTCGCGTCTGGCTAAGCGTAACAAGCGCTCGCTTGTATTGCCGTCTGGATCGCTCACGCGCAGGTTGATTTGCGCCTGAGTAAACGTGTTGTCGACCGAGAACAGCACCGTTGTGTCGCCTGTGTTGTAGCGAATATCGACGGGATCGCCCGTCGCTCTCTCAATGAGCCAAGTTAGTTCGGCGAAAGTGTGGTCGCTGTCACTTATCAGAGATATGAGGCCGAGGATGGCTGATCCATTGGCATCGAGGGCGAGCCCTTTGATGGCGGCGAATTGGGGCGGATGACTCAGCGTGCGCACGGTGAGTTCAAAGCGCTGGGTGTCGTTTAGCTGGCCGTCATAGGCGCTGATGACGATCTCGCGGCTGCCAATGTCCTCGCGCGCTGGAACCCAGACAACGAGGCCGTTGAGGGGGTTTATGCGCATGTCCTGTGGCCCACTGACAATAGTATAGACGAGCGTGTCGCCATCGGCATCGGAGGCGCGTACGGAATAGAGATAGAGCGAGTCTACCGATGCTTCGACCGTCGGTGTCGATAGGATCTGTGGCGCTTCATTGCCTTCGACTACGCGAATTTGAAAACTCTGCAGGGCCTGCTGTTGGCTATTATTAGCCAGAATCGTGACGGCGACATTGGTTGGGTCGCTACTGTTGGGCAGCCAACTGACCAGCCCGCTGGTCGGATCTATGCGCATGCGGGGAGGAGCTGTTATTAGACTGAAACGCGGCGTGTTTTCTAGTGTATTAATTAATTGCGGTTGATAGGTATAGAGGCGGCCGCGGCGCACGTGCGCCGGAGGTTGGCCAGAAAAGGCCATGCGGCCGTCGGTGGAAATGACGTGGAGACGGAAGGTTTGTTCGCTCTCCTGGCGCCCATCGCTGACGGCAAAACGCACGGTATAAACCCCCGTTGTTGCTGCGCGCCAGACAGCGCGGCCCAAAGCGCGATCGAAACGCATATTCTCGGGGCCTTCGAGCAATACAAAACTAAGGATGTCGCCGTCAGGGTCACGTCCACTCAGGCGATATACGTAGAGCGAGTCGCTGGTAATGACCGTGTCGGGTATAGAAGTGATAATAGGTGCATCGTTTTGCGCTGTGACTACGATATGCAACGTAGCTCTGTCTTCTAAGCCAGTTGGGTCGCGCGTGATGAGTGTGGTTTGTAGATTGCCCGAATAGTTGGGTGTGAGGGGCGTGGCAATGAGCTCGCCGTTGGTGATTGCTAGGGCTATAGGTAAGGTTTCTGTCGGTAGAGCAAAGCTTAAATCGGTTGTGGGCGAGTCGGCATCGCTCACTAAGGCATATAAGTCGAGGCGGACGGGTGGGCCGTCTTCTGCTAAGGTGAGTGTGAATGCGTCGCTGTTAAAATGAGGTGCTTGGGCCTGGCTTACGGGGATTTCAAAGGTGGAAGGTGCCAAGCCCGAAGCTCCGGCAAAGATGAGGATCTTCCCCGTTTCCCCCGTAGATGACAAGGAGCCTCGGGCTTGGCCGCCGTTGCTGCGCGCGAAGTTGGGCATGCCGATGGCTGCGGGTCCTCCGGAGATAGAGAAGCTGACGACGGTGGTCGAGTCATCGGTCGCTATATTGCCGTGCACATCTTGGATTTCCGCTAAGAGCTCGGCGGTAGCGGGTTCGCCCGCGGGCAGGGCGGCTGGCAAAGTGCGCAGCTGGATCTTGGCCGGTGGGCCGGCTACCAACTGCAAGAGCGTGCTCCCTGCGCGTAACCCGGCGGCCTCGGCGCGCAGCTGGACCTGCCCTGCTCGGATAGAGGAGCGCACGGTGGTGTGCGCTATACCGGCCGTGGATTGGGCTGTCAGTGGGCCGATGATTTCTGCGTCGCCTGCATCGATAAAGAAAGAGATATCCGTCGTGGCATCGGGTACGACGTTGCCGAGACTGTCGCGGATGACTGCTGAGATAACCGCGGTCGACTGGCGGTCGGCTACGATCGATGCCGGTACGGCGACCAACTCTATATGGTGGGCGGCGGCGGCACGTGTCTGTAGTTCGATCTCCGCGCTTTCTAGATAAGAGGCCTGGGCGCGAATACGTATGGCGCCCGCTACACCTAAGCCGCGAACTTGGATTTTGGCGAGTCCATTGTTGGCAATGACCGTATTCTGCGAAAGCAGTGCCTGACCGTTGGTCACGGAGAAGGAGACTAATGTAGTATCGTCACCGCTGAGGACCTGTCCTCGCGCATCGCGCAGGAATGCGATGAGTGTCGTCGATATCGAGCCGTCGGCAGGTAGGGTGTCGCTCGTAGTGCTCAGCGTTAGAAAGGGCGGCTGCGTGGCGACCACCTGTATATCGATGTCGGCCTGAATTGAGTTGACCGCAACGGTCACGTGCAGTGTGCCGGGGTTCGTGGCGCGCACGCGGGTTGTGGCGCGCCCTTCGGTTGCCGTTATGGAGCTGAGTCCATCGACAAAGATACCAGGCCCCGTCAACGAAAACTGCACGCGTTCGCTGCTGAGGGTAGGATTGCCATAGGCATCGCGCAGGATGGCTATTAAATCGCTGCTATCGCCGGCTTCGAGCAGGATAGATTGGGGGATGGCGCTCAGGTCTATCTGTGCCGTGGGGCCGGGTACGAGGGCAACGGCTATCGTATCGGGCAAGAGCCCGCTGGCGATGGCGCGGATGCGCACCGTATCTGTGTTCGTGTTGGCGCGCAGTGAAGTTTCAGCGCGGCCGCTCTGGGCCTGTGCCGCAAGCGGACCATCTATAAGGGCCGAACCGCTGAGGGCCGAAAAACTGACTAGGGTGCGATTGTCCGTGCTGATAGTGCGCCCCTGTGCATCTACAATGGTGGCGGTGATTACCGCCTGGGCAAGGCTGTCGGCGGGCAGCGAATTCGGGCTGGCGCTCAAGAGCAGACGCTGAGGTTGGCCGACGCTGCCGACGCGGTGCAAGACGCCCGCTACCTCGCCGCCGGATACAGGGGCGGTCACACCAGGTACTTGCGTACTGTGAGCTTCTATATCGTCGGCGACCAAACGTGCCTTTAAGGTCCAGTCGGGCTGTAGGGCACTGCGCGCGCTCCAAGTGACGAGATAGGTCTGTTCGCTGTTAAGCGTGTCGCTGAGGCCTGTGAAGGGTGCTGTCGCATCGTTATTCGGTTGGGTCGAGCCTAGCAGCCGGTCGCTCGGGTCGAGAATGCCCGCCGCGCCGCCGTCGCGCCATAGTTGTAGTGAATCGATATGGGATGGGGAGATGCCACCACCCAATTCGAGCCGTAGCGTCAGACCTTTTAGAGCCAGGTTCTCGCCGGATGGCGTGGTGCGGAAAGTAAAGAGGGGCATCTGCTGTGGCGTGGCGTCGCGTTGGAATGCGAGCTGGTCTTCTATCTGCTGCGCCGGGGGCGTTAGTAGCAACGAACCTGTGAACGTCAAGACTGGACTGCGTGCCGCTTCGAGGCCTAAGCTTATAGCCAGCAATTGGAAGCGGCCCGCTTGGTTATAAGAAACTGAAGTATAGTGCACCTGCCCAGCGCTAGGGATGAGCGTGCGCCCGGGAGACAGCGTTAACCCGGGTAGGGGATCTGTGCCATCTACAGCGACGGCATCGAGCGCGATAGGTTCGGTGAATTCGGCATCGAGCGCACCATCCTGGTGCACTGCGCGTACCGTCAGCAGTCCGTCGATGAGCTCGGAGCCAGGGGTGCCGCTGGTATTGGGGGTCTGTACAAAGACGAGGCGGGTGGCGCGGATATCGATATTTACGGCATTGCTGAGTGCGTCCGGAAATCCCGTGCTGACCGCTTTTAGTATCGCGCTCGTGCCGTCTATCGCCGTGTGCAAGGCGAGTGCATGGGCTGCAAAGTCGGCGCTACCAGCGGACCAGTTGCCCGTCGTGGTGCCGGAGAGCGTGGCCGAACCGGAGGCGATGGATATAGTGGCTTGTCCCGAATTGACGTGCACGTCGCGCACATTGAGTGCATCCCGTGCTTCGATGACTGGCTGTGTGCTAAAGGGGGTGCCATGGATTACGGTGCCGATGCTGACTCCGCTGTGGGCAGGCTGCGTCGCAAAGGCCAATTGAGTCGCGACGACGTCATTTATCAAAACGAGTTGGGCGGTAGGTAGACCGCTGGTCGCAGCAGAGAGGGCAAAGGATTCTCCGTCGCTACTGCCCGTTGCCTTCAAGTTGCTAAAGACGGCGCGGCCCCTGCTCCAGCTGGAAACGGTTGCTCCAGGTAAAGCTACGGAACTTCCCGCGGTCGAGAGCGTGACGGTTGTATTGTGTATGTCGAGGTCGCGTTGCCCGCTGCTATTTTGTGCCTCTATAATGGGCTGGACCGCGAAAGTCTGTCCGTTAACGACATTGCCATTCGTCGCACTGCCGTCAGAGGGGGACGTGGCAAAGACGATCTGGGTGGCGACGATATCGGCCCTTAGAGCATTGGCACTGGCACTGGACAAATCGCCTCCGGAACCGCTGGTCTCGTCGTTGGCTATGAGCGTAAAGTTCTCTTGGTCGGCAGCGGCCATATAGGAGAGATTGCTAAAGGTTGCCGCGCCGCGCACGGCCTGGGTCGTCGTCACTCCCGAGAGGGTACCGGCAGCGGTCGTCGTAATTGTCACTTGGTCCGCGAAGTGAATATCGACGATGCCGCTGGCATTTTGCGCCTGGATTACGGGTTGGGATTGAAATACAACACCGGAGAAAATATCGCCATTGCTCACCCCGGCGTGGGCCGGTTGGGTGCTGAAGACTATTTGGCTGGCGATGATATCGGCTATTAATGAGGCGGTATTTGCCGTGCTGAGACCGTTAGAGGTCGCGCTCAGTGTGAAGCTGGTGCTATCGCTAGTTGCGGTGATTGAGAGCCCCGAGAAGGCGGCGCGGCCGCTACTCCAGTTGATGGAGCTGGTGCCAGAAAGGGTCGCGGAGCCGCTTGTCACGGCGATTGTTACGGGCGTGCCGGACAGGTGTAGATCGCGCTGTCCGCTGGCATTTTGTGCTTCGAGAATGGGCTGAGTGGCAAAGGCCTGACCGGAGACGACGTCGCCATGGGTTGCGGCTGTGTCAGAAGGGGATGTGGCAAAGACGATCTGGGTGGCGACGATATCTGCTGTGAGCGCACTTGTCGTCGCGTCGGGCAAGCCGGTCGTTTGGGCTTTTAGTGCGAAGGTGCTGCCGTCGCCAGAGGCGGAAGCGCCTAGGCCGCTATTGGAAAAATCGGCGCGCCCGCTGGACCAGGACACGCTCGTAGTGCCGAAGAGGGTAACGCCGCCGGAGGCCAGTGAGAGCGTGGCACTGCCGCTGAAGTTGAGGTCGCGCTGTCCGCTGGCATTTTGCGCTTCGAGTATGGGCTGCGTGGTAAAGGCTTGTCCGGAGACGACGTCGCCATTGGTTGCACCGCCATCGGACGGCAGTGTGGCAAAGACGATCTGGGTGGCGACGATATCGGCCGTTAGGGTATTGGTGTTGGTTGTGGGCAGGTCGCCGCCGGAACCTCCGGCTTCGTCGTTGGCCGTTAAAGTAAAACTCTCTTGGTCGGCCGCGGCGGTGTAGGTCAGATTGCCAAAGGTGGCTGCGCCACTGGATGCTTGCACTGTGGTGGTGCCCGAGAGCGTGCCTGCGGTGGCCGTTGTCAGTGTGATTTGGTCGGTAAAATGTGTGTCGAGTTGTCCGCCGGCATCCTGTGCTTGTATGCTGGGCTGGGTCTGGAATGCAACGCCGGAAAAAACGTCGCCGCTGCTCACGCCGGCGTGCGCTGGTTGGGTGGTGAAAACGAGTCGGGTGGCGACGATATCGGCAGTTAAAGAAGCGGAAGTAACCTGAGGCAGACTGCCATTATTGGCCGCTAGTGTAAAGCTCTGCCCCTCGCTAGTTGCAGTAATGCTGAGGTCGGTGAACGTCGCGCGACCGCTGTTCCACGTTTGGCTGCTGGTGCCGGAGAGCGCGACGCTACCCGACTGTAGGGAGATTGTTGGAGCCGAACCCGAGTACTGCTGGTCGGCTATGCCGTTGTCGTCGCGCGCCTCTAGTATGGGCTGGGTGGCGAAGGCCTGCCCGGAAATGATATCACCGTTGGGGGCGCTTGCATCGCTTGGCTGGGTGAGAAAGATGATCTGGGTGGCGACGACGTCGACCGTCAACGAAGCGCTCTGGCCGCTGATAGAGCCGCTGGTTGCGCTCAGGGCAAAGGGGGTCGCATCGGCCGTGGCCGTTACGCGCAGTCCGTTGCCGGCAAAATCGGCGCGGCCACTGATCCAGGTCTCGCTGACCGTGCCGCTCAGGCTTGGGTTGCCCGCTGGTAAGGAGAGCGTGATGCTGCCGGTGAAGTTGAGGTCGCGCTGTCCGCTGGCATTGCGCGCTTCGAGTATGGGTTGGGTGGCAAAGGTCTGTCCGGAAACGACGTCGCCGTTGGGGGCGCTGCCGTCGGATGGCGGGGTGGCAAAGGCGATCTGGGTGGCGACGATATCGGCCGTTAGGGCACTGGCATTGGCGCTGGGTAAGTCGCCGCCGGAACCACCTGCTTCATCATTAACCGTTAAAGTAAAACTCTCCTGATCAGCTGAAGCGGTGTAGACGAGGTTGGTAAAGGTGGCCGCGCCACCAACGGCTTGCATCGTCGTCGTGCCGGAGAGCGTGCCAGCAGAGCTAGTCGCAACGGTGATTTGGTCGGCGAAATGACTATCGAGAACGCCAGCGGAATTTTGCGCCTGGATTACGGGTTGAGTTTGAAAGGCAACGCCGGAAAAAACGTCGCCGCTGCTCACGCCGGTGTGAGCCGGTTGCGTGGTAAAGACCATTTGTGTGGCGACGATATCGGCTGTCAACGAGGCGGTATTTGCCGAACTCAGCCCCGCGGCGCTGGCGCTTAAAACAAAGGGCTGCGCATCGCTGGTGGTAGAGACCGAGAGATCGGTGAAGGAGGCGCGACCGCTCGCCCAAGCGCGGCTGGTGGTGCCCGCGAGGGTCACATTGCCCGATTGCAAGGCGATGGTAGTGCTGCCACTGGCATCGATGTCTACGTTGCTATGGGCGTCGCGCGCTTCGAGTATGGGCTGGGTGGCAAAGGCCTGTCCGCTGACGATGTCGCCGTTGACCGCCGCCGCATCACTTGGTTGGGTAGCCAGGGCGATCTGAGTAGCGATGACGTCGATACTGATGCTATTGGTGTTGTCGGCGACAATGGCCGAGCCCGTATTGCCGCTACTCGTCTGGATGGCTCCGGCGGCCGAGCCGACGCGGAAGGCGTCTTTGGCCGCACCTAATTCGTCTGTGTGGCTGTTGCCGAGGACGGCCGTGACGATGAAATAGGGAAACGAGCTACTCCAAATAAGCGGTGTGTCGAGTGTTACACTAGTGGCTGTGCTGAGGTTGACGCTGCTCTGTGTAGCGACGAGGCTGTCGCTGCCGGTGCTAAAGTTGGTATCGGTGCTTTGGTAGAGGCGAAGCTGCGAGAAAGCGCCGGCATCAATCCCCGTACCCGTGCTCAAATCGGAGAGCGTTAGGGTGATCGCCTGTAGCGAGGTGGTGCCGTCGTTGACCAGGCGCACGGAGTAAATGGCTACTTCGTCGCCGGGCTGGGCTGTACTTTGGCCGGAGAGGCCCTGGTGATGACCAAAAACGACAATAGTTGCCCGTGCTGGCGTGTAGAACGCCAACAGGACTCCCGTACAAAGCGCTAGGAGTAGGCCAAGCCGCATAAAAGCCAATCACTGCAAACAGGGGGAAAAAGATAAAGCATGCAGCCGGGGGCGACTGCGCTGTAGCGAGGGAAATGCTACAAATAATAAATATAATGGATAGTGGCTTGAAAAAACAATAGAGCTAAGGTCAAAGTCAAGAAATTCACGCAGTTATGGCTTTAATGAGACGGGGCATAACGAAGTAGAGTAGGTGGCCTCTGCCCGGCTGAATTTCCGACCAAGAAGCGGCGTGACAAACAATTGTGGCCACGCCAGCCGTAGGCAATTCGACGCGCGCACCCGAAAGTAGATAAATTAGCTCTTCTAGGCCGGGGTTGTGTGCGATGAGCAGTGCTCTTTCCGCTGTCACCGGTAATTGTCCGACCCCGTTGAGCAGGGTCTCTGGTGAGGCTAAATAGAGTGCTTCATCCAATATGAGTTGTTCTGCGGTTAGGCCGAGATGTTCTGCGATACTTTCGGCCGTTTGTTGTGCGCGCACGGCGGCCGAAGCGAGGATATACTCTGGCAGCGGGCCGTATTGGCGCAGTAGGGCGGCCATGCGCGGTACGTCATTTTGGCCGCGGTTGTTGAGTGGGCGCGCGAAATCACTATCGATATGGGCGGGATAGTCGGATTTGGCGTGGCGCATGATGAGCAGTGTTTTCACGAGCTTATCTCTTATCGAAAGGCGGGATTTAGATGTTGCGCAGGCTGGGCTAGCGTACTATTTTAGGGCTTAGTTAGCTGCAAGATAAGCAGTTTGCACTCCCCCGACAATTCTCTCTCTCAGGGAGATTGAGATATGGCCGCATCACCCATAGAAATTAATTTGGCAATCCGCCCGCAGAAGCGCTTCGAGATTATCGACGTGACGCAGAGGGTGCGGGAGGAAGTCGGCGATGCGCTAGCGGGGCATCGCAAGGCCGCCTATTGTTCTTTGCACACGACGGCTGGTTATCTCGAACAGGGGGCGTGTCGGCATCTGGGCCATAGCCACAAACAACTCGATCCCTTTATTCGAGCCATCCAAAAGATATTCCCGCACAACGCCGGTTATTACCACGACCGCATGCAACTGCGCGACGAGTTGAGCGAGCACCAGAAAGAGCGCGAGCCGATCAACGCCGATTCGCATCTGACTTTTATGAGTGCCGGTCTCAAAAATTGCGTCACCTATATTAACCGCCCGGACGAGTCGGTTTATTTTATTGAACTCGATGGCGTTTACAAAGACTACGTGCGCGATCGCCGCACGACGGTTATCGCCTACGACCGCGCCGAAGTCGTACATCGCGGTCGGATTGCTATTCCGGTTGAAGGCGGCCGCACGATTGACTCGTTTAATCTCAAAGAGGACTGCTATGGCCTTTTCGCTGAACTGGAGGATTGGCTACAGCGCTATGGGGTCGACAAGGGGCGCTTCGATTTGCGCCTGGTGCCAGAGGATCGTCACGTCGGGCTAACGGTCAACGAGTATGAGACTTTGCTGATGCGCAACGATTTGCCGGAAGTTTTGCGCGATCCGCTGCGCTATATGATGCAACGCGGCAAAAAGCTGCTGCGACACCCCGGTGCCATTCCGGGCAAGACGCGCGACTACGCTACCTACGACCTGATCCATCTCTACAACGATCTCATGGACAACGTGCCCGTGGGGCGCTCGGTCGTCGATCGCATTCTGTCGGTATTATCGAGCCCAGCCAAGCGCATCTTGCGCCTCAAGCGCCACGTGAGTTTGCTGGTGTCCGACAGCGTCGAGACGGGGCCAGGCCATATCGTCCAGGGACAGTATCAGAGTCCAATTCTAGTCCAGCACCACCCCGCCACTGACGGCGTGCGCTACCTGGACGTCACTCTACGCCGCTTCGCTTAAAACTTATGCAAGTCGATCCTTCGATCTTTAAAGCCTACGATATTCGCGGTGTTTACCCGCAACCGCTCGATGAAGAAGTCGCCTATGCTATTGGTCGCGCCTTTGTCACTTTTCTACAGCCCGCAGAAGTGGTCGTCGGTCGCGACATGCGTTTGTCGAGCCCGTCTATCAAAGAAAGTTTGCTGCGCGGTCTGACGGAACAGGGGGCTGATGTCATTGATATCGGCATGGTTAGCACAGACCAGTACTACTACGCTTGTGCGACGCTAAAGCGCCCCGGGTTGATGGTCACGGCATCGCACAACCCGCCGCAGTACTGTGGATTTAAGATGGTGCGCGATATGCCCTATTTGCTCAGTGGAGATTCGGGCATACAGGACCTGCGCCAGATTGTCGAGGATGAGAGTTATGCCGAGCCGACGTGGGTAGGGCAGGTGCGCGAGCAGGATCTGAGCGCCGGTTTTATCGACAAGGTGCTCAGTATAATCAACCCGGCTGAATTGAAGCGCCTGCAGGTGATTGCCGATACGGGCAATGGCATGGTGGGTCCGAGTTTAGAGCGCGTATTTGCGCAGCTGCCCGTCGATTTGATTGGGCTCTACCTCGACCCGGATGGAACGTTGCCCAATCACGGCCTAGATCCCATGCAGCCGGAGAATCGCGCCGAATTAGAGCGGCGCGTGATAGACGAAGGAGCTGATATCGGTTTTGCCTTTGATGGCGATGGCGACCGTTTCTTTGTCGTTGATGATCGCGGCGAATTCGTCCCCGGCGATTTTATCACGGCGCTGATGGCCTGTTATATGCTAGAAAAATACCCCGGCGCCAAAATTGTCTACGACGTGCGCTGTTCGTGGGCCGTGCGCGATATGATCGCCGCCGCCGGTGGTGAGGCAATCATCGAGCGCGTCGGTCATTCTTTTATAAAGCCGCGTATGTTCGAGGAGGGTGCCGTTTATGCCGGTGAGTTGAGCGGTCACTATTATTTTAGCGATTTCTTTGGCGCCGACTCGGGTTTGGTGCCGGCTCTGCTGCTGTTGGAGATGCTCTCGCGCAAAGGAGTCAAACTCTCCGCGATGCTGGCGCCCTTAGAAGCACGTTACTATCTGTCTTCGGAAATCAACTCGCGCGTTGACGAGCCATTGGCCAAGATTGCCGCGCTCGCCGAGCGCTACAGCGATGGCCACATCGAGCATATCGATGGAATCTCTGTCAGCTATGAAGATTGGCACTTTAACGTGCGCGCCTCCAACACCGAACCACTGTTGCGCCTCAATTTAGAAGCATTGGACGAGAGCAAAATGCAGGAGAAGCGCGACGAGGTCCTCGCCTTTATCCGCTCGTAAGTGCGTCGTCGCACCCTGCGGCCACAGCGCAGTTATCGGTTGGCACAGCATTTTGTGTCGGCCACATAAATTCTATACATGCAACTTATGGCACTATGCCTCTGCCGAAAGAATGGTAGGGGTATTTTAGCATATGACATTCCTACACAATCTATCCGTTAATGCGCTGAGCACGGGGCTGGTCTTTGCCCTGGGCTTGGTAAACCAAGTTTTGTTGGCCAATTACCTGGGCGATGTGGGCTATGGCCGGCTGGCGCTATGGACTAATGTCGCCCTTATTGCCGCTCTGGTATTCGGCGAGTGGATACGGCGCGGCAGTACCTATGTCGTGGGGCGTGAGCAGGCCGCAGGTGCTGCGCGCGACAATGCGTTGCTCTATGTGCTGTTACTAGGAGCTATTACGGCATTGGCCGCATGGCTTTTTCGAGTTGCGCTGACGGGTGTGTTGGGGGAAGAGGTGTTGGTTTATTGGCCGTTCTTAGCGCTGTTGACGACCTGTATCGTATGGCAGCGCAGCGGTCAGGCCATTTTATTGGGCTTAGATCAAGTGCGCTCTTACGCGCTAGTCCCCATCGTTTTTATTGTGGTTTATATGGGGGGGAATGCGCTCTTGTGGTTGCTGGGGTCGCTGCAGCTGGCTACGGCGCTGAATGCCTTTGCGCTAGCGGCGGCGCTAGCGGCGCTGTGTGCTTTTATTTTGCTATGGAAGCATGCGGGGCCCTTTTCTTGGGGCGATGGCCAGATCCTGAAGCGGACACTGCACGTGGGTGGACGCGGCATGGTGTCGGTGGTGCTGGTCTTCCTTCTGCTCAAGAGCGATTTCTTTCTGATCCAATATTTTCTCGGCGAGGCGGCGGTGGGAACCTATCGGGTGGCCGTCAATTTTGCCGATATGATGCAGCGCCTGCCCGATGTCGCCGGCGCCGTGCTATTGGCCAAAGTGGTGCGCAGCGAAGATAGCGGCAGACTGAGTCTACGCGTCGCGCGCGGCGTGCTGTTTTTCTCCCTGGCGGCAGCGCTGTTCTTGCTGCTTGTTGGACCGTGGGTAATCGGACTATTATTTCCGGCCTATACGGCGGCTTATGCGCCCATGGCATGGATGCTGCCGGGACTGATTTTTTTGGGGTTCGGCTCCGTCTTTAATACCAAACTCGCCGGATTGGGTTATCCGCCTGCAACGCAGTGGGCTCCGGCACTGGCCTTTGTGCTCAACCTGCTGCTGAATGTGTATCTAATTCCGCGCTTGGGCTTAGAGGGCGCAGCGCTGTCGACCTCTATTTCTTACGCACTGTGGGCTACGTGCATATCGTGGGCTTATATGCGTGCGGAAAAATTGAGGTGGTGCGATATCATTGGTCGTCTGCCAAATTAATAGACGAATACGCGCCCTTTTCACCGAGTCCCTCACTCGCTGCCAAGAAGAAAAATAGCCAACGTGAAAGTATTGCTTACATCGCGCCTCTATCCAAACTCCTCTGCCCCGGAGCGCGGTAGTTTTGTGCACAATCAGGCGCGTTTTTTAGCCGCCTTATGCGAACTAGAAGTAGTGTCGCCGATTCCCTTCTTTCCGCGCCTACCGGGTATGGGCCGCTGGAGCGATCTGGGACAGGTGGGCGCACGCGAAGAAATGGACGGTCTGTCGGTGCGTTTCCCGCGCTATTTTTCGCTGCCACGACGTCTGCTTTTTTCCAGGGCTTGGCGTTTCTATTTGCACGCCTTGGAACGGGCCGATACGGCGCGCCCAGATCTGATCCATGCGCATTTAGCTTATCCGGATGGGCTTGCCGCGGTGGAATATGGCCGGCGCTTGGGAGCGCCTGTCGTGATATCAGTACACGGCCACGATGTGCGCGAGATTCCACGGGCCAATGGGCACTGGCGCCGGCTGGTATCGGAGGCATTAGTGCGGGCCGATGCCGTGGTGGCAAGTAGCCGCGATGCGCGCGCGCGGGTTATAGAATTAGGGGCCGACCCCGAACGCGTATACGATATACCTCAGGGAGTGGATTGTCAGCGCTTTGTGCCGGCTACTGACCGCAGTGCGGGAGCCGGTGGTTGGCGCCTGCTCTATGCCGGGCGCTTTGATCCCAAGAAGGGTTTAGCCGTCTTGTTGGATGCGATGCATCTGCTGTGTCAGCGGCGGCGAGATATATCGCTGAAACTAGTCGGTGGGAGTCGGGCGGGAGGCACAGACGCATTATTTCGCCAGCAGGCGCAGCGGCTAGGCATAGAAGACCGAGTCGAGTTTGTCGATGCGCAGCCCTGGGCCGAGATGCCGGCGGTGATGTCAGAGCCCGATCTCTTTGTTTTGCCGAGTTTTTACGACAGTTTTGGCATCGTGCTGATCGAGGCGATGGCCTGCGGTGTGCCCGTCGTTGCCACGCGTTGCGGCGGACCAGAGGATCTGGTCGATGATGAGGTCGGGCGCTTGGTCGATGTGGGCGATGTCGCTGGGTTGGCCGCGGCTATCGAAGATGTGTTGGAACACTATAGCCATTTTGATCGCGTCGTTTTGCGCCGTCGTGCCGAAGAGCGCTACGACTATCGGCAGGTGGCTGCAAGTACGCTCGCGCTGTACGAGCAAGTACTGGAAAAAAAATAGACCTCCCTTTGCTGTACTAGGCGTCTTATTAGTAGCTCTCTTAGAAAAATCCCATTGGGCCTTGCGCTGTTTTACGTTAGCTGTTGGTATAGCTCGATCAAGTTAACTGCCTGTGTGCCCCAGTGATAGTGTTCGCGCGCCGCGCGGAGGCCGTTCTGGCCCATGTGCTGTGCTTCATCTGGGTTCTGGCTGAGATAGCGCACGGCGTCGGCTATGGCCTGTTCGTCTGCGGGGTCGACACAGAGGCCACAATTGTTCTCGGCGACAATGCGGCTTAGGCTGGGGAAATTGGAACAGATGATGGGCAGACCATAGGCCATATATTCAAAAATTTTGGTCAGTTCTTTGCGTTGCGTATGCCGACCGGCTGGAAAGATGGCCAGTCCAGCGGTCCAGCGCTCGCGCAGATAGAATTCAATAATGCGCTCGTGGGCTACATAGTGGCCTATGCCTTCTATGTGTAGCCGGTCGACGGCGGTGCCGCTCAGCTGTTTTAAGTCTGCGGCGAGTTGGGGGTCGCAGCGGCCGATGAGAAAGACCTCGGCATCGTCGAGCGCGTGCAAAATACGCGTGTGGTGCCGCGCGCCGCGAAATTCTTTGATATTGCCGGTATAGAGTAGGCGCGCCGGGCCGCTAGTCGAGCGCGTGGCCAACTCTTTGTCGCCGACGGAGGGTAGGCGCGCGTAATTGAGCACGGTATGCCCGCGCGGAAAGCGTTCGGCGTAGTAGCGCTCGGCGAGGACTTGCTGGAACGGGCGCGTGGCGATGCGCTCTAGAGTGGAGAATATCCGAGCCAGCGCAGCGCGCAGGGGGCGCGGCAGGTATTCCCTTTCCAAGAGGGCCGTGCTGTTGTCTTCGTGAATATCGTAAATAAGCTTTTTGCCGAGCAGGCGCATGAGTAGCGCGGCCGGAATAAATTCAGGATCGTGGAAGTGGTAAATTTGCCCGCGTTGGCGCAGGGCGGTTTTCAGAGCGCGCCAGACACCAAGCGTCATGCGAGCAATGCGTTGGGGGGGGCGCTGGTAGGTGCGGATCTGAATGCCGTCGACTTTTTCATCCCGTGTGTGTGCCGCTACTAAGACGACCTCGTAGCCCGCCTCAGCCAACGTTTTGCACTCGCGGTGAAAAATGCGGTTGTCGAAGGGCGAATGGACGGTGGTAATGTGGACAATAGGCGGCATGGGCACTGGCTGCGCGTTGGGGAGTCTGGGTAGAAAGTAGGACGTGCTGGCACCGCGTCTAAACGGAGGCACTGGCTGCCCTTATGTTCATTTGCGTTTAGTGTTACAAATGCCGAAAATATAAGTAGATAAACCAATTAATGCGAAGGGCTGTGGGGCGATCTGAAGCGAGATGTTAACAATTTTTTTTTGGCTGGCGGTACTCACTGTAGTTTATACGTATTTTATTTACCCGCTCTTGCTTTTGTTGCTGACGGCAGGTAGGAGAGAGGTGGAGTATACCTCTTTTGCAGAGTGGCCCGTTGTTTCGCTGATCATCGCCGCCCACAACGAAGAAGCCGTGCTTAGAGAGAAGTTGGAAAATTCGTTAGCGCTCGACTATCCAGAAAAACAGCTGGAGATTATTGTAGCATCAGACGGTTCGACCGATGCTACGGAAGAAATTGTGCGTTTTTTTGCCGCCCGCGGCGTGCGCTTGCATCAGGTGCGTGAGCGCGGCGGTAAGACGCAGGCGCAAAATGAAGCCGTGCGTTTGGCGAGCGGTCAGTTTCTCGTCTTTTCCGATGCCAATAGTATGTATGAGCAACAGGCGTTAAAAAATTTGCTGCGGCCCTTTACCGATGAAAATATTGGTTGCGTATGCGGCGAGCTGCGCTATGCCAATCCAGAGGGCGATGCGGCGGGCAAAGGTGAGGGCGTTTACTGGCGTTACGAACAATTTCTCAAAGGGCGCGAGAGCACGCTGAGTTCAACGCTGGGAGCCAATGGGTCTATTTATGCACTGCGCCGCGAGTTATTTGAAGAATTGAGTGCCGATATCATCAGTGATTTTATTATGCCCCTGCGCGTTTGGTGCCGTGGTTTTCGCGTCGTTTACGAGCCTAGCGCCGTGGCCGAAGAGCAGAGCGGCGGTACCTTTTCCGACGAATTTCGTCGCCGCACGCGAATTATCGCGCGCTCGTTGCACGGGCTGTGGACGGAGCGCGGGGTGCTCAATCCCTTTGTGCATGGCTTTTTCGCCTTCCAGATGTTTTCGCATAAATTGTTGCGCTGGATCGTGCCGCTGGCTCTTGTCGTCGCCTTGGTGAGCAATGCCCTGCTATTAGCCGACGAACTTTATCGCGTGCTATTTGCGCTACAGCTAGGCGTTTATGGGCTGGCGCTCCTGGGGAATTTACTCGCCTCTTCGCTGGGGCGCTTTGCCCTCTTCTATGTGCCGGCGCATTTCTGCGCCATCAACGCGGGTGCTCTGCTGGGTTTATTCAGCTTTGTCAGCGGGCGTCGCTACCGCACTTGGAAACCTACGAGTCGTAGCTGATGTCTTTTTTACAGCGCATCATACTGCTTATAATCGGCGATTTTGCCGCGATTAATATTGCCTCGGTGATCTTTTTGTGGATGAAGTTTGCCGGCGGTGCGCTCGAAATGGTCGAGCAGAGCTGGCAGCGTCTCTATCCCCAGGCGCAGAGCGGCCCGACCTTCTGGTATACGCTCGGCTATTATTCCGATGTGCTGCCGTTGATCTGCGCTTGCTGGCTGCTCTTGTTTTTCTTCTTTGGCTTGTATCGGCTGTCGCCATCGCACTCGCGTTTTGACGAGGTGCTCGAAGTCTTTAAAGTCGTTACGCTAGGGGTGCTTCTGGCCTTTGTAGCCACCTTCGATCGCGGCGATATTAACCTGACGCGCTTTCTAATTTTCTTTTATTGGATGGGGCTCTTTGCCTTTACGGCGGTGTCGCGCGTTTTGGTGCGCAGTTTTGAACGCCAACTTTTGCTGCGCGGTATTGGTCGACGCAAGACGTTAATTGTCGGTGTCGATACGCGCGGTGCGCGACTTTTACACGATTTGCGCTCGGTCTCGGATCGGGAATATGAGATCGTGGGTTTTGTCCGCGCGCACAGCGAAGAAATGCGGCTGGAGGTCGACGGGCTGCCGGTCTTGGGGGTGGTGGATGATTTGTCGCGCGTTATTGGCCAAGAGCGCATAGAAGTCGTGCTGATCGCCTTACAGTCCAATTCGCACGAGGAGATTCTTGAAATAGTTGCCGCCGCCGAAGGGCAGCAGGTGTCCTTTAGCATTACGCCGGATCTCTACGATATCGTGACCGGACATGTGCGCACGACGCAGATCCACGGCGTGCCGCTGATGGAACTCAAGCCCGAGTTAATGCCGGTATGGGAGCAATCGGTCAAGCGCTTGATCGACGTTGGTGTAGCCGTAGCCGTATTGGCAGTTTTGGCACCGCTGTGGGTGCTCTTGGCGGCGATTATCAAGCTGACGTCTAAGGGGCCAATCTTCTTTCGCCAGGAGCGCGTCGGCGTCGGCGGCAAGCCTTTCACCATGTATAAGTTTAGATCTATGCGCATCGATGCTGAAGACAAGACGGGGCCGGTGTGGGTGCAGGGGGTAGACCCGCGCGTGACGGGTATTGGCAAGGTTTTGCGTGCGCTGCACTTGGACGAAATACCCCAGTGTCTCAATTTTCTCAGTGGCGACATGTCTTTGGTGGGGCCACGTCCGGAGCGTCCGTTCTTTGTCGAGCAGTTTCGCGAGCAGATTCCATTTTATATGCGGCGCTTTAATGTCAAGCCGGGTTTGTTGGGCTGGGCGCAGTCCAAGCACGAGTTCGACTTGGATTCTACGGATGTCGTTGGCATTGCACGCGAACGCTTGGAATACGACTTGTACTATATCGAGAATATGTCGTTAAAATTAGACCTGAAGATTATGTTTCAGACGATTTGGTTTGTGTTGGCGGGAAAGAGCACTCGGTAGGTACGGCGGGCAAGACTAAGTTTATTGGTTGTGGTGGATTTCTATGAGCGAAGAGCTTTTGGGCGAGTGGATGCGGCGCTATCCGGCTATTGAGGATTTGCGGGAGAGGGCGCTGGGGCGTATGCCGCGTATTGCGCGTGAGTACTTGGAGTCGGGCACGGGCGACGAGCGCGGGGTATTGCGCAATACCGAGCGTTTGGCAGAGGTCACTTTGCTGCCTCGGGTGATCAAGGGCGAGCTTAAACCCACCATAGACACCACACTTTTTGGCCAAACATACCAGGCGCCTTTTGGCATGGCTCCTATTGGCTTGACTGGTCTGATGTGGCCGCGCGCTGAGTGTATGCTCGCGGAGACGGCGGCTAAATATTCCATTCCCTATTGTTTGAGCACGGTGGCTACGCAGACGCCGGAAACGGTGGGGCCGATCGTCGGAGATATGGGTTGGTTTCAGCTCTATGCTCCGCGCGATAAGGAGATCTGTCGCGATTTGGTGCAGCGGGTAAAAGATGCGGGTTTTAAAACATTAGTCGTCACCGTCGATACCCCCACGCCCAGTAGAAGAGAACGGATTTTACGCGCGGGGATGCGTATGCCGCCGCGTATTACACCGCGCTTTGTCTACGAGGCGCTCTGTCGCCCCCAGTGGGCTTTCAACACGCTACGAGTCGGCCTGCCCAAACTGCGAATTATGGAAAAATACGCAGCTTCGAATAGCATGTCCGCTACGGCCGACTTTGTCGGACGCGAAGTCGGCGGTACGCTGTCGTGGGACTATCTCAAAGAGATACGCGATATATGGCAGGGGCCGATGGTAGCCAAGGGCATTCACCACCCGCAGGACGCGGAGTTGGCGGTTGAAATCGGCATCGACGGTGTGCAGGTCTCCAATCACGGGGCGCGGCAATTCGACGGCGCCCCGGCGGCGATTGATATGTTGCCGGCGATTGTAGACCAGGTCGACGGGCGTGTCCCCGTATTATTCGACAGCGGTCTGCGCACGGGTCTCGATATTTTGCGGGCGCTGTCACTGGGTGCAGATTTCGTCTTTTTTGGGCGCGCTTTTATTTATGGCGTGGCGGCGCTGGGCCAATACGGCGGTGATCACGTGGTGGAAATTCTGCGCGAAGATTTAAAGATCAATATGGTGCAGATGGGTTTTGCATCGCTAGCAAAAATAAAGTCTGAATAGTGCGCTGGGCATCCTTTGGCATCTGAGCTGTATCATTAGCTGGCTCGTTCCAATAAAATTTTATCTCCCGGCGCGCAGTCGATGATTTCCAGCCATTCTCCTATTTCTATTTTGGGTAGATCTTCGCACAATCGCACGTGGGTTCTTTCTGCGTTGGGGTTATAGGCCGATTCGATTCTGGCTGTAGTCCCGTTAGCCTGGCGTAAACGGGCACCGTTGAGATACCCGGTGCGCGCGAGGATATGGAAATCGAGTTCGATCTCTGTAGTCCCTGCGGATAGTACTCGCCCACGACCTAAGAGCGTCGTTACATCTAGGCGCAGAGAGTGGTGTTCGCCATTGAGCTTTGTAACCTCTTCTACGCGATAGCTGCGACCGCGGCCCTCCGTATATAAACGATCACCTTCTCTTACTTCAGCCAAACCTCCTACTTCGATTGTGCAGGCCTGTTCGTCTGTGGTGGTTATAATGCCGCGTTGCACGGCGTTGGCAAAGTGATGCTTCTGTCCACCTATATGAATAGAGGCAGAGGCGCAGGCGGTGATTTCCTTATCGATTGCCAGTGCTAAAGGCCCCTGTAAGTCTGTGCCGTCGGCAAAGTGCGTTTTGCTTTCGGTTTCTGCATCGGGCGACCAGTAGAGGCGCAGGTGTTGCCCCCCTTTTGTCTTTAACTCGACGCCGGTCGCATTGCCCGGCGCGTCTATCGCATGGGCTTCTGCTAGGCGGCTCTCACCTATGCGCGGTTCAAAGAGCAGGTCGATACAGGTGCTCTCAACGCCTTGGCTTTTTCGGTGCCATGCCAGCGTGCGGAAATTATAGTTTGATTCTTCCGGTGTGCCCATGATCGCCGTGGCGCGCGCGCTGCGCAATTGTACGTCGTCGCTAACCGCGAGTTGGCGTACGTCGAGCTGGGCGGCCCTTTGCGCGTCGAGCGACCAGGTGCCCTGCCAGTATGCTGGGGCATTGAGCGCTTGTACCTCATCCATATAGGCGAGTGCGGCGTAGTCCGGGTGGGGTAGGTCTTTTATATTGCCGCGCTCTATTTGCTCGCCGGCTAGGGTGCCCGTGCGCGCTTGCTGCGATAGGTCGGTGAGAAATACCGGCCCACAGCCGCGGCACATGCGCCAATGCTCTTGGCCGCCCGTGATGCGCATAAGGTCTATCATGGCGACGCCCTTATCATCGGTTTCTACCAGCGCCAACAGGCGGCGGAATGATACGCCAGGGCGATACCATCTCTTTTCGATTTCGTCCCAAGCCCAGCGCTCTGCCTCTATATCGAGCACTTGTATGCCGGGAGCCTGTAAATAGTGTAGTAGGCGTCCGCGGCCCATCACGCGTCCAGCGTGTACGCCTTCTACTACACCCCAGCCGCTATTATGTGTCGCCCAATGCGCCTCCCATGGGTCAATACTTGCCCAGGATTGGGGGTAACCCAAGTCGCCTAAAAAGACATAGCCATGTGCAAAGAGCTGGGTATCGAGTAGGTCCATATGGCGATGACCGGTCGTGTCGCCATAACAAATACCGGCCGCGGCGCGCTCGGGCGTTTCGTCGGTGCGCAGGATAGCGATGCCGACGCCGTCGTGGATAGTAGCTGAGTCTAGGGTGGGGTGCTGCCCTTTGCTTATAGCATTGTGCATGGCTTTGACCGTCACATCGCCAGTATATTCGGCGGCGTGGGCCAAGGTATTGGTTGCTAATGGCGCGTGCAACATCGGTTGCGTCAGCTTCTTTTCCTCGTCCATTGCCTTGCCCAATTGGGCGGCTGATCCGGGGGCGGAACCATCGCCAAACTGGAACCAGCTGTGGCCCATAGTGGTAATTTCGACGGGAGCACGCGCTACGCGGGCGGCGCGCGGGTCGGTCGTGAGCGAGGGGAATTCAGCCTCTGGATAGGAGGTTGGGTACAAAGCGCGCAGATGGCGCAGGTGGTATTCGAGGTCGAACAGGCCGTTGGAGTGAATACTATTATAACCGCCGGTGGCTTCGGGCGGCGTGCCGTCGGGAAAGAAGTTGTTGATGCCAAAGGTGCGCAGGCGGTCGGGGCCTTTGTCGTAGAGCCAAGTTAGCGCATCCTGCCCGTCGCCGCGGTCGAGGCCGCGCAACAAGACCAGCACGGCCTGGCTGACGCGGGGCAAGTTGCTGCGCGCGCCGCCGTCTAGGCAGCACTGTATCTGGCCGGCGAGCATTTCTTCTATCAGAGCGAGTAAGTCCGCCGGGCTCTGGGCTTGGATCCCTTGTTTTTGGGCTCGTTCGACTAGGTCGTCATCGTCTTTTAAGAAGGGCCATACGGTATCGTAGGCCAACGCCAGCGTTTCACTGATATAGGGCACGTCGATGGAATAGCGCATCATGCCTTTGGCGCCCAATTCGCTGCCGCTCCAATCTGTCTGTCCCCAGGGCCAGGCCTTTTCTAGCCCCTCTGAAGGTCCGTAGCGAAACTGTGGTGCCGAGCTGAGATAGATGATGTCGACGGCATAGCGCAATAGCATCAGGGCGAGCGTGCGCGCTGTGGTCACATCACTTTCTATGCGCAGGGCCGCAGTTAGATGGCCGATGCTTGCGCCAAAGAAACGCACTTGGTCGCGTGC
>JBLHGI010000015.1:0-35079 GCA_047616505.1 Planctomycetota bacterium
GTCAATAATACTTTCGAGTTTTTGTCTTTCGGTCGTAGCCGTATACGCCATCTGCTGTAAATTGCTCTCGCTCTGCAACAGCTGGTTCATGATCAGATTCGTAAAGAATGCTGTGCCGACCAGAATGAGCACAAAAGCTATGGCACGACTCAGCGCGTAGAGACTGTCATGTGCCGCATGTTCGACTTGGACATGGCTATGGGGAAAGAGATGTACCGTGTAGTGCGGTAGCACTTGGAGGAGTTCGCCTAAGACGAGTAGGGAAAAGGCGGCGCAGGCGATACCCGTAAAGAGATAACCGCGTCGATTGCCGAGTAATATGCAGGAAATAATGACGTGGAAGGTATAAAAGATGTAGAGGGGGTTTTCTAAACCACCGCTGAAGTGTAGTACGGCGGTCAGGATGGTTAGATCTGTGAGAATCTGCGCGACTATTTGTCGTTCGGTATCGGTAACCGACCTGCGCGACCAGCATATAAATAAGACATTGGCCAATGCCAGCACGAGCACGCACAGCGCGAGTGGAAAAAGAGCCTCGTGCGGCAGTATATGACCGACAGTACGTGCCGTGGCAAGTAAGGAGGCAGCGACAAAAGCGGCAATCCAGCGCAGGCGGATAAACCAGAGTACGTACTGGTATTGGCGACTACTGGCGAAAGTGCCGGAGAGGGTAGTGATATCGTTTTTTAATTTGTTATTGAAAATACTTCTCCTGTATTAGCTTCTTAATTTTCTCGACATCTCTTCCTTGAGTATACCACGCGAAGGCAGCACGGCCTTCCTCATTGCATTCTCTTCATGTAGGGGGACAGAACCCCCCGTAGCATGTAGAGAGCTTTTGGTTGCAGCAGGCGCAGGGCACTTCAGATACAACCTCGGGTATTTCTTTTAGCAAGGTCTTATAAAGAGCGAGACCGTCAGCCGGCAGGGTCACTTCTTGTAGTCGGACTCGGTCCGGGGCCGTAGGAGCTTCAGCTGAATTTGAAGCTCCGATATACATTCCAGCCGCTAGCACGATGACCAATAGGAACAGATACGATTTCAGAGCCATACTTATCTCCGTTGTAGCTAACGGTAAATAGATGATGAAGGAGTGTTGATATCTCGACTTAATTTAATGGGGTATTTTGTCCCAATTCTAACCAAAATGTCCCGATGCAATGGTACATCTTGTTTTTGTTGAGTTTGTCTAAAAATAATAGGCTGCTATTCGCCTAAGCGTCCCACCGTTGTCACTAAGAATAGAGTATGCTATTCGTTTGCAATCGTGATATATAAGAAGTTTTAGCAATACTTAGACCACAATTTTCCATTGGCATCTATTTTGCGATAGTTGCGATAGTTGCGATAGTTGCGATAGTCAAGTTCCGGATTGCGGGATTCGTGCTCTTAATTCACATGGCGCTCGATTGTATGGACTGCATGTGGATGCGGTGGGAACAGGGAGTGGCATTCACTATTGGTGGATGATAACGTTTATACTCCAATCGCACCTTAGAACTTAGAAATAACCTTATAGGAAGGAAGCATAGAATGAAAGCAGTACATAGCGTTAGCATGGTCGCATTCTCCGTCATAATGATTGGAGTTGGAGCCGCAGTTGCAAAAGCGGATACGACACATGATCACTCCGATCATACGATGCATGCGAAGATGGTATCTGAGTCGCCCGACTCGGTTGCTCATACAGCAATAGATTCAGCGGCACAACATCAGATTGATAGTATGGTGAAAGCCTATTTGGTGATTTCCGATCAATTGGCGCACGATCGTCTCGATAGTCTCTCTAGTCCTTTCGCACAAATGGCTTTGGCGGCTCAGATCTTAGCTAAGAGAGGTCCTGGAGGTGTAGCTGAGCAAGCGGCGAAAATTGCAAATAAAGTGCCAGTGGAAGTAAAAGACATAGAGCATGTGCGAGCATCATTTCAGGCATTGTCTGCTGAGCTAATTAGTTTGGTTGAAAATGCTCCGCCCAGTATGGCCGTAGGCGTAGGCATTAACAAAGCGTCTTGCCCCATGAAATCGGCGGCCTGGTTGCAGAAAGGATCTGATATATTGAACCCATATTATGGCAGCGCGATGCTGAGTTGCGGTACTATAACGGGGGAGGTCAAGGCTCTGTCGAATAACTGAAAAAAAACGATGCACTGTTTCTATAAAACAGGGCAGGATAAAATAAAGGGATGAAAGGGTATATAGCGTCTTGTCCCCTATTGAAAACATACAGCGCTGATGATGCAGCGGAGGCTGAGAAACTGTTGAGTTATTAAACGCACTTAGCGACGGTCACCTTTATCATGGCAATGCGGATCATATTTTCGGCGGTAGTGGTCAGGATCTCGAAATCTTTGGCCAATCGACGAAATCCACCCAGCCAAGCCAAGGTCCGTTCGACAATCCAACGTTTGGGCAAGACTTCAAATCCCTGGGGTGGTTTGTTGCTGATATCGACTCGCCGATTGAGCCACTCGTCGACCCATTCAACGGTGGTGCCTCGATAGCCCGCGTCGGCGGAAAAGGCTTCAATGGAAAGATGTTTATCTACCGCTTGCATACAGACTCGAATGCCTTCCGTCGTGTCGGCGCGATTCGCGGCATGGACGATCACCGCCAGCAAATTGCCGAGGATATCAGCGACGACATGTCGTTTACGGCCTTTCACTTTTTTTTCCCCCATCGATGCCGCGCTCCTCGCTGGCGTATTGGGTTTTAACCGATTGTGAATCGATGATCGCGTAGGAAGGTTCAGGGTTTCGTCCCTGCCGTTGGCGATGCAACCTATTGAGCGAATCGAGTACTTCTTCCCATACGCCGCGTTTATTGAGTCGGCGAAAATGGTCATAAACCGTATCCCACGGAGGAAAGTCATTGGGCATCATCCGCCACTGGATCCCCCCTTGGGTCACGTAGAGGATCGCATTCACGATATCACGTTTGGCGTATTTTCCGGGATTACCTCGAGGATCGGGACGCTGGAAAAAGGGGGACAACAGTTCCCATTCTTCATTGCTTAAATCGCTGGGATACATGGGATTACTCCAAAATAAAGGATCCGAAATTCCACATAACCTACGAAAATAGGTTTTAACTCAACAGCTTCTTAGTGCGGGTGGCGAGCTATATATCTCCGATACGAGCAATCACCGCGTGCGTAAGGTCGGTGTCGATGGGGTCATTCGGACCGTAGCAGGTAATGGAAAACCGGGTTTTGGTGGGGACGGTGGCCCGGCGATCTATGCGGAACTGAATTCCCCTGGAAGCATCACGATATCGCCATCAGGCGAGCTTTATATCGCCGATACGAACAACCATCGTGTGCGTAAGGTCGGTGTCGATGGAGTCATTCAGACGGTGGCAGGTAATGGAGAATCGGGTTTTGGTGGGGACGGTGGCCCGGCGATCAATGCGAAACTAAAAACTCCACGAGGTATTTCGGTTTCACCTGTAGGTGAACTCTACATTGCCGATACCTTTAACCAGAGGCTTCGCAAGGTGGGCCTGGATGGGGTTATCTCGACGGTGGTTGGTACTGGATTGCGGGGAGGGTATGGGGACCAGGGGCTAGCTAAGAATGCACAGCTAAATTTTCCGTTCGGGGTGTTTGCCGCAGCAGGTCGGGTGTATATCGTCGATACGCTTAACCGACGGATTCGCCAGGTTGAGGTGCAGGCTATTGCCGACTCGACTGAATTGATGCGGTTGATGGCGGGAGAGGTCTTGGGGGTACGGGCTAAACGGGTCGCAAGTGAAATGGGTTCGTCTAGTGGTATCGGGTTGGATGCGGAGGGGTGGTTTGTGCGGGGGGTGTTTGGCGTAGATGCACAGGTGGGGTTGGACGATTTTTTCCTATTTGCCGATCACTTTGGCCAGGCACTGGGTGAAGATGGCTTCGATTCGACCTTTGATCTCAATGAGGATGACCGGGTGGATATGGATGACTTCTTTATACTGGCCGACGAATTTGGGCGGAAGGTGGTGTCTCGTATTGATCTACGGTAGATGATTTGGCGTGCGAGTTTCGATGATACGTGAGGTCCATTGAATCATCTGAAGGTCAATCGGGCGTACCGTCGCCGCGTGGTTTTCTGTAGATGGCTCCATCGACGATATCCATAATCCGTCGCCGATCTTCTTCAGATAAAACTCCCCATACCTCGATAATGCGAGCATTGGTGTGGGGGATGCAGCATATCCCGAAGAGCATGAGGCCATAGTAGAAGAACTTACCGGGGATGATTAGTGGCTGAGCTTGGCACTGGCTAGGCGGTTTAGGCTCACTCCTGTCTCTGCTGCTTCTATGGCGAGACGTCTGTGGATGGGCGGAGGAATGCGCACCATGAACTTTCCGCTATAGTTGCGCATGGCCAATGGAGTCGGGACTGACTCGTTATTAGTTCCGAGATCTTTTACGACATCTTTTACGACATTACGAATACCCTTGAGAGTAGCTTCTGGGGTAGATGCCAGCCAACTCAAACTGGGGAATTCAGCGCACAACCCTACATACTCACCGTCTTCTTCAGACCAAGTTACACGGTAGGTAAAACGATCATTTTGCAACGCCATTTTCTGCCTCCAGACGATTTATTGCCTGCAAAACCTGTTTGACTTGATAAGCCTTTGCCATTCCCTTAGCATTCTGAATATTGACGCGGGGGTCACCCTGCCAGGGGGTTCGATACACGTGATGGCTACTCTTCTTTTGCCGTGCCTCACCAAAGTAGAAGCCGCATACCTTGCACAAATCTCGGAAGCGAATCCCCTTGGGGTTACGCATCATGGCTGCGACGATGTCTCCTATAGAGGGCATACTAATATGATATCACTATTGATACTAATGTCAAGTTGAGAATATCTCTTATTTTTCCTAATTCACCTAACTCGGACTATACAACGGCATAGAACAGTGACAAGTAGATTGGTGAATGCTGTAGGGGCTGTAGAAAGTAAAGGTCAGGATCGATTGAGAGGGACGGCTCTATCGACTATACCCATAATCTTCCGCCGTTCCTTCCCAGATAGCACTTCCCACACCTCGGTAATGCGAGCGATTTCCCGCGCGTACATGAATGGTACATACTTTTCGTTCGTATTAGTGCCCGGATACTGCTCTTGACCTTCGGCCTTCTGCTTTTCCATTGGTTTACTACAAGCCTGCTCACCCTGTAAATGCAGTGTTTTTGCTCCTTTTACTCGTGTATCTGCTGGTTTTACAATACTTTCGGCCTTGGGTTCGAGTCCTACCCACGGAGCCAAATTCATTAGAGCGCAACTCTCTGTTATCAATGGGAGTTGCGCTTTTTTGTTCTTCGCCTACAGCTTGTCGGTACTCTGCTGATACTCTCTGGCGATCAAACACAACCTGACCAATTTGCTCCACAGCATCGTCGAAGCAGTCTCTGTAAAGCACCTCATCGCGCATGTTGGGTTGAATTTTTCCAGACGGGGTCTATAACCATAAAAAACTCCGGATAGATCTTGTCGCATTTGACGCAGATGACTAGATGATCGATATGGGGAATCCGACTCTCTGCATTAATCATATCCAACTTCCTTGCCTCTACGAAAAGTGCCTATATAGTGCCTATAGAAAGTGCCAAAATGTGTTATAGATGTGCACGGGAAGTGTTGCTTTATTGCTTCCGAGCATGTCTATGAGAGGGCGTAACGCAGTGTTTTGTAGTGGCTTTGTAGAGGTTGTGTACGGGATGTGTTGAGTTGTAGAAATATGGGGCGGTAGCTTCGATTCCCGCCGCCTCCACCAGGTCGTAGTCTATGGGTTTGCGACTGCCATTCCTTTTAGGCTTCATGTGTCTCAACTCCGCTTATTAGGATGCACTGGGAGTGCCTCGTATCTACCATAAATCAGGAATTGAACTGCCGTATTGTCAATCTCTATTGTGCGTTTGCGTCCGAGATTTTATTTGCCTTGGGCCGATTAAATACTTCCATGACTCCATGTAGTCGATCGTCGACGATTTTTCGATAGCGGCGTACCATTTTATCGGTCTTCCAACCACCCAGATCTTGCAGGTCAAGCGTAGTCGCACCGTTGGCGCCAAGAAAAGTAGCGAACGTATGACGCATCATATGGCGCGTCAGCTTCGATAGTCCTGCCTCTCTGGCTGCTTCCTTGAGCAACCGCGCAATATCCGTCTCGGGTATGGCCACGGCGTCGGGGTCGCTATCGTCTGGCCACTGGCGTTTGAACGGAACGCGACTGCCGTTGCGCTTAAGGGGATGGTGCCCATCTTTCCGAAGGCGTTCAAACAACGCATAAACGGCGTCCGTCATCGGTATCAAGCGAAACTGATTATTCTTAGAATCCTCTACGACGATCATTCGCTTATCCGAACGAATATTGCGCCAGGTTAAGCTGTGCAACTCGCCGGCTCTCATGCCGGTGTCGTGCAGGATCTGCATGATAATCTGCGCGTGTTCGGGCAGTGCATTTAGGACGCGGTCAAATTGCTCCTCCGTCAACGCATCTGGCACATTCTCCGGCTCTTCTAGGTGCCCCACGTTCTTCGTCGGGTCTTCTGCCACTAAATCTTTGCTGTGGGCAGCTTGAAAAAACCCACGCAAGGTACTCTTATGGCGGTTGTGTGTGGCTCTGGACGTGCGCTGCAGCACGGCCACTAGATACTCGTTGATGTCCGCTTGAGTAATGAAGGCCATTGACTGGTCGCCGTATTGCTCTTCGAATTGGTGCAAGATCTTGATGCATTCGTCTCGATAACGACCATCCCATTTGACGAGCTTTATCACAGTGGGTATCGCGTCGGATACGGTAACGCCCCGATTCTCGCGCACCCGCTCAACGCGGAGGTCGGTGCCAGCCTCTATCGTATCGGCGATGCGCTGAGCTCTATCCTTGGCCTCCTTCTTGTTGTTGGTCCGGAGGCTCTTGTTGTGCTGCTTACCGGCCGAATCGCGGTAATAGGCGTAGTAGCCGTGCTTGGTAGGGCGCTTGCCGACGGTCACACGACCAACGTAGAATTTGTCGTCCATAACGCCTCCTATCAAAAAACAGATGGTTCCACTGTCGGGGTCTATGGATAAGATAGGATCACGGTAGGATCACGGGCAAGCACAAAACAGGCGTAATGTGAGTAACGCTGTGGAATGTCCGTGGAGAAGGGGAGCTGTCTGCATGAAATTGTTAAAATTAACATAAGTCGTTTAAAAACAACAAAAAGGGCCGTTACCTTTTTAAGGTAACGGCCCTTTTTTTATGGTGGGGGGAGCCGGACTCGAACCGACGTAGGCCGAAGCCAGCAGATTTACAGTCTGCCCTCGTTGACCGCTTGAGTATCCCCCCAAAACTCATAAAATCAAGCTGTAGAAAATAGAAGGATTTAACGGTCTGTCAATAGCCCTATGCTTCGCTGGCCAAACTTTTAAGGGCCTGGTTGCGAGAAGGGTGACGCAGCTTGCTCAGAGCTCGCTCCTTGAGCTGGCGGATACGCTCCCGCGTTAGGTTCATCATATCGCCAATCTCTTCCAGCGTGAGGGCTTCGTTGCCGTCTAAGCCGAAATAAAGGCGGATGATGCGGAGTTCGCGTTCGTCCAGCGTATTGAGTGCGTTTTCGAGCTGGACGCGGGCCGACTCGCGCAAGACGTCGGCGTCTGGTGCCTCCAGCGATTGGTCGGGCAGCGTATTGAGTAGGCTGCGCTCGTCGTCATCAGTGAAGGATTCATCCAGTGAGCAGACGGAACGGGCGCTGAGTATGGTTTCGAGAACCTCCTGAGCGGGCACGTCTAGTTCTTTGGCGATTTCTTCTATGGCGGGGTCTCCCTCGCGGTCTTGACCCAGTTTGCGTGAAGCCTTGGAGATATCCTTGAGCAAACTGACTTTGTTGAGGGGGAGGCGTACTGTGCGCACGTGTTCGGCTAAGGTCTGTAGTATGGATTGGCGTATCCACCATACTGCGTATGAGATGAACTTATAGCCCTTGGTGCCATCAAAGCGATCGGCAGCCGTAATCAGACCTAGGTTACCGGCGCTTATTAGATCCGAGAGCGACAAGCCCCGGTTCTGGTATTTTTTCGCTACGTCGACGACAAAGCGTAAATTGGAGCGAATCATTTCGTCGCGCGCTCTCATGTCGCCACTTTTAATGCGTTCTGCAAGCTCAACTTCACGCTCTCGGCTAAGAGGCGTGGATTCGGCGATATCATCGAAGTAGAGCCGTAGGGTACTCTCCTCGTCATGCAGATTCTGCATAGATCCTCTCGTTTATCGTGAAGGGTTAAACGGAGCGATTGTACATAAGTTAAGGAGCCCGGTCAAGATATATTTATTGCTGCTGTTTCGGTAAACGCAGCACGTCGACTATATATTGATGTGCTCCTTCGAATGACTGGTATCCCATTTCTCGAGCTACCAAAAGTGCACTCTCAACGAGAACGCGATCACCTGCAGCAAGCGCAAGCAAGCGTTGCACGTGGTCTTCGCGCAGAGTGAATCGATCGGTTAGCAGCTGAATAGCTGCTAAGTCTTCAGGTGAAATCAGCGTTTCGCGCATTAAAAATCGCATTGGTGAACAAGGGGCTGGGGGGGGAAGAAACCCTCTAAAAACATACATTTTTTGCTTGGTTCGCGCCACCTTGCCCGTCGATCAGGGCTCGCAGGGCAAGGTGGGAAACCGAGTTTGTGATAGCGCACCGATCTGCAAGTGTCTGAGGCATTTAAGCCGATCTGGCACGGTAAATTAGCCATTTGTGTCGAGAAAATATAAAATCCTTTAATTCGTTTGTTAACAGTGGTTTACGCGTAGTTTGGGAAAGGGTCAATTTTTTTATCGCTCTCGTCTTATCAGCATTTTAGAAGGGGAACCCCTCCTACTTAATATCGAGACAGCGCTCTATTTCTCCAGTCTTATTTGTTCCGTGCGACCATTTGCTACTTTAGTCGATGCGGCGATAATCGCCACTCTGGTCCCAAGCAGGTCGACTCAGCCCGTTGAGATCCCAGGCGATGCGCCCAGCGCGCAGCGTCATATGAGCCTCCAGTAATTGCTCACCAGCCAAGCGAGCACCACCTGAATCGACAAAGCCGAACGAACCTTTGCGCAGTTCCAGCACGGCAACGTCTGCTTCGGACCCGATGCTGAGATGACCTAGTTCGGGACGGCGAATGATTTTGGATGGTTTGTGGGTTGAGCGATAAATAACTTCTTGTAGAGGCATGCCCATTGCTAGGAACTTGGACATCGTAACGGGCATAGTGGCGTTGGGGCGCATGCGACTGCTCTTGTGTAAGTCGGTGCTAATTGTATCGGGTGGAAAATCCTGTTCTAAGGAAGGGACCGCTATGCGAAACCAGAATGATCCACCTCCGTGGCCCGTGTCGAATATGATGCCACGTTCACGAGCGGCGCGCACATAGTCATTTATTTTTTTGTGCTCATCGAGTAGGGGTATATGAGATGCGTAGAGATGGGTGTGTATATCACCTGGGCTCATATGTTCGAGCAACTCTTCATAGGAGCGGGATGGGCGCGGCGCAAAATCGATCATGGCGATCGAGTCGCTGAGCCGCGCCGCTTCGATTGCGCCGCCAGCAGATTCCCAGCCTGGACCACCGAAATGAGCGGACTTGGAACCGACGACGTGTTCGCGGTATTGTTTGATCGTGGCAGCGCAGGGAATGGGGCTCATATCGCTGGTATCTTGCTCTGGCGGTCCCGTCATGCCGGCGCCAACGATATTGATAAAGGCCAGCACGCGCGTCGTCGAACGATCGATAATAGTTGATTTGAAGTCGGCAAAGTCCTTCCACCCGGCACCTCCCGTGTCGACGACGGTTGTTACGCCGTAGGGCAGCGAGTGTTGGTCGGGGAAGAGCCAGCCTTCATAGCCACCGTAGGAGTGCACGTGGATATCGATCAGGCCCGGGGTGACCACGAGGCCGCTCACATCTATATCCTTGCTCGCAGCGCCCGGGAGCTTGGGGCCGACGGCGGCGACTCGTCCATCCTTAATCGCCAGATCACTAATGCCATCGAGATCGTTTTTAGGGTCAATGAGATGGCCGCCGCGTAACAGGACATCATACTCTTGGCTCATACCGGTTCCTTTCGTTGACGTTGCGTTAATAGGACTGCATAATTCGGTTCAGTGGTCGACTGAAGGCTCTAAGTCTTGCCCCCTCTTTAATTTTTAATCAAATTGTATAGACTTGGAAACAGCAAATTTCGGCATTTAGCCGCGATACTACCAGCAAGGAGAATAAACAAATGGCTCGCACTGTAAAAGTGGCCGTCACCGGCGCGGCTGGCCAAATTGGCTACGCCCTGTTACCGCGTTTGGCATCGGGGGCTGTATTTGGCCCCGATGTACGCGTATCGCTACACCTTTTGGAAATCACACCGGCGCTCAAAGCACTAGAAGGTGTGGTGATGGAACTGGATGATTGTGCTTTTCCGCTGCTTGATGATATCGTGGTTACAGACGATGTAGATAAAGCGTTTGATGGTGTCAATTGGGCGCTGCTCGTCGGGTCTAAACCACGGGGTAAGGGGATGGAGCGCGGCGATTTGATTAAAGAGAACGGTCCTATCTTCGTCGGCCAAGGCAAGGCACTGGCACGGGCTGCTGCCGATGTGCGCGTTTTGGTCGTGGGTAATCCGGCCAACACGAATTGTCTTATCGCCATGCACAATGCCCCGCAAGGAAGTGTGCCGAAGGAGCGTTTTCACGCCATGACGCGACTCGATCAGAATCGCGCGCAGGCTCAGTTGGCGCAGAAGGCAGGCGTCAAGGTATCTGATGTCACGAATATGGCTATCTGGGGCAACCACAGTGCTACGCAGTATCCAGATGCCGAAAATGCCCTGATAAATGGACGTCCTGTACCCGATGTAATTGGTCACATTTCGTGGTTGCGCGAAGACTTTATCAAGGTCGTCCAGCAGCGCGGCGCCGCCGTCATTGAGGCGCGGGGTATGTCATCTGCTGCATCGGCCGCCAACGCAGCGCTAGACCACGTGATGAGCATGGAGGGCGCCACGCCCGCAGGGGAGTTCTTCTCAGCCGGTGTCGTTTCCGACGGTAGTTATGGAGTAGAGAAAGGGTTGATCTACTCCTTTCCCGTGCGCAGCGATGGCGCGGGCAATTGGGAGATCGTCCAAGGGCTCGAGCTGAGTGATTTTGCGCGCGAGAAGATCGCCGCAACAGAAGCCGAACTCAAAGAGGAGCGCGCCGTTATCGCCGGTCTTCTATCGTAGGTTGGCTGAAGTGAAATATCAGTGGGGTGCCGTGTATAGCGGTCACCTGCTTGAATCACTGCAGGCTCAGGTCGGGGAACAAATCCTCGACCTGAGTTTTGCTAGAGAGGGGATCGCGGTGTCTATAATCGCTGCCAGTAGCGCTCGATGAGCGTTTATAACGCCCGTTTTTACGATGCCTATTTCACTGGTGTAGACGGCGAAAGCGAATTTTATGTCGACGAGGCGCTCGATGTCGATGGGCCCGTTCTCGAATTGGGGTGTGGCACGGGGCGCATATTGCTACCCATAGCTCGGGCGGGCGTAGAAATTGTGGGCGTGGATATCAGTGACGAGTTATTGCAGATACTACACGGCAAATTGGCCGCAGAGGATCCGTCGCTTTGTAAACGCGTAGAATTGGTGGAAGCAGATATGGGCGGAATGGATCTCGAGCGGCGCTTTGCCGCCGCCTTTATTCCCTATCGCACCTTCCAGCACTTGCTCGATCCGCTCGATCAGCAGCGCGCCTTGCGCTGTATTGGTGAGCACTTAGAGGACGAGGGACGTCTCGTTTTTAACACCTTTGATCCACTGGCAGAACTTGCACGCGATGGATTTAAGACGCCCTTGTGTCTGGATGTCGATTTTATCGATGCGCAGACCGGTCATAGGGTCTCTGTGTATTATAGCCGACACGCTGATCCAGAAGTGCAAATACTAGAGCAGGAACTAATTTTTGAAGAGTTTACTCAAGATGGGCAGAGCCTAGGGCGCCAGGTCAGTTTGCTGCAATTGCGCTGGACGCCGCAGGGGGAAATGCGCTACCTCTTAGAGCGCTGTGGTTTTGCTGTCGAAGCGCTCTATGGTGATTTTTTCGGCGGGCCTTATCCCGGTTTTGGTGAACAAGTGTGGGTGGTTCGCAGGGGATGAAATACTATCGCCATATTGCGTGGGATTGGAACGGCACCTTGATGGACGATGTCTGGCTCAGTCTACGGGTCATTAATACGCTCCTGGTGCGCCGCGGTATAGAGGCGATTGACGTAGAGCATTATCGCGAGGTATTCGGTTTTCCCCTGCGCGATTATTGCCAACGTTTAGGCTTTGATTTCGGGCGTTATAGCTTCGAAGAGCTCAGCGACGAGTTTGCCGATCTCTACGAGGCAAGACGCTGTGAATGTGCTCTGCATATTGGAGTAGACCCTTTGTTTAAGCAGTTGCTTGAGCGTGGGTGCAAGCTGTCTCTATTGTCGGCATATGGCGATGGCAAGTTGTGCGAATTAGTAGGATTTTATGGCATCGGACGGTATTTTTCGCATGTAATCGGTCTCGATAATGAGTATGGAGAAGGCAAGGTAGAGCGCGGGCGTCGCTGTATGAAGGAGTTGGCATGGAGCGCGGATGAAATGCTCTATGTCGGTGACACGTTGCACGATTTCGAAGTCGCCGAGGCAATGGGAATAGACTGCGTGCTGGTGGCTGCGGGGCATCAGACTCGCGAGCGTTTAGAAACGGCTGGTTGTCCAGTGGTTACCGATCTCAATGAACTAAGCGGTTTTTTGTTGCCGCCTAGGGCAGGGGACGGTTGTGCCGATGGCTGAAGTCGAGTTGAACTCATGGTGTGAGGTCAGTGCGTCGGCCTTGCGCGATAATATCCGCACGCTGAGGGCGAGTATGGCCGCGGGAACTCTGCTTGGTATCGTCGTCAAGAGCGATGCATACGGACACGGTTTAGCGCTTAGTGCACGGGAATTTTTGCAGGCAGGTGCCGATTGGTTCATTGTTAATTCCATTGCCGAGGCCGAGTGTTTGCGCTGGACTGAGAGGGAAGCCCCAATTTATATTTGTGCACAGGTCGCCCCTTTTGAAGCTGAAAGGGTTGTGAAAGTAGGTGCGCGGGTTGCGCTGTGTGATGCGGCGACGGCGCGGGCCGTCGCGTTGGCGGCACGGGCGGCGGGTTGCACTGTGAGCTGTCATATCAAAGTGGAGACGGGGACCTATAGGCAGGGGGTCGCGCTGAGTGATGTGCTGGAATTCGCTCGCCTCGTCACTGGCTTAGAAGGACTTGCATTAGAGGGGTTGACGACGCACTTTGCCGATATCGAGGACACGACGGATCACGCCTTTGCCCAAGGGCAATTATCGCTATTACAGGAGGCTGGGCGGGAAGTGTGCGCAGCGGGAATCAATGTGCCCATGGTGCATGCGGCCAACTCGGCGGCGGCCCTTTTATGGCCGGAAACGCATGGTGCGCTCGTGCGCGCTGGCATTGCCGCCTATGGACTGTGGCCCTCGAGTGAAACGTATGCGACGGCGCTGGAGCGGCGTGCGGCAGGAGATGCCATGCCGAGTCTCTATCCCGCTCTTAGTTGGAAAGCGCGCATCACTCAGGTCAAACAGGTGCCCGAAGGGGCCTATATCGGCTACGGACGCACCTTTCGCGCTACGCATCCCATGTGCATTGGCATTGTGCCCGTCGGATATTTTGAAGGCTACGATCGCCGTTTGTCCAACGTGGGGCACGTACTGGTAAACGGCGTGCGTGCGCCGGTGCGCGGTCGGGTGTGTATGAATATGTTTATGGTCGACCTGACGCATATGCCGACGGTCGTTCCCGGGCAGGTCGTCACTTTGTTGGGGACAGAGGGGGACGAAGGCGTGGGAGCCGATCAATGGGCGGCGTGGATGGGCAGTATACACTATGAAGCAATAAGCAGAATCCATCCGCAGCAGCCGCGTTTGCTACGGATGGCCAACGGCCAGCTGCAGTGGCCAGAGACAGGAGTTCTTTATGAGTGATCCATGGCGAGGTATTATGCCTATTGTGGCGACGCCTTTCACCCGTAGTTACGAGCTCGACGAAGCGGGGCTGAAGAAGCTAGTTCGCTTTTGTATTGATGCCGGCGCTACGGGTTTGGTCGGGCCGGCAAATGCCAGCGAATTTTCCACACTCTCGGATGATGAACGCCGTCGCTGGATAGAGGTTGTTGCGGGGGAAGCGGCGGGACAAGTTCCCATTATCGCATCCGTTACATCGGGACACGCCCTGCCAGCGGTTGCTCTCTCGTGTTTTGCTCAGCGCGTTGGGGCGACGGGAATAATGTCGATGCCGCCGCATGTCTTGCATCCGGATGCCGATGGTTGTTATGCCTTTTATGATGCGCTGAATTCGGCGCTCGATATTTCCATTTGTGTACAAAATTTCAATCTGCCCATCGGTACGCCTATGAGTGCTGAGATGTTGGGGCGTATGTGTGCTGAATTCGAGCATATTGAATATATCAAAGAGGAAACGGCTCCTGAACCCCGGCAGATCAGCCGCACGTTGGCCGCAGCCACGACCGCCTGCCGAGGCGTGTTGGGAGGACAGGGTGGGATTTACCTTATCGACGAATACAATCGCGGCTCCTGTGGCAATATGCCGGGTTGTCACTCTACCGATGTGTTGGTGGATATCTGGGGAAAGCTGGAGTCCAATGATGAAGATGGAGCGCGCGAACTCTTTAATAAATTGCTGCCGTTGATGAGCTATGAGCGGCTCTATGGCGTGGCTGTTTACAAGCTGATTCTGCACCGCCGCGGGCTGATCGACACACCGCTTAGACGCGCTCCCGGTGGAGATCTCGATGACCACGATATCGCCGAATTGGATAAGATTCTCGTCGACGTTGAATCTCTCTACCGAGTCTGATACCATGGCTGATACTACGGCGGTTGATATGGTGGAGCAGATTGGGCGCGCTGGGTTCTGTCTTTTGGAAGGTGTTATTCCAAAAGAGAAGGTGGATCCGATCCGCGCCGAGGTCTCGCGGGTACAGGCTGAACACCACGCTGACTCTGAGAGGGAGAAGGAGGCAACGCGTGCGCGCGGGCATCGCATTGGTGCACGCGGCGTGGGCAGCATGCGTCAAGTTATTAATGCAACGCAGGCCTTTGCTGCCCATCTGGCCGATCGTCAGGTCATGGATATTGTCGAGGGGTGTTTTGGGCTTTGGTCGCGAATATCTTGCACGGATTGCGTCATCAATGAGCCGGGGAACGAGCGCGGCTATTGGCACGCCGACTGGCCATATAATCAAACGAATGCGTCGCATGTCTTATCGCCCTATCCCGATTGCCTAATGCATCTGTCGACTATTTGGATGCTGACGGATTTTCGCGCCGATAACGGGGGGACTTGGGTTTTGCCCGCTAGCCATCGAACGCTTCAGAACCCCTCAAGTGGCGCTATGGATAGCGTCGACCGCGATGGACCGCTGCCCGGGGAAGTACAGGTAGAAGGGAAGGCGGGTAGTGTGCTGATCTATGACAGCCGTCTGTGGCATGCCGTAGCGGCGAATACAAGCTCTGAGCGCCGAGTGGCCCTTTTAGTGCGTTATGCGCCTTGGTGGCTCAATCTCAACCCCACGCAGCCGGGATCACCAGAATACCAGATGATGGTCGCCGAGACGGGCGGAAAAATCTACGAAGTTCCGCCTCTACAGAAGGACATTTACGAGCAATTGCCGAATGCCGTACAAACGCTCTATCGCCACTGGGTGCAGTAACGAAGAGAAAGGCTACTACTTTTGCGCGAAGATCCCAATATTCTCTATATCATGACGGACCAGCAGCGTTTTGACACTATTTGCGCGCTGGGCAATGAAGATATCTACACGCCTAATTTTGATCGTTTGGTTCAGCGCGGGCTGGCTTTTACCAACGCCTATTCGACCTGTCCCGTCTGCGTGGCGGCTCGCTATACTATTCGCACGGGTTGCGAACCGACGGCGACGCGCGTCTTTTCCAACGGTATTGCCGATCCAGCACCCGGGCAGGCCGATTCCATTCCGGGCCGCTGTGGTCCCTATTTGGCCCAGGAAATGACCTCGAGGGGCTATCGCACCTTTGGCATTGGCAAGTTCCACAGCAACCCCTGGGACGAAGATCTCGGATACGAGACCTATTTGCGTAGCGAGGAACTCTACGGTAGCCCGGAGCGGCGACAGGGAGATGCCTATGCCTCGTTTATCGCTCGAGAACATCCCGAATACGATTTTATAGAATGTCTAATGGGCGAACGCACGGAGATGTACTATATGCCACAGATGAGTCCGATGCCGGCTGAAGCGACGGTCGAAGCATGGGCTGCTGAGCGCGCCGTTGAACGCATTCGCCACGACGATGGTCGGCCTTTTTTCGGTTTTGTCTCCTTTATAGGGCCCCATCCACCGCTTGCCCCTCCCATTCCATTTAATCGCATGTACGATCCGGACCGCATGCCCAACCCCGTGCGTGGCGTGCGCGAGGTGGATCATATGGACGAGCAGATCCCGTGGATGAATTACGCCATTTGGGCTGAGGATATTAACGATGCACATGCCCGCGTGCTCAGGGCGCGTTATTACGGGGAGATTTCCTATATCGACCAGTGCCTGGGGCGTGTGTTAGACGCCGTGGAGGCACGTGAGGATGCCGATAATACGCTGATCTGTTTCTTTGCCGATCACGGAGACCATATGGGTGACCACTCGGCTTGGCAGAAGGAGAGCTTCTTTGATGTTTCTTGCCGCGTGCCTTTTTTGTTGAGCTGGCCGGCGCGATTGCCCGCAACAGAGCTTCGAGAAGACCTCGTGTGCCTGACGGATCTCTTTGCTCTTGCCACTGCTGCATCGGGCCAGGTGGAACAGCGCGAAGGGTGCGATGTATTGGGAGTGGCCGAGGGGACGGCTCCGGCCCGCGAAGTGCTCTATGGCTATTATGGTGAACCCGGTACGGCTCACTTCAAGATTATGGTGCGCTATAAAAATTGGAAATATATCTATTTGGCCAATGGGGGACGCGAACAGTTGTTTAATCTCGAGAGCGACCCAGGGGAAATAGAAGAATGTGGGGATATGCAGAAAGAGGTCGTGGCAAATCTGCGCGCGCGGGCTATTACTACACTCGACAACGAGGCGGGAGGTGCCGCGTTGGAAGAGGGGCTATTGCGCGCCTTTGAATTTGAAGCAAGGCCACTTAAGCGCATCTACCAATTTGATCGCTCGCGCGGTGTGAGTGGTTTTCCGGAACGTCCTGAGGATGTGTTAAAATAAAGGATAAACATCATTTATATAAAAAAGCCCGCGGCCTTAATGGCAGCGGGCTTTTTTATGTGCAGAATGGCGTGTGTTTATAGACCGGTTTGGCCCGACGTTTTGAGGGCGCGGGCGCCGACGCCGAGGACGCCGAGGAAGCCCTCGGAATCGCGGTGGTCGAAGTCGCCAATGGCCTCCATCGAAGCCGTATCTTCGCTGTAGAGCGAATGGGGCGCGTCCGAGGCGGTGTGAAAAGCGGCATGGCCTTTGTAAAGAGATACCGATATCGTGCCCGTGGCCAAATTGTTGAGATGTTCGACAAATTTCCAACAGGCTTGGGTCGCCGTATCAAACCAATAGCCCTGATAGATTTGCTCTGATATATAGGAGCTGATGGGCTCGTAGATGCGGCGCGTGCGACGATCGAGTATCAGCTGTAAAAGATACTCGTAGCACTGACCGAGCAATTCGAGTGCTGGAGCTTCGTAGATACCGCGCGATTTAATGCCGACAAAGCGATTTTCAACCGCGTGTAGACCGATACCGACGCCGTTGCGGCCACCGATCTCGTTGCTCATGGCAATGGCTTGTAGTGCGTTAACCTTTTCACCGTTTATTTCGACTGGCTGGCCCTTTTCAAAGCGCACCGTGAAAATTTCCTCTTTGTCGGGGGCGGCAACGGGGAAGACCCCCATACCCGCTTCGACGCGGTTGGCCGGAGTCTTTAAGTCTTCGAGCTCGCCGGCTTCATGGGTCAGCCCCAATATGTTGGCATCTGTTGAATAGGGCTTATCGTGCGTCGCTGTAATCGGCAGCCCGTGGGCTTGGCAATAGTCGATCATTTCTTTGCGGCCGCCAAAAACTTCTAAGAATGCCGAATCGCGCCAGGGAGCATAGACCTCGATATGGGGTTCGAGCATCTGTGCAGCCAATTGAAAACGGACTTGGTCGTTGCCGCGCCCCGTGGCTCCGTGGCCGAGGATATGGATGCCGCGTTCTCGCATGAGAGGGACCATATCGGCGACGACTACGTGTCGGCCAATGCCCGTCGTATTCCAATACCCCCCTTCATAGCGCGCCTGCGATTGCACCAATTGGATGCCGGTGCGGCAAATGGCTTCTTTTAGATCGCCGATAAGCATTTCAGTGACGCCACAGGCGAGCATGCGCTGCCGCACGTCTTCTATATCGGCTTCGTCGGGCTGACCTAGGTCAGCGGTATAGGCGATGACTTCTATACCCTGGTTGCTCAGCCAGTGCGTGATGGTGCAACTGTCGAGCCCGCCAGAGACGGCCATCATGATCTTCTGTCCCTTTAAATCGGCGACATTCATGAGTGTCCTCTCTTCTTAAGTGTTATCAATCAATGTAATAAAAATTCAATTAATAGAATAAATATTTGTATATTGCAAAAAAATAACGCGTCCTTGTTAAGCGAGGACGCGTTTGAATTAGCGGTAGCTATCTGTAAAAGTCAAGCACACCCCCCAGTCCCCAACAGATGAGAGAGTGGGGGTTAGGCCCAGAGGGCTTGGGTGAGGACCGGGGCTGTATATTTTTAGGTCAGACCGTCTTGGAAACTGTAGAGGACCTGACGCAATTTATCGATATCTTGCGATCGGGCGAATGCCATTGGGCGATTGGGCAACAGTTTTTGCCAGAAGGACCTATTGTCCAAATCTAGGGCAAGAGGTTGTGCTGGTTGTTCCGGGCTGAGTAGAGCTTCGTTTGCTCGCTGCTTGCGGCGTAGCGCACCTAGGGCAAAGTAGGCGACGGCGCCGACGAGGTCTATGACAATGAATACTTGCAGGAGGGTCGTGAGAAAATGGTCGAACATACCGTTTCCCTTACTCTGTAATGGTTCCCCGTTTCTCTATTACCTTATAGATATCGGCAAAAATTCTTTTAAAGAATGTGATCTACGTCACATAAAATAAGAAATATAGTAAAAAGTAATACCAAGTTATACATACCATCGGCAGGCACCCGCCCAAGCTTGACAGTTTTCCGTGCTAGCAATATCATTAAAAAATGTGCTATATTGTTTAGTGATAACTTATTTCCCGTAACTGCTTCCTATATAAATACCTGTAAATAATAAAGGTGTGAAATGCTGATCGATGCTCATAATCACCCCAATTGGCACGGTTTTAACGCCGAAAAAATTTTGCGTAATATGGATGAGCAAAACATAGATCAGATGTGGCTCTTTAGTTGGGAAGTGCCCGAAGACGAGTATTCCCCTTCCTATCACGCCGTTCTTCCGCCTACGGGTAGGGGAATCCCCTTAGAAGATGTAATCGCCGTTGGGCGAGAAGCCCCGGATCGGTTTGTACTCGGTTATATGCCACATCCCAAACGTCCCGATGCCATAGATCGTCTCAAAGCGGCGGTGGAGATCCACGGTGTGCGCATCGCTTCCGAACTCAAGGTGCGTCTGCCGTTTGACGATCCCGATGCGTTGCGTCTATATCAATTCTGTGGCGAGCAGAAGTTGCCCATTACGATTCATTTAGACTATCCGCTAGATCACGGCCATGGTATGTACCCACGACCCAACTGGTGGTACGGCGGCAGCATGGATTCATTTGAGAGAGCTATCGTAGCCTGTCCTGAAACGATCTTTATCGGCCATGCCCCAGGATTCTGGGCGCACTTGTCGGGTGATGATCAATACGACAAGGTCGCCTACCCAGATGGACCTATTGTGCCGGGAGGTCGCGTTGGAAAGATGTTGCGTCAGCACGAGAACCTCTATGCCGATTTATCGGCGGGATCCGGGTTGAAGGCGCTACAGCGCGATGCGAGTTTTGGCCGGCAGTTCCTCATCGACTTCCAAGATCGGCTGCTTTTTGGCCGGGACTATTTTGATACGCGGTTGATGGATTTTATACAAGAGCAGAATTTGCCCGCGGTGGCGTATGACAAGATTACCTACCAGAATGCTCAACGCCTACTAAGCACCTATCTGAGTTAAGTTTTTTTATAAGAGGAGGCCCGCTATAACCAGCGGAACGGAGACCATGGGAGTCTGGACGGCCTTTGGCCTCATGGCTATATCATTTGTTATTTTGGCCAAGTGCGCGGATTGGTTGATCGAAGGGGCAATCGAGGTGGCGCAGCACCTGAAAGCTCCGCCAATGCTCATTGGCATTGTCATTGTCGGCATCGGTACGACGGCACCGGAACTAGCGGTCTCTGTTACGGCCGCTTTAGAGGGCAATCCAGAAGTAGCTCTGGGCAATGCTATTGGCTCGGTGATCTACGACGATGGAATTGCCCTGCCGATGGCTGCATTCTTTGCTCCGGCGGCTATTCTCATTGATCGCACGGTGCTACGCTCGGCGGCTATCTTCCTTATCATCGTAGATGTACTCGCCTATTTTCTGGCCTATGACGGCACGTTGGGGCGTGGTGAAGGGATCGTGTTGGTGCTGTTCTTTGTAGGCTACTTGCTCTATACCTATTGGGAACAGAAGCGCGTCGGCAGCAGCGAGGTGATGGAAGACGCAGGAGAGAGACGCAGTTGGCCCTTGGTAGTGGCCCTCTTTGTCGGCGGGTTGGCCGGTGTGCTTATAAGCAGCGATTGGATTGTTGCAGCCACGCCCGTTGTAGGCATAGCTCTAGGTGTTCCCAATGTAATAATTGGCTTGGTGATGGTAGCGCTGGGAACTTCTATTCCCGAAATTGCCACCTGCATCATTGCCGCGCGCAAGGGGCAGGGCAGCCTAGCTGTGGGCAATATACTCGGTGCCGATATTCTCAATATCTGCTGGATTGCAGGTGCTTCGGCGATAGTAAATCCCCTGACCGTTGAGCGTGATGTCATAAATTTTATGTTCCCATCGATGATTGTAATCGTATTGAGTATGCTGGGGTTGTTGCGCATTGGCCATCGGCTTACGCGTTGGAAGGGAGTCGTACTCATGATATTGTGTGCAGTCTATTTAGTTGCATTATTCGCCGTCAATCCGGGAGCTTTAGAAGCTGGCTTAGCTCCCCACTAATAAGGAGTTTTAAATGGATTTGGGTTTAAAAGACAAAGTCGCCATCGTCAGCGGTGCAAGCCGCGGCATTGGTCGTTCTATTGCCCTGACGTTGGCGGCAGAGGGCGCCAAACTCTGTATCTGTGCTCGCAATGAAGAAGGTTTAAAAAAGGCGGCAGCTGAGATGGAGGCGGTTGGAGCCGAGGTCGAGGCAGTGGCCGTAGATGTGACCACGACAGAGGGTGCTGAGGCGCTGGTCGCCGCCGCGCGGGAACGTTTTGGTGGCGTCGACATTCTCATAAACAACGTCGGTGGCTCCGTGTGGACGCCTTTTGCCGAAATCAGCGACGACGAGTGGAACCACGTCATCAATCTGAGTTTTCTCTCCGCCGTACGCGTCAGTCGCGCCGCCTTCCCTCTGATGGAGCAGCGCGGTGGGGGTAGCATTATCAATATAGCGTCCATTTTTGGGCGCGAGAGTGGGGGGCCGATTTCCTATAATGCCTCTAAGGCTGCCATGATTAGCATGTCCTCGAATTTGGCGATCGAAGGGGCGGCCAAGAATATTCGCGTCAACTCGGTCGCGCCGGGATCCATTATATTTCCCGGTGGCAGTTGGGAGCGCCGTCAAAAAGAGAATCCCGAGCAGATACAGGCCTTTATTGAGGCAAATTTGCCCTTTGGTCGCTTCGGCAAACCGGAAGAGGTCGCCCATGTCGTCACATTTCTCGCATCGGATCGCAGTAGTTGGGTTACGGGTACCTGTATAAATGTCGACGGCAGTCAGTCGAAAGCGAATATCTAAAGGTTCTATGGCGCTGCTGCTACCATCCGCTGTGATTGTTGTGGCGCTTTTATGCGCCGGCACAGCGGATGCGCAGCGGCGTGAGCGCACCGTAGATTTTCTCAACGAACGCCTGAGTATTCCCGATTCCGATCGTTTCAAAGAGGCCGACTATACCGAGAGCGGTATGGGCTTGCGCTTTGGTGTAGACAAAAAACTCAGCTATTTTAGCGGTCAGTATGCAGAGGCTGTTCAGCGTTTTGAAGAAGCGGTGTCCGGCTACCCCTACAAGGCAGAAATCTGGGTATTCCTCGCACGATCCTACTTTTATGAGCGCAGTCCCGACCTAGCGAAAAAGGTGATCGAACGGGCTGCGGCAACCATGCCGGACCTGGCGCCGAGTTTTTGGGATCCATTATTGGCAAGTATGCTGGGCGAAATCCGCAAGCGCGCATTAAATATGCAAACGCAGGTCGACTTTTACTCCAAAAGCCAGGATGACTTTCTGACTTTGTTCCGTCTGTATCTATTCCTCGAGGACGAAAAGGGTATGGCGGGCGTAATTGGTCGGGCAGAGGCTAAATCGTCGAAGATGTCTATCCTAGCCACGATGGTTTCGGCCGAGAGCCGCCGTCGCTATAGCGAGGAAACAGATAAGTGGGATAGGCTGGCCGAGCAGCTGCGCGACGAGATGCTACAGAAAAATCACTCCGTACCGGAGCCGCTAACATCACCGAACGGGGAGATAAACAGCTCGACGGCAGAAGACGTTGAGCTGTTGGATCGGACGCGCTTTTTACAACTCAAAGTGGATTTTTACCAGCCGCAAGTGGAGGATTTTAGCGAACTCTTTGAAAATTATCTCCTGCTAGATCTGGCCGAGGGGGCTCAGGGGGTCCTCGATGCGCTCGATCGCGAGGTAATACGAGTACAATTCCAAGCGGACACGGCTACGGACTTTGTACAAGAAAGCCAGTTTACCGAAAAAATAGAACAGATATCGGTGATGAAAGTGCAGTTCAGCAAACGAGTAAACAGTCGGGGTGTTGGGCCGTGATCTACCTCCTCATCGTTGTCTATTTTGCGTTGTCTGCTCCTGGAGCCGAGGCCGATACGGTGTTGCAATGGCGACGAGAATACAATCAAATCGCTGCGAGTATAGATACTTTGTCGCGCTTGAATTCAGACCAGAATTTTGCTGAATTGATGCGACTACAGGGCGATGTTTTTCAGCGCAATTTCGAGCTGGTCTTGGTGTTTTGGGCCGATGATGAAGCTGAAGTATTTATCAATGATTTTCGCGTTGGCCAGACGCGACTGACGCCGACACAAGTTGAAATCCCCTCCTTATATCTACGCGAAAAGAATACTATACAGGTGCACTGTTGGGATACGGACAAGGTGGAGAGTGGCTTTATGGCAGGTCTTTACCTCAAGGATGCCACCGGAGGTATGCGCCCTGTATTAGTGACGGAGGAAGGGCCTTGGCGTTCGGGGGGGGCATTGGCTGAGGTGCGTTATTACGCCCATAGTCAACCGGATATTCCCGGAGCTGAGGTAATTTGGGGAGAGGGGTTATTTGGCGAGGTATGGCTGGAAGCGGAGTTTACGGCGCGTCAGTTGGAGAGGGCAAATCGCCGGCAAAAGGTAGACTTGCCCCCGGCGCAGCAGCAAAACATGGATATCCACGAGGTCGCCAGTCGCTTGGTGCAGTTACAGGCGCGGCAAAAAGAGCTGGGCGGAAGATTGCAAAGGGCCCAGCCAAATATCGATATACCACGCTATAAAGGATATGTGAGTGGTCGCTTGGCATTCACATTGGGACGAGCAGGGCGTTTGGCGGAGAAAGAAAACAGCGCAATTGCCGAGCGCTTGCACGAATGGGCCGATGAATTACCTGCTGTTGAAAGGGAGTTGGTATTTCGCCCTCCTCGGCAGTTGAAAGGGGCTCAAGCTGCCGTAGAGGCAAAGGACTTCACCGCTAGCGGCAGCGATAAAGTGGAGCGAAAAAAGGACTATTTGCCGCCGCCAGAGCGCAAGTCTGGAGCCGGTCAAAAACGCGAGTCGATAGAGACGTCCGTCGTATTTGTGGCAGGGTTGCCTGGGATGGATTGGACCTTGTGGGGGGCTTTAGTGGTGCTGGTGTGTTATGCGCTTGTTTCTGGTCACCGTTGGTGGCTGTTATTTAAGGCTGAGGAGTGGAAACGGTGAATTTGTTGATTGTCTTTGTAGGCGTATTACTGGTGCTCGCGGGGGGGATCAGCGGTAGTTTGGTGCAGATGCAGCGCGCGCGGCGCTTGCACCAACACGACCGCGATAAGGGCGTGAGTATTGCCCATTTAAAGTATATAGCTGGCGGCATTGGTGCATTGGCGGGTATTATTATCGGCGCACTAGCGGCTTATTATCTCTCGCTCAACCAGTACGCCGATGCCATCGCATGGGTCGGCCGTTTCTCGTATGTGCTCATTGCTTGGTCTGCTAGTGGGCATGTGCTGACATTGGTGTATGTGGGGCTGCATATTTATCGCGAAGAAGGGGCCTTAAAAACAGGCAAGAGCCCAGCGCGCGCAACCCTAGTGGCGCGCAGAATACTCATGCTCGATTCGCTGCGCCGCGAACATAAGCACTATATAGATTTCAAGAGCCGAGACGAGGAAATTATGGACGACCTCGTTGGTTTTATTGCCGAACCGTTGCTCAATGCGCGCAGGGATATGGCACGATTGCCTCTTTATGGTTATCTCGGCACGGTGTGTGGCATATTGCTGATGGCGCAAGAATTGGGGCAAATAGACGAGGCCTCGCAAACCTTTAAAATTCTATCGTCCATGGCCGAAGGGCTGGCGCTGGCGTTTAAAACGACGCTGATTGCACTGGTTAGTTATTTGCCTTTGCGCAAGGCGGTAGACTACTTGTTACAGCGTGCTACAGCACTAGAGAATGCGTGGTTGCGCCTGCGCGAGGAGGGGGCATGAGCCGCTTGCTGCGCAAGCGTGAAGAAGAATTCGAAGAGCACGATATTAGCAAGGAGCTCTTTTTGGGCATTATGATGCTCATGCTTTGTTTGGGCATCATGATACTCAATGCGACCCAGCCCGTATGGCGCGTTCATCGCCACGATCCTGCACCGGATGATGTCGTCGTGCTGTATACGGGAAAGGGGCTGGGTATCTCTGAAGATGGCTATACGGTTTCACGCGACTTGAGCGAAAGTAATTTTCGCCGGATGATACACGGTCTAGTCGCCGACCCCGAGACGGACTTGCATTTGTTTCTGAAAGGGGGGAGTCGCGATCTGTTGGTGCGCCACGCTTCCTTTGCCGATTCGCTGTTGTCGACGGATCAGGCGGGTAACAAAGTGCGAACGGCCGTTTACGTGCATACGTGGTAGTGCAGATCCCATAGAGCTATAGAACGAAAAAGAGGGGCTGGATCTGTATTAGATCCAGCTCCTCTTTTTTTAATCTACGAGATCAATTTTTGACGATAGCCAAGACATCGGAGCCCGTAATAAGCTCGTTGATGAAAGTGACCGTAGTCTGGCCATTGGCTGTTTTGGCTTTGTAGTCTTCACCCTTATTGAGCGTGCCAAAGCGGTCTACTAATACTTCGACCTTGCCCTCGACTACCAACTCATTGTTGATGGGAACTAGCTGGACGCCGGGGTCTTCCGGATTGAGCTTTTTGACGAGTTTATACTGCTTGCGGAAGGCGCGGCCAAAGGGGCGACTGGCGTCTAAATAGCCATTTTCTTCGAGGAATTTTTCCCCGGCGACATAGAGCCGCACGGACTGTTGGGCTGCTTGCAGGGTGGATACTTGATCCTGACTCTTGGCTAGATCCATTTCAATATTGCGAATGTGGTCGCTCTGGCGGCGTATCGAGGTATGGGCTTCCAAGAGCACGCCGTTGAGGCTATCGGCCTGGCCGCGCATGTGCGCAATGGCTTGGCTGTCGGCCTGTTTTTCCACTTTCATACGACGGATTTCGCTCTGCAGACGCTCGTTCTGTTCCTTGCGCTGTTGGGCGACTTTGCGAAACTTGCTGAGCGACTTGTTGAGGCGCTGGGCATCTTTGATTAAAATCTCGTTGACGTGCTGTGCGCTATCGACTTGGGCGCGCATGGCATCTAACAACAGGTCGGCATCGTCCAGCGTATAGGTGAGTGAGTCGATGACGGCATTCGCTGAATTCATATCGGTCTGCAGCTGGGTTATCAGCTGCTCCTGTTCTTCGTTGGCACAGGACATTACTAAGAGCGCAGTGCAGAGAAGGGCGAAACGGCGTAACATGAGGTCTCCTTTGGAGTGGGTATTATTTCTTTTTAAATTCTTTGCTGTAGAGGCTGTCGATCTCGGCCATCGTCTTGGTCAGATCGTCGTAGAGAGAGGCCTGGTTGCGCGCCAGTGCATCCAGTTTCTGCGCTGTAAGATCCTGTATTTCCCGCGTCGTATTGATTTTCCCCAGTATAGTGTTTTGTTTGCTCGTGATCGATGCCGTTTTCGTATTGAGTTTGCTTAAGTCGTCCTTGGTTGCGCTCAGCTGCTTTTGCACGTCCTGCTGCGCACGGCGGTGGGTTTCTGCTAAGTCGCGGTAGCGCTTGTCTTCTTGGGTAAGACGTTCTTCGAGTTTTTTGTTAATCTGCTGCTGATAGGCCATGCGCGCACGGCGCTCTGCAGCGAGTTTGGATTCTAAAGCACTATTGGCATCAATCTGGCTGGATAGCTCTTCGCGTGCGCCTTTATGATTGGTGCGCTCGTTCTGTAGGTCGCGGCGCACTTCAAACTCAGATTGGGTCAGATTGGCTTTTTCTTCGAGTTGCGCCACTAGACGGGTGCTAAGGGCATTGAGTCGAGTTGAGAACTCGTTCATTTGATTCGTTAGGTCTTGGCGATGCTCTTTCTGGCGCTCGTAGTTGGTATAGAGAACGAGGCCCATAACAGAGCTGGCAACGAGCGTTGAGTAGGCTCCGAGTAGATAGATATGCTTGCGCTCGAACATGTCTACGACTTTGAGTAGGCCAATGATGCCGCCCCAGATCAAGACAATGCCTCCGACGACGGCGGCAATGATGATATTCACCGGTTCTATCCTTGTTTGGCAATGGTTTAAGTGCTAACTGTAGAAAAATAGCAAGGTAAGAGAAGCGGCGCAACGAGCTTCTTTCTCGTGAGGGCTGCTGAAGAGTTTGTCAATGGGATGATTTAGACGTGATTAGTGCCGAGGACCTAGCATATAAACTGAAAAGGGATATGGAGAGGTATTTGTGGACGGAGCTGTGAACGTGCTCGCAAAACGGGGTGGACTGCGATTATGGCAGAGCGCCTATATAATCATCGGTATGGCATTGCTGGCTGGAGGCAATGCAGCAGCCGAATCCGTGCAATATGTCGATGTAACGGAGTCTCTTGGCATAGATTTCGTTCACCACAATGGCATGAGTGAAGAAAGGCGTCTGCCGGAGACGGATGGATCGGGGGCGGCATTTTTTGATTACGACGGCGATGGTCGCCTAGATCTATATCTGGTCAATAGTGGTGATTTGCTCAAGGGGCGCGGCGCACATCGCAATGCGCTCTATCACAATGCCGGAGAACATTTTCTCGATAAAACAAGCGCTGCCGGGGTGCCCGGTCGAGAATTTGGTATGGGGGTGGTAACGGCCGACTATGATAATGATGGCGATCAGGATATCTATCTGACAAATTGGGGGGAGGATGTGCTCTATCGCAACGAAGGCGAAGGCGCGTTCACCGATGCAACAGAGCAAGCGGGATTGGGCAACAAAGAATGGGGCAGCAGTGCTGCTTTTCTCGATTACGACCGCGATGGCGATCTCGATTTATTTGTCGTCAATTACGTAGACTTTACGCTAGAGAACCATCCCTGGTGTGGTCATCAAGCGTTAGAATTGCGCTTTTATTGCGATCCGCGTCAGCACCAGCCAACTCGCGATCTACTCTACCGCAACGAAGGCGATGGCACCTTTGTCGAAGTCGGAGAAAGTGTGGGAATTACCGAGAGGGGCAATGGGTTAGGCATCGCCTGTTGGGACAGCGATGGCGATGGCGATCAGGATATCTATGTTGCCAACGATATGGGCCCCAATTTTCTCTACGAGAACCAGGGGGACGGACTCTTTGCAGAAGTGGGTCTACTGGCGGGGATCGCCCTAAGTGCCGACGGAGCCTCTCAGGCGGGCATGGGAGTCGATACGGGGGATTATGATAACGACGGCGATTTGGACCTATTCGTGACGAATTTCCAGCTGGAAAATAATGTGCTTTACCGCAACGATGGTCTGGTATTTAGTGAAGTAAGTTTCCAATCTGGGCTCGGTGAGATCAGTCTAAACTACCTGGGTTTTGGCGCCAATTTTTTCGACTATGACAACGACGGTTGGCTAGACCTAGTGGTGACGAATGGTCATGTACACGACAATATCGAGCAGTATGACGAAATCGTTACCTATGCGCAAAAGGCGCAGCTGTTCCACAACGAGCAGGGGCATTTTGTTGAGTATACCCAAGAGGCTGGGCAGGCTTTCTCGCGCAAATATGTCGGCCGCAGCACGGCGTATGGCGACTACGACGCAGATGGTGATCTCGATCTAGTCCTGATGCAATCGGGCGGATCAGTCGTCGTGCTGCGCAACGACGGCGGCAACCGAGGCCATTGGCTGCAGGTGGAACTACAGGGGACGCGTTCCAATCGGGATGGGATCGGTGCGAAGGTCTCTATACAGGCGGGTTCACTGAACCTCATGCAGATGGTCAAGGCGGGGGCGGGCTATCAGTCGAGTAGCCAAAAGGCGCTGTTTTTCGGTTTGGGCGCGCTGGATACGGTCGATTCCCTGCGGATTTTATGGCCTTCTGGGCTGGTGCAGATTATCGAGGATATTGCGGTTAATAAAGTGCTGAAAATCGTTGAACCTGCGAGCCCCTAAAGCACATCCCAACGTTTAGTTGGTCGTTTGTAAAGCAGTTAGTCTTTGTTGGATTTGTTGGTGCAGTGGGTCATTGGTTGCGGTTAGGCCCAGGCTTTTTTCCCAGGCTTGGCGCGCTTGATCGAGCCGGCCTGCGTTGTATTCGCCTAGGCCAAGAGCATACCAACCGCGTGGATCATTGGGGGCGATTTGTATCGCTTTTTGATAATAGGGCTGTGCCTCTGCATTACGTCCATCCATATCGAGAACAACCGCTATATTGAGCAAGGCCGGTAGGTAGTGCGGGTCTATACTCAAGGCTCGTTTATAGTAGTTGTGTGCCCCTTCTCTGCGCTGGTGCTCGAGTAGCGTGCGGCCAATACGGTTGAGTAAGGGGGCATCGGCCGTAGGTAACTCGGCGGCCAGAGCGAATTGATTTTCCGCCTCCGCCCAGTAGTCGTAGCGAGCAAAGAGCAGCCCCAAACGCACGTAGTGCAGCGGTTCTTCCGGGGCATTGAGTATCGATGCGCGCAGTTTTTTCATCTGTTTGGGCACGTCGGGATCGCCGTTGCCAATCCGTTGTAAATACTGGAATCGGTTTAGGCTGCTGCGCGCCAAATCGCCGCGTTTCAATTTGCGGGCCAAAAGTCCTATGCGGTAATAGGCATCGACAAAACCACTGTCGAGACGGGTCGCTTCGGCCAGGGCTACCAAGGCGGCTTCGTTCTGTCCGCTTCCTTCGCGTGCGCGGCCGAGATAGTAGAAGAGAGTAGGGGAAGAAGGCAGAAATTGGATGGTTTTTTCGAATTGTTTGGCCGCCAAATCAAAGCGGTTTGTGCCTAGGTAGACTTCTCCTAAACGGCGATGGACTTCGGGCTGTCTCGGCGCCAGTGTCTGAGCTTCTATCAGGAACTTTTCAGACGCCTCGTATTGCCCCAATTTGGTGTAGATTCCTCCTAAGTTTAAATGGGCTAGCGCCGATTTGGGGCGAAGGCGTACGATATGATTTAGCGCCTCTATCGCGAGGGCGTAACGCCCCTCTTCGGCATAGGCTGTGGCCATGGTATTGTATAGGTCTACAGAGGTCGAGTTTATAGCCAAACCGGCCTGGCACGCACGGACTGCTTCGAGGTAGCGCTTGGCCTGTAAATGGGTACGTGCGGATTTTAAATAGTTTGTGTTATCCAGCGCTACGGGAGCACTTTGAGATGGTATATCACCAAGGTCTTCACTCGGAGTTGAACAAGCCACCAGCACAAGGGACCATAGGAATATTTTAACTGCCATCTCAGCTGCTCTATGACGATACGGAGGAGGTTCAATAAAATACAACGATTGATAACAATAAAATACGCACATCATTTCAAGGCAATAAAGACCGGTTCTGAATCGGCCTATAAAATAGTATGGAGGGGGGCTAGCTGATGAGCGCAAAGGAAAGGAAGCGCAGAGAAAAGGAGCGCAGAGAGAGAAGTCGTCGTCTGAGGATAGGGCTTGTTGTATTGGTGCTAGCTGGCGCAGCGGGAGGCCTATGGCAGTGGCAAAAACAGCAAGACGAAGAAGCCTTGGCACAGGCGATGCGCAGTGGCGATGCGCAGGCGACTAAGGGCTTGATGGACGAAGCGGCTGCACACTATCGCCGAGCGACCCAACTGAATCCAGCTTTGGTAGAAGCATGGACAAAGCTGGCTGCGATCGATGCGGCACAAGGAAGATTTGGCGAGTCAATTCCACACTACGAGCGCGCACTGGCGCTGCAACCAGATCACTTTGAGGCGCGCATTGGTCTGGCCATTGGGCGGGATGGGGTGGGCGATTTCCTCGAGGCGGAAAGAAATTATAAAGAGGCGTTACGCCTTCGCCCCAATTTTGCTGAAATCTACTACAACCTGGCCTATCTCTACCAGCAACAAAAACTGTATACGGATGCGGCCGTACACTACGAGAAAGCCCTAAGGCTGAAGCCGAAATTTATACAGGCCTGGGCGAATCTGGGCCGGGTGCGCGATCGCCTACACGACCCGGGGCAAGCAGTCGAGGCCTATAAAAAAGCGCTGGCGATAAATGCGAATGAAGGGCCCGTCTACGTGCGGTTAGGCGCGAGCTATATGACCCTGAGCCAATACGGGCAGGCCAAAGAGGCCTATCAGCAGGCCATAGATTTGGGGCAAGAGCGCTGGTCTGTTTTGCACGATCTCGGCATCATCAGCGAACAAGAGGGGCACCTGCAGGTGGCGCACAATTATTTTCATCAAGCGCTGCTCAAAAATGCTTCCCAAAGCGAATCGTATTTTCGTTTGGGGGCCGTAACGGCTAAGCTCGGTGAAGAAATGCAGGCTGCAAAGCACTATCAGGAGGCGATTGAACTAGATCCCGATCACGCGGGAGCGCACTATGGCCTGGCTCAGATTTTCTTGGCTCAGGGCCGGCGCGAAGAAGGTGAAGGGCTCATTCAAGCCTTTACTCGAATTAAGGAATATGAGGGGCGTCAGAAGGCACTGCTGCGGGCTGTAGAGACCTCGCCGCGCGATCCTAAACTCGCCTATGAGTTGGCGTTATTCCATCTAGAATTCGGCCGCGTGCACAAGGCCGCCGATCTGCTGGAGGGCATTCTCAAACTCGATCCGAACTTTGTCGAAGCGCAGCGGCGCCTGGAGGAGATCGATCGCGTTCGCGCCGAGAGAGACAATAAGGGATGATGGGGCGCGAACACGCGCGTTTCATGCGGGAGTAAAGTGCGGGAGTAAAAATCGCGCGAAGTAAAGTGCGCGCGAGTAAGAATCAGCGGGAGTAAAAATCAAACGGGTTGGCACCCCGTTCTAACATAGCGTGCTCGCCTCCTTGTATCACGACCAGGAGTTTGTTGGCGGGTAGATCCCTCAGGGTCGTGGACGTACCATTCGGCCAGCTAATATCTATCTGCTCAATCCTATTGGCTGCTCCGAGACCGAAATGCGTCCGCAGGTCGCTATGGGACAGATAACTTCCGGCCCCATCTACGTCGCGCCACTGGTTCTGACCATTGGCGCGGAGACGAATGCGGGCACCGATGCCGTCGCGGTTATCCTGTTGGCCGAAAAGGCGCACGGCAAGCCAATTGCCTTCATTGCCGCCTTCATTGCGCAAAAGAGTCGGGGTGTCGTTTAACTCGATGACAAAAATATCGACATCGCCGTCGTCGTCGTAGTCTCCGAAAGCCGCCCCTCGGCTGACTTTTTCAATCGCTAATCCAGCCTTGGCTGCAACGGGTTCAAAGCGACCGGTACCCTCATTTTTAAAGAGTTGGTTCATTTGTCTATAGGTCGATCCGGTTTCAACCCGGTCGACCTGTGGATAGACGTGTCCATTGGCGACAAATAAATCGAGCAGACCATCGTTGTCGTAATCGAAAAAACGCGTTCCCCAACCCATGAGGTCCACGGTGGGTGCCGCCAGCCCGGCCGTGGTCGTGACATCGGTAAATCGCGCACCTTGCTCGTTGCGATAGAGCGTATTGGTCTCGGTGAAGAAGTGGGTGACATACAAGTCGGGATCGCCGTCATTATCGTAGTCGCCGAAGTCCACGCCCATCCCTGCTTCGGTGTCCCCATCGGCGTTGTAGGCCACTCCGGCGACCAGTGCCACGTCGCGGAAAGTGCCATCGCCGTTGTTGTGGAACAAGACGTTCGGGGTTTCGTCGTTGGCGACGAAAAGGTCGAGCAAGCCATCGTCGTCATAGTCGCCGGGGACCACACCTAGACCGTAATAGCGATTGGCCGTGGCCACGCCCGATGCAGCCGTTACATCCACGAAATGTCCCGCGCCCTCGTTGCGGTAGAGGACATCGGGGGCTCCGACGAGACCCTTCGGGCCGCAATAGACTTTAAGACCGCCAAAAAAGGTGCACAGTTTGGGGTTTTCCGCGCGATTTTCCGCATCAAAAACCACGTAATTGCTGACATATAAGTCTAGGTCGCCGTCGTTGTCGTAGTCAAAAAATGCCGTGGAAGCACTAAATTGATCGCCGCCAATTCCCGCCTCTACCGTGCGATCGGTAAAAGCCATCGTTCGGCTATTTGTAAAGAGCACATTGGGGCCATAATTACTGACGTATATATCGCGATAGCCATCGTTGTCGACGTCGGCGATGGCCACGCCGGTGCCCCAGCCCGCGTGGCCTGTGCCAGAAGCTGCGGTATGGTCTGTAAATGCTCCGCTCCCTCCGTTTAGATACAGGACATTGCCGGGGCCGGATTGGTCTTGGTAGGTCGAAAGCGTGGACCCGTTGGCGATGTAGAGATCTAAGTCGCCGTCGTTGTCGGCATCAAAAAAACCGGCCCCACTGCCGTGGGCTTCGACGACATAGCGCTTGTCCATATCGCCACACGTATTGTAATATGCAATTCCTGCAGCTATCGTCTGGTCGCTGAAGTGCGTTTGGGCATAACTCGCTGAGGCCAGGAAAAAACTGATTAATGTGATACAAAATACTGGCAGCGTATGGGCCAATGTGTTCATCTCTCTGGGGCTCATTTCTTATTCTAGTTCCGTAAAGGTCAGGATGTTATCGACCTCTAGGGGGCCGTGTTGTTCCATTCGACCGGAAGGCCAGAAAATGCGAAGACTATCGACGCGTGTTCGAGCCGCCAGGCCAAATTCCAGTGCGAAGCTATCGCTAGAGCCGAAGCCACCACCGCTGTGGACTTCGGCTCGCTGGGTATGATCGCCGCTGTATACGACTACCTGGGCGCCCACGGCGTGCCTATTGGGATCACGTCCCTGCAAAACAATGCTCAACCAATGGGAAGTAACTCCCTCGTTGCGGTAGAGGCTGTTGGGCCATAGGTCGCCGGGGTAATGGCCTCCGAGGCCAACGTAAAAATCGAGGTCGCCATCGGCATCATAATCGGCAAAAGCTACCCCGTGCCCCTTGCCCAGATTGTCGACACCGGCATCGGCGGCGACGTCGACGTAGGCATCGCCCTGGTGGACGAATAGTGCGTTGGGCTCAAAGCGCGCCATGATGGGGCCGCCATTGGCCAGGTAGATATCGATCAAACCATCGCTGTCGACATCGCCAAATCCCGCACCCATGGCTCCATAGGCTCGAGCGAGACCCGCTTCTGCCGCATGTTCGTGGAAGCGATCGCCACCGTCGTTGCGATATAGGTGCGCCCTGCTGCGATAGCTGGTGGTATTGCGGGTCGCAGATTCAATAAAATCTTCGTAATAGGCCATAGCGGAAACAAATAGATCTAGGTCGCCGTCGCTGTCGCTATCAAAGAAAAAGGGCACATAACTACCGTTACTTGGGCGCTCGACGCCAGCGGATGCTGCCACTTCAGCGAAGCGTCTGCCGTCGTTGCGATACAGACGGTTGGGGCCGGCAACATTGGCGACATACAGATCTAAGTCGCCATCGCTATCGTAATCACCGAAGGCGACGCCGAGGGATTTACTGCGGTCATCGACTCCGCGCTCGTTTGCTTTTTCGCTAAAGCCGCCGCTGCCATTATTGAGAAAAAGCTTGTTGGCCGCCGCGCTCCCCGTGATGCCATCGGCTACGTAGAGGTCGAGCCAACCGTCGGCATCGACATCGCCCCAGGCGGCCGTGAAACTGTCTGCGAGATCTTCTACGCCAGCGTCAACGGCCCGGTCGACGAAGTGGGCTTGGCCGTCATTCTCGTATAACGAGTTGGTTGCCGCGCCTTCCCACGCATCCCGCGTGACATACAGGTCTAAGTCGCCATCGCTGTCGTAATCAGCCGCTAACGCAGACCAGCCTCCGCGTACATCGCGTAGACCGGCGCGTTCACTGGCGGATAAAAAACCTTCGCCCCGTTGTAAATAAAGCCCGTGGGAAGTCTGAATACCTACGGTAAAGAGATCTAGAGAACCGTCGCGATCGAAGTCGGCCCACGCCACGCCGCGGCCACGGTCGAGCTTGGCTACCCCAGCGGCTTCGGCAATATCCGAAAAATGAACCGTGGCCTCTGATGGGGGCGATGCTACGGATATGGTATAGTGAGAGGCGAGGTTGCCCGGATAGGTGCCGTGTTGTGCCAGATAGGCAAGGCGCAAGTTCCATAGGCGCATGGGGCGCAGAGGCGATGCCGTCGGCAGCACATCGAGC
>JBLHGI010000016.1:0-34774 GCA_047616505.1 Planctomycetota bacterium
ATAGGGGCAAGAGCATACGCGCGTTTTTTTTCTGCAAAAGGAACTCCTCTTTGTCTTATTTTTTATAAGCTGAGATACGGTATCGCGGACCTTATTCGGCCCACGGTAGGAAGCGAATTTTGATGGCATCTTTGTTGCGCAAGAGCTCTACTCCCTCGGCGTAGCGGGTAAAGGGGAGGGCGTGCGTGGCCAGCGGTTCGACGTCGAGCTTGAGGTCGTTGATAAGTTGCAGCGCGCGTTTGGCTGCGCCGAGATTGTGGTTCTCGTAGCCGATTAAGGCGAGGCCACCGCGGCGATGAGAGGCGTCGTATTCGATCGTTTCGCGCAGGACGCCAAAGATGGCAACGGCCGTGCGCGTACGATCCATTAGATATTGAATGGCCGTTTTAAAACCCGTGCAGTCGATGCTCAGATCGAGCGTGCCCTCGGCGAAGCGGTCGGCGGCAAAGGCATCTGCATCGGGTGGTAGGGCGCGGCCAATGCCCTGTTGTAATGCTTCGGCGCGGCGTTCGGGCATGGGGTCAAAGCCGACGACTTCGCGCGCGCCGTAGGCGGCGGCCATTTGCGCGGCGATGAGTCCGGCGGGCCCCAGGCCCGAAATGCCAACGCGCTTGCCGGAGACACCGCCAAAGACGCCGAGTTGGTCGTAGGAGACCTGCACGCACATAGCCAATTCCAGCGAGGCGACCTTTTCGTCGGGCACGTGGTCGGGCACGGGCAACAAACTATCGGCGGCAAAGGGCACGTACTGGGCGTAGCAGCCTTGGCGCACGGCGAGGCCGCGGTCGCGCCAGGCCACGACGCGTTGGCCGACGCTAAAATGATTGACGCCGGGCCCGAGTGCGGCGATCTCGCCGACGGCTTCGTGCCCCGGCTGCCCCGGCGTATAGGGATAGTCGAGCTGCATATTGGGGAACATGGGCACGCCGTCCATGATGTGAATATCCCAGTGCGGGCAGGTCGTAATGGCATTGACCTTGAGCAGGACCTCTCCCTCCTGTGCTTCCAATACGGGCATATCGCGCCACTCGGTTTTCCCCGGCGCGGTAAATTGCAGGACTTTGGCGTGTGTTGGTATGGGTTCAGACATAGTTCGTATATCCATTTATAAGGGTATTGGTTTTGGCCTTGCGACCTGTGCGCAACCGCCGTCTTCTATCTGCTGCGCGATATGGCTTATTCCCAGTCTAGAATTACGCCGAGCACGGGTTCCTTTTTTGATTCGATCAATGCCCAGGCATCGGCAGCGCATGCGGCGGGAAAGTGGTGCGTGATCAGCGGTAGGGTCTGTAAATGGCCAGCGGCGATCAGGTGCAGGGTTTCGTCCATGCGCTGGGGCTGCCAGCCGGAGACTAAGTCTAGAGCTAACTCGCCGTAGCGCGCTGGCTGTAGGGCGAAGCGGTCTTCGGTGCCGTAGAACCCGGCCGAGACGAGGTGGCCGTTGCGGCGCAGCACTTGCTGTGATTGTTCCATGGCCTCTATGGAACCAATCGTATCGATCGCCGCCTGTGCGCCGCCGGGAAAGAGTTCTTTCGCTTTGGCGACCCAGTCTTCTTCGCGTGCGTTGACGACGTGGCAATAAGGGGCTTTGGCGAATTTTTCTAGCCGATCGTCGTGGCGGCCGACCATGAGCACTTCGGCGCCGCGCCAGGCCAAGGTCTGTGCGCTCCAGTGGCCGACTAGACCGTCTCCAAAGACGATAGCTCCGTCGCCGATATGCAAACGCGGGCGCGTGCCGGCATTATAACCGACCTGCGTTAGCACTAAGCCGGCGAAGGCGAGCGGGTCGACACCCGTGGGCAATTTCCAAATGCCGTCGCGGCCGCTAATAGACGGCGAGACCTGCCCAGCGCGCTCTTTGTACATGCCCTCGACCTTGCCCATAGTACAAAAGACCATTTCGCCAACAGCCAAGTCGTCGATCTCGTCCCCGACCCATTCGACCACGCCTACTTTTTGGTAGCCGGCTACAATGGGAAAGGGCCAGGGGTCGGCTTCGCCGCTATAGGGTGTATCGCCTTCAATGCGCTCACCGCGCAGGAAAGACCCTTCCGTGCCGTTGCTGATCCACGACTGGGTTATGCGCACGACGACGTCCGCCGGGCCGGGGTCGGGGCAGTTTACAGGAGAAAATTCGACGCTATTAGGTGCGGTAAAGACGACGGCGTTGGCTTGCATGAGTTCTCTTTGGCGTGTGATGAGGTAGTGGTTTTTTTGTGCGGTTTAATATAGGAGTTGCAGCGTCTGTGCGAAATGTAGAGAATAGGAAGCTCCGCTTTTCATTGTTAATGCCCAGTGCGAGTAGTGCTTTGCAGTGGTGTTTTGCACAAGGTGTGGTTCCGGTATACACTTAACGGTCGAAGGCACGCGAGAAGACACGTGAACTGACGTGCGCGCTATATATAAAAGTGCGGTTTTTTGTTTGAAATACACGGGAGTCAGTGCGCGCAAGGACTGGTAAAAGATAGGAGCAGGTAATGACAAATCTTGAAGAGCACTACGCGCGCGATGGTTTTTGTCTGCTGCCGGCCGCTGCGATTGCAGATGGGTTAGTGCAGCGCGCGCAGGAGGGGCTAGCCTCCGTGCGCGATGGGAAATTTGACACCGGCGTACCGCCCTCTTCGCATCCGGGGTATGATCCGGACAAGCTGTGCAAGATCAACGATGCGCACTTGGCGAATACGGCGCTCTACGAATTGCTGACCCAATCGCAACTGGGCGCGAGTATTGCGGCCGTGACGGGGTCTCAGATGATACAAGTGTGGGCGAGCCAGCTCCTGATAAAACCGTCCGGATCGGCGGCGGCCGGCCACGTGGGTTGGCATCAGGATCGGCAGTATTGGCCTTATTGGCAAGAAGACGAGGGGCTCTTTACGGCGTGGATCGCCTTGAGCGACGTGGGCGAAAATTCGGGGCCGATGCGTTTTGTGCGCGGTTCGCAGCGCTGGGGCCTATTGGGTAAGGGGGACTTTTTTAGCAGCGATCAAGAGGCGCTGCGCGCGGCGATCGAGTTGCCCCCCGGGGAAGTGTGGGAAGAGGTTCCGGCGCTTTTGCCGGCTGGTGGCGTCAGCCTGCATCACACGCTCACGTTTCACGGCAGCGGTGCAAATATTTCGGGTGCTGCGCGCTGTAGCTTAGCCGTGCACCTGCGCGACGAGCGCGCGCGCGCGGTGCCGGGCAATGACAATTACTATGTTTCGCACCTCGACGAGCCGCAGTACAGTCCGGTGATTTACGGGGCCTGATGTGCGGGGCCAGAGGGTGTATGAATCGAGACGATTGGATAGGTGAGTGGGTATATCACTTTGGAGCACGGGTCCGTACTCGATGTGCCGAGTCTTCGACTTACACATGCGGATTTGCACTGCAACAGTATGTTGTTCGAGACTGATAAGGTTGTCGCGCTGCTCGATTTTGACGATGCGAAATTGGGGGACCCGCTCATCGACCTTCATTACTTCGCCGACCTAATACAAACCCAATATTGGGGAGCGCTTGGTCAGGGGCAAGACGATCTATTTTGCACTATTGCCCGGAGTTATCCAGAGCCCTTCGACGACCTGGCCGTGACCAAACTCAAGGTCATCAGTCTCTTGGAGGCCACGTATGGTTTTGCACCAGCAGACCGATCTCCCGTCGACGATCTGTTAGAGTCAAACTTGCGCTACAGTGCCGTCTTCGAGGAGAGTCGTTACGAACGTTTCATCGACCTTCTGAGCTGATGATAGAATCTCAGGAGCGTTTATAGTCGACCTTTGCACAGGAGAACAAAGCATGGACCTACGGCTAAAGGATAAAATTGCACTGATCACGGGGAGCAGCAAAGGGATCGGTCTGCGCACGGCGCTGGGTTTGGCGCAGGAGGGGTGCCACGTGGCGATTGTGGCGCGTGGTGCAGAAGAGCTCGAAACGGCCGCCGCGCAGATTAGAGCGCACGGCGTGTCGGTGTCGGCAATTCAGGCCGACCTCACGCAGGCGGAAGACGCGGCTCGGGCCGTCGCTACATGCATCGAAGAATTGGGGTCGCTCGATATTTTGGTCAACAATGTGGGCGGTAATGTGGGCGCGCGAAAATTTATGGAGAGCACCGACGAGGAGTGGTTGGCCACCTTCGATTTGAACGTGCACGTGGCCGTGCGCACGACGCGTCTGGCCGCGCCTCATATGCGCGGACGGCCCGGTGCGGCGGTAGTCCACATTTCATCGATCTCCGGTTGGACCGAGCAGTTGGCCGGCTCCGGCCAGTACGGGTCTTCGAAGTCGGCGCTGATCTTTCTGACGGAGGTCATGGCGTTAGAACTGGCGGCCTATGGCATTCGGGTCAATGCCGTATCGCCCGGGTCGATTATTTGGGAGGGCGGCGGTTGGGACAAGGCGCGCCAGGGGCAGCCCGAGGCCTTTGCTGCCTATGAGCGCGATGGTTTTCCCATGGGGCGTTTGGGCCACCCCGAAGAGGTGGCCGACGTCGTCGTTTTTCTGGCTTCGAGTCGGTCGAACTGGATTAACGGTCGCAATATTCGGGTGGATGGACTAGAACAGCCCGTGCCGTTTAAATGAGAAAGCGGGAAAAGACTAACCTATGAGAGCACTGATCAAAATCGCCCTTGCCCTCGCCGGCATCTTCACACTGACCTTTGTGGTCATTCGGCTCAGCGGGGTCTTGGATATTGTGCAGATCAAAGCGTGGCTGCTCGCCGCCCAGGAGTGGTCGCCGTGGGTTGTGGGGGGCATCGTCATCGTCCTGCTGTGGGTCGATATTGTCATTGCCGTACCGACTTTGGCCGTGGCGATATCAGCGGGTTATTTCCTAGGTTTTGCCCATGGTGCACTGGCTACGTTCACAGGCCTCGTGCTGTCGGGCATGAGCGGTTATGGTCTGGGCCATGTGCTAGGCGAGAAGGCATTGCGCTTTGCCGTGCGCGATACCCAGCAGCGCGACGAGGCCATGTTGTTGTTCCAGCAGCGTGGTTTGGTGATGATCGTGCTATCGCGTGCAGTACCGATTCTCCCCGAAATATCTTCCTGCCTCGCCGGTATTACGCGCATGTCGTTGATTCGTTTTGTTCTGGCTTGGTTGGCCAGTATTGTGCCCTACACCTTGGTCGCTACGTACGCTGGCTCAATTAGCACGGTAGAAGATCCAACGCCCGCAATCTACGCGACGATAGCGCTATCGCTTTGTCTCTGGCTGAGTTGGTATCTTTTTCATCGTTCGAACAAGAGTCCATAGTCGTTATAAGAGCTCCTTCAACTACCGATTGTGATAGAAACCCCTTCAGAGCGCGTCCCTGACCGTCAACAGATATACCAAGAGCAACAGAAATAAAAGAAAAGGTATAGCAATGAGTTCGAATGTCGAGCAGTGGAGTTTGTTTGAAGTGGAGTTGGGTGGGCCTAGCGAGGGCAATCCTTTTGTAGATGTAGAACTGAGCGCGGAATTTTCGTGCGGCAGCAAACGAGTGAAGGTGCCGGGTTTTTATGATGGCGAGGGTATTTATCGGGTGCGTTTTATGCCGGAGGAGCAGGGAGAGTGGACGTATTCGACAAAGAGCAATGCCGTAGCGCTAGATGGTCGGGGTGGCGCATTTATTTGTACGGCACCCACAGCGGCAAACCACGGACCGGTGCGCGTGCGCGATACCTTTCATTTTGCCTATGCCGACGGCACGCCCTATTTCTCTTTTGGCACGACGTGTTACGCTTGGGCACATCAGGGCGATGCCTTAGAAGAGCAGACGCTGGAAACGCTAAAGACGGCCGCCTTTAACAAGGTGCGCATGTGTGTCTTTCCCAAGGACTACATTTTCAACAAGAACGAACCGGTCCACTACCCGTTTGTAAAAGACGCGGCTGGCGCGTCTGATTTTTGGCGCTACGACCTTGAATTTTTTCGCCACTTTGAAAAGCGCGTTGCACAGCTGGGCGAGTTGGGCATAGAAGCGGATATTATTTTGTTTCACCCCTACGACCGCTGGGGGTATGCCAAGATGGAGCACGAGCAGGACTACGCCTATTTGCGCTATATCGTCGCGCGGCTGGCGGCCTATCGACACGTGTGGTGGTCGATGGCCAACGAGTACGATTTTATGCTGCGCGACAAACCCATGCCGGTATGGGACCGCTTCTTCGAGATCGTGCGTGCTAACGACCCTTACGGCCATTTGCGTTCGATTCACAACGGTCGTTTCGAGGACAGCTACGACCATACAAAAGAAGATGTGACGCACGCCTGTGTGCAGCACTGGGACGTAAAGCGCATGCGCGAGTGGCGCGCGATGTATGGCAAACCCGTCGTCGACGATGAGTGTGAGTACGAGGGCAATATCAAGCGCAATTGGGGCAATATCACCGCGCGCGAATTGGTGCACCGCTTCTGGATTAGCATCTGTTATGGCGGCTATGCGGGTCATGGCGAGACCTACGAACACTCGGAAGATATTCTGTGGTGGTCGAAGGGGGGTGTATTACACGGCGACAGCGCCCCGCGTGTAGCCTTTCTAAGGCGGATTGTCGAAGAGGGGCCAGCAGAGGGCATCGAGCCTTTAAAGGGCAGTTTTCCCTGGGATCGCACGGCGGCGGGTGGGTGCGGCAACTATCGTCTGATCTATTTTGGCGAGCACCAGCCCAAACACTTTGAGAACGGCCTGCCCGAAGAAGGGCGTTACGAAGTCGACGTGATCGACACGTGGAATATGACGGTGGAAAAGCTGGACGGCGTCTTTGAGGGCAAGGGAGAGCTGGAACTACTGGGCAGGCCCCATCTGGCGATCCGAGTGCGGCCGGTCGACTGAATAAAGAGGAGAAAAACGCGATGGAAGTATTTGGCATCATAGGTAGGTCGTTTGGTCTGATGGGATTCATTTTCGGCATGAACGCATTGAACAAGGTATCCCAGCGTCAAAATTGGGGGTCATGCTGAGATTTTGGCCGGCGATATGCGCGAGCTAAGCATGGTCGGCGCAGATTCAGCTGCCGCCGTCATAAGCTTTTACTCTCTCCATCACCTCGACCTCGAAGGCGTGAGTGTAGCGCTGCGCGGGAGCACGTCGAGCCCGTTGAGGGAATGGAGATGGACGCCATTTTCTTGCAAGGTGTTAAGGCGTAGATTTCAACATCTGTAGGGCGAGCTATTTCGCTGGGCAGTAACCTGAGTCGCAGGTATTTTCTTTTCTCATGCAAGACAATCGTTTCCGCCTCTCTTTCCCCTGGTTGCTCGCAGCCATCCTCGCGCTGGCTTTGGCATTGCGCATCGGCGGGCCACTCTCCGACGCCCAGGTGCGGCACCCGGACGAGTTTCATTTCGTCTACTGGCCGCTCTACTTTGCCACGGGCGATCTGGACCCGCAGCACACACTGACTGCATTTTACCCGGCGCTGCACTATTATTTTTTGGGCCTGCTCTACTTTGTGTATTTCATATTACAGCATCTCACCAACGGCTGGTCTTTAGAGCAATTCGCTGCCTATCACTTCTTTTGGGATACGGATTCCCTACTGCAGATCGCGCGGTGGACGGGTGTCGCTTTTGCTGTGGGGACCGTGGCCTGGGTCGCTTTTTTGGCGCGTCGCATCGCTGGGCCAATGGCCGGGTATGTGGCGGCATTGCTCGTGGCCTGTGCGCCACTTCACGTGCGCCAGAGTGGGTTGGCCGCCGTCGATGTGCCGATGGCATTCTGGTATGTTGGGGCCGTGTGGGCGGCGGTGCGTTTGCTCGAGAAATCCAGTTGGAAAGCGTATGCTCTAGCTGGAGTCTTGGTTGGTCTAGCGGCGGCCAGCAAGTATCCCGGAGCGCTGAGTGCCGCTGCGGTGGTGGCCGCCCACTGGTCCGCCAGGCGCTCTTGGTGGGACCGGCGTTTGTGGATAGCCGGCGCTCTTTCTATCGCCACATTTTTCTGTGCTACGCCGTATACGCTGTTGGATTGGCAGGTCTTTAGCGGGCATTTTGCCCGCGAGGCGGTCCATCTGCAGGGAGGACATGGGCAGAGCTTGGGCGTTGGCTGGTGGTATCATATCAAGGTGAGTTTGCGCTATGGGTTGGGCTGGGCTGGCCTAAGCTTGGGACTTGCTGGTTTGTTGGTGGCATGGCGCTCGCGCGAGGGGCGGGTGCTCATTGCGGGTTTTGCTGCCTATTATGTCGTGATGGGCAGCGGAGAATTGGTCTTTGTGCGCTATGCTTTGCCGCTATTAGTGCTGTTGGCAGTCTTGGCCGCACTGGCGTTGACGGCTCTTGCGCGCACGTGCAGTGCGCGCAGTGGGCATATGGAGTATATGCATTGGCCCTTCTCGCACTGGCCGAACCCTTCTATGCCTCGGTTTCGCTTGCTCGCCTACAGGCTGTGCCAGATACCCGGTCGCAGGCGGCGGAGTGGTTAGAGCAACATATACCCGCTGGCTCTATTTGCTGCAATTTTGGCGGCTGGGCCGGTGATGTGCCGGTCGCTACGGTGGAAGGGCTGTGGTGGAAAATAAACCACTACGAACGTTTGTGGGGGCGCGAGACCTTGGACGCGATGAGGCCCTTTCTTTTGCGCAACGGCCCTTCTAACTCTTTTTACAGTTATGCCATCCATCCGGGTAATCGCAACTACGAGCAGGGCAGTATGGCGGCGGTGCACGAGCTAGGTTGTAGCTATGTCGTTTTACACGATCACGATCTCTCCTACTCCACCTTAGATTTTTTCTTTGCTCGCGAGATGTCGAGCCGGGGTGAGCGCTTGGCGCGTTTTGCGCAACTAGGCCATGCAGAGTACGACCCGATAGACGGTTATTATATGCCCATTGGTCGCTTTGCAGAATTGGAACGCACGGGTCCCACGATTGAAATTTGGCGTTTGCACGAACCGGAGAAACGCTGGAACTCGCTGCGCGAAGTCTTTGCTCGTGCCTATGTGCGCGGTGCGGCGACGCGGTTAGGTGCGGATAAACTCAACGACGCATTGGCGTTAGTAGAAAGGGCACTAGCGTTAGACGAGGAAGATGCGGACACCTATCTGATTTCGGCTCAAATTTTTGAGCGGGCAGGGCGAGATGGGGATGCGCTGAGCTTTTACGAGCGCGCACTCGCGCTAGAGCCCGAGCGTGCGGATTTTTGGCGCAGCTCAGGAGCGGTCTATCAGCGCTTGGGCGATGCGGAAAAAGCCCAACGATATATGGACAAGGCGCTCGCGTTGGAGTCCGCAGCAAGGCGTGCTGGCAGCAAGGTGGATAGGTGAAGAGGGGCTATTTTCTATGGCTCCGCGGTCCAACGCGCGTAGGTCTCTGCTCGGCGAAAGTGGCGAAAAAAAGTTTCTGGTATGCGCCTCGCCTCATACAAGTCGGCTGCTCTTAAATCGGCGATGACCATTTCCTCTTCGTCGCCGCTCTGCGCCTCTGCTATTATTTTTCCCCGCGCATCGCATATAAAGGAGACGCCGGTAAAAATGCGGCCTGCGCCGTTGTCGCCGACGTGGTTGCACACGGCCATATAAACGGTATTGTCATACGCTCGTGCCGGCATATAGCGCAGCCAGCGCTCCTTCTTTTCCGCGGCCGTTTCGCCGCCCGAGGCGTGTGGTAAAAAGAGGATTTCGGCGCCGCGCTGTGCTAAGAGAGTGCTCACTTCTGGAAAGTGTGAGTCGTAGCATATTTCGATGCCGAAACGCGCTTTTGCGTGAGTGAAAACGGGCAATTCGTCGCCTTGGCACCAGGTGCCTATTTCGCTGGTGGGCACGTGCGTTTTGCGATAGTGACCGCTCGCGCCGTCGGGGCCGAAAACGACTTGCGTATTGTAAATAATGCCATCGATGTCGCGTTCTAAAAGGCCCGCTAGAAAGGTGAGACCTGTGGCGGAGCTGAGTGCCGCCAGTTTCTGCACCGAATCGCCGTCGAGGCTTTCGGGTGCAGGGTCTTCGTTGTCGCCGGCGTTATAGCCGCTAATGCAGAGTTCGGGAAAACAAAGGATATCTACGTTTGCTGCAATTGCTTGGTGCACAAAACGCTCGATGGTTCTGAGATTGTGTTCGGTCTCGCCGACGCGGCTGGTCATTTGCACTACGGCAATGCGCAGATCTTGCATGAGTTGGCGCTCCTTATACATGGAGAAGAGATCGGCCTTTTGTGTTGTGTATTATTAGATAGGAAGTGGGATATAAGCTACATGGCAGGCGGCTATCTTCACGGCGTCGGCGCGTCCCCTCTCAACAAGCCCTCGTCCTTTAGCTCGCTCCACAACTCGTTCGGTATCGCATGTTTGAACCACTCGGCGTTGGTGCTGATATGCTCCGGGGCCATGGCGCCGGGGATGATCGATGTGACCAGCGGATGGGCGAGCGGAAACTGCATGGCGGCGGCCGGCAGCGGCACCTCGTGGCGTTTGCACACGGCTTCTATGCGCCGCGTTTTTTCTAGTATTTCTTCCGAAGCCGGGGCGTATGCGTAGCGCGCGCCCTCTACGGGTCCGTTGACGAGGATGCCCGAGGCAAAGACGGCGCCGATGACGATGCGCACGTCGCGCTCTTGGCAGAGCGGAAACTCCTCGTCGAGCGAGGCCTGGTCCAAGAGGGTATAGGGCATGGCGACGATGCAGAAGTCGAGATCGACGGCGTCGAGCAGGCGCGGCATGGCGCCCATGCGGTTTAGGCCGGCGCCAATGCCCTTGATCAGGCCCTGTGAGCGCAGTTCGTCTAAGGCGCGCCAGCCGCTCGTTATGAGTTGGTTTAAATAGGCAGAGAAGCGCTGCTCGCTGTCGTGGAAGAAGCTGTCGAGGTCATGGATGAGCAGTAGTTCGACGGAGTTGAGTCCCGTGCGCTGTAAACTGTCTTCCCACGAGCGCATAATGCCGTCGTAGCTGTAGTCAAAGTGGAACTCGAAGGGCAGGCCGCCGACCCAGCCGCCGGAGTCGAAGGTCTCGAGGTTGCGCGTGCCTTTGAAGACGCGTCCTACTTTGGTCGAGAGCGCGAAGTCTTGGCGTCTTTGGCGGCGTAGAAAGTGGCCGAGGCGATGCTCGCTCTTGCCGTAGCCGTAAAAAGGCGAAGTGTCATAGTAGCGGATACCGGCATCCCAGGCCGCTTGCAGCGTGGCTTGAGCCCGGTCTTCGGGCACTTCTTCAAAAAGGTCGCCCAAGGGCGCGCCGCCAAAACCGAGAGCGCTGAGTTCGAGGTTGGTGCGGCCGAGCGTGCGGGTGGGTATAGTTGACATAGTATCTCCTTCGAGAAGCTCATCTTGGGGACCGGCGTTTATAATCTATTGTGGCAAGATAGCTCAATAGCCGTCGGTGAATCAAATGGTATCGAGCGCTTTTGACGCAAAGGCCGCCTTTACTCCATATTCTGAGTTGTGAAATACTCTATAGTGTACAAGGTTGTAAGGAGATTCTAATGGCAGAAACTAAATCGTGGATACTGACAGACGCCGACCAAGGAACGTGGCTAGAGACATTTGAATTGGGGGCCGAAGAGGCGGGGCTGGATACGGGTGCCAACTGGTCCATTCGCAAGCGCACGCTGCGCGGGGGACCCGGTGACGGCATAGATCTTATCGAAGTCGACAATGGCGCGCTGTCTTTTACTATTTTACCCACGCGCGGTATGGGCATTTGGAAGGGGACCTATAAGGGATTGGATATTGGCTGGAACTCGCCCGTGCGCGGGCCGGTGCATCCAAATCTGGTCGATTTGCAGGACCGCGGAGGTTTGGGCTGGTTAGCGGGTTTTGACGAGGCGATCGTGCGCTGTGGCCTCGATTCAATGGGGGCGCCAGGGCCCGATGTGGTGCCCAATAATATGGGGGTGCCGATGCAGGTCGATCTGACCTTGCACGGCAAGATCGCCAATATACCGGCCTGGCGCGTGGAGGTGCAGGTCGTGCCCGGTGACCCAGCTGAATTGGTCATTATTGGCGAGGTGCACGAGGCGGGGCTGTTCTGCCCACAGTACCGGTTAGTAGCCAAAGTCTCGACCAAAGTGGGTTCCAATGAAGTGCGGATCGAAGACGAAATAACCAATATGAAAGGCATTGCCGCCGAAATGGAGTTGCTCTACCACTGCAATTTTGGCGCGCCCTTCCTAGAGGCTGGGTCGCGGTTGGAAGTTGCCGCCGCCGAAGTGGCTCCGCGCGATGCGCGCGCGGTAGAGGGCTTAGGTGCCTACGAAGAGTATTTGGGGCCGACACCGGGATATATCGAGCAGGTGTATTGGTATGATTTATTGGCGAAAGAAAACGGCGCGACCTTGGCTATGTTGCGCAATGGAAGCGCCGACAAGGCGCTGGTGCTGCGTTTTAACAAAAACGATTTACCCGCCTTTACGCAGTGGAAAAATACGGCCTCAGAAGCAGATGGTTATGTCACGGGTTTAGAGCCGGGCACGGACTATCCCAATGCCAAATCCTTTGAGCGTCAGCAAGGGCGTTTGGTCCATCTGGAGCCGGGTGAGACGCATCGAGTGGAGTTGGCTGTAGAAGTGCTCGACAGCGATGGGCAGGTGGCGGCGGTGCAGGGGGAAATCGATGCGTTGCAGCAGGGAGTTGAGCGCGTGGTACACGTCGATCCAATCGGTCGCTATTCAGATTTGGGGGAAGGGTAAATAAAGGGTGCCGCCGTGTGAGTTTGTCGGTGCTACAAGGCGCATGCCGCGGGCCGATTAAGACAAGAGCTATCCCGTATACAAACTAAAACTAACTGAGGAAGATGCATGTGTGCTATTGTGAATAAAACGTTTCCAGGTTTTGTAGTGGTCTTTTTCTTATCGATCGCTTCGGTATGGGGACATAGCCCTGAACCCGTTGCCGAAGCCGAGTTGCACCGCCCGTTGGCCGTGCCCGATCGGATCGTGCTGACCTGGACCGATGATCCCGCGACTTCGCAGGCGGTTACCTGGCGTACGGCGGTCCACTTAGATAGCATAGACCACGCCGTGGCCGAGTTGACATTGGCAACAGTACACGGTGGTTATGGCACGATCCAAGGTATGCGCGATAGCGCGGTCGTGCTGCCGGCTACGAGCGAAGTTTTAGAGACCGATCTGGGTGCCGCCAGCTATCATTCAGTAGAGTTCAAAGGGCTTTTGCCCGAGACACTTTACGCTTATCGCGTGGGTGATGGGATCAACTGGAGCGAGTGGTTTCAATTCCGCACGGCCAGCCGCCAGCGCAAGCCCTTTAAGTTTATCTATTTTGGCGATGCGCAAAACGAGCTCAAGTCGCAGTGGTCGCGCGTCGTGCGCCAGGCCTACACACACGCTAGCGACGCCCGTTTTTTTATCCATGCGGGCGATTTGATTAACACCTATAATCGCGACGCCGATTGGGGGGAATGGTTCTACGCGGCGGGTTGGATTAACGGCATGTTGCCGAGCATTTTGGCGGCGGGAAACCACGAGTATGGCGCCGACGAGCTCGGTGCTCGCAATCTGTCGGCGCACTGGCGCTCGCAGTTTACGCTGCCCGAGCACGGTCCACAGGGCCTAGAAGAGAGTGTCTATTATACTGATTATCAGGGGGTGCGCATCGTCGTGCTCAATTCCAACGAGGCGCTAGAGGCACAGGCTGCTTGGCTCGATGGCGTGTTGAGCGATAACCCGCAGGCTTGGACGGTACTTACCTTTCACCATCCCGTGTTTTCGTCGGCTCAGGGGCGCGACAACGAAGCGCTGCGTGCGCTGTGGCAGCCCATTATCGATCGGCACGAGGTCGACCTGGTGCTACAGGGCCACGACCATACGTATGCGCGCAGCCGCAATGTGCGCGATGGCATGAGCGTGCGTGACGACCGCAGTGGTACGGTGTACGTGGTGTCGGTGAGTGGGCCGAAGATGTACGAGAGTTCGGTGCACCCGCTCATGCGTCGCGTCGCCGAAGATACACAGCTCTATCAGGTAGTCGAGATCGATGGCGGCGAACTGGTATACCGCGCCTATATGGCCACGGGCGAACTCTATGATGCCTTTAATCTGAGCAAGCGGGAAAATGGTACAAATACACTGCAGGAGAAAATGCCGCGTGGCGCTCGTGAGCGCAGGCGTGTAAAAACCGAGAAGTAACTGCTTTATGTCGAATAAAGAATTGTTCTACAACGCACCGGCCACCGAATATATGAGTGGTTTGCCGATCGGCACGGGGCGTCTGGCGGCGATGGTTTCGGGGTCTCTGCCCGAGCGCGTAGCCCTTAACCACGAATGGTTATGGCGAGGGTGTCAACGCCAGCGCGAGCCTGATAAAAATGCCCATCGTTTAGAAGAAGTGCGGCAACTGCTGCGCGCGCGCCAGTGGGCCGAAGGCACGCAGTTGGCCAACGAGCTCTTTGGCGGCCGTGGTGGCACCAGCGGCGAGCCCAACCGCGTGGATCCCTACCAGCCCGCCGGTGATCTACGCTTTGAGCTCGAACACGGAGCGGTCGAGCACTATAGGCGCGCGCTAGATTTGAGCACTGGTTTGGTCGAGGTGCAATACACGGCTGACGGCGTGCGCTTTACCCGTCGCTACCTGGCCCATATCGCCCTCGATGTGCTGTTAGTACACGTTGCGTGCGAGCGGCCGTTTAGTGGACAGTTCTGGTTGGAGCGCCAGGAGGATGCCGGCTGTTTTCTGCGCCACGAGACGACGGCGGATGGGCTGGTAATGGATGGCCAATTTGAAGAGGGTATCGGCTTTCGCGTGCAGGCACAGCTGTATACAGAGGGTGGTGCTTTGCGCGCCGCGGGCGAGCGCATATGGGTTGAAGATGTGCGCGAGGTGCTCGTGGCGATCAATATAGGCACCTCGGCGGGCACGAGGTCTCCGGCGAGTGAATGCCAGCGCCAAGACCTGGCGGAGATAGGCTGGAAGGAGCTGTTGCACACGGGGGCGGCGTCCTACCAAAAGTTCTACGGTGGCCTAACACTCGACGTCGAGATGCCCGCGATTGATTGCCCCACCAACGAGCGTTTAGAAGCGGTGCGGGCGGGTGCCGACGACCCTGGTTTGGCTCTGCTCTACTTCAACTATGGGCGCTATTTGTTGGTCGCTTCGACGGCGACAGCTGAGCTGCCGCCCAATTTACAGGGCAAGTGGAACGAGGACTTAAACCCACCTTGGCAGTGCGATTACCACCACGATATCAACCTGCAAATGGCCTATTGGCCGGCTGAGGCCGGTCATTTGCAGTACACGTGCGAGGCGCTCTTTCGCCACGTGGAGCGCTTTGTACCGCATGGGCGCAAGGTGGCGCGCGATCTCTATGGCTGCGACGGCATTTATTTGCCGCTGCAAACGGACCCGTGGGGGCGCAGCACGCCCGAGTCGTGTGGCTGGTCCGTGTGGATCGGCGCGGCGGCGTGGTTGGCGCAGCACTTCTGGTGGCACTACGAGTATGGGCGCGATCGCGAATACCTGCGCGACAGGGCCTATCCGCTCTTTAAAGAGGTAGCGGCCTTTTACGAGACGTATTTGGTCGAAGGCGATAATGGCCGCCTGGAAATAGTCCCTTCGCAGTCGCCCGAAAATCGCTTTGTCGGCGGCGACGATCAGTGGCCCGTTACCCTAGGTGTTTCGGCGGCGATGGACGTGCAGTTAGCGCGCGACCTATTGAGCCATGCGCTGACGGCGGCAGAACTGTTGGAACTAGATGCGGACAAATGCACAGCGTGGCGCGCGATGTTGGATCGGCTACCGTCTCTGCAAATTGGCCAGCACGGCCAACTCATGGAGTGGAACGAAGATTTCGCTGAGGTCGAGCCGGGTCATCGCCACTACTCGCATCTCTTTGCGCTCTATCCCGGCGATGAACTCGACCCCGAGCGCACACCTGAACTGTGGCAGGCCGCCCGCGTCGCCTTAGAGCGCCGTCTGGCACACGAGGGCGGGCATACGGGCTGGAGTCGCTCGTGGACGGCCTGTTTATACGCGCGTTTGGGCATGGCAGAAATGGCTTGGGAGCATCTACAGCATCTGATATGTGACTTTGCCACAGACAGTTTGCTCGATCTGCATCCGCCGCGCATTTTCCAGATCGACGGCAATTTTGGTGGTGTGGCCGCCGTACTGGAGATGCTTTTGCAGAGCTATTGCAGCGAACTGCATTTGCTACCGGCTCTGCCCGCTGCTTGGGCGAGTGGTTCCTGTAGGGGGCTGCGTGCGCGCGGTGGCTACGAGGTGGATATAGAATGGCGCGACGGCGCGTTAGTGCGTGCGCAGTTGGTGGTCTTAGAAAGCGGGCGCTGCTGTCTTTTGCAGGCGGCGGGCCGTTATCAAGTGCGGATGGATAATGGCGCGCAGGTGGCGTGTGTTGAAGAGGGGCACCGGATACTTTTTGACGTTCGAGCAGGGCGGCGCTATGTCGTGGAGCCGCTTTAGGACGTTATTTAGCACGTTGTATAATGTCTGTACAGAACACATTTTTATTAAAATGAAAAAACAGACAAAAGTCGCGCCGAACTAGTGGCGGAGATCGCAGAGTTACGGGCGGTGCGCGACCAGATTTTGCGCATGCAGAGCCGAGACGATTGGGACAAGGTTGTAGGCGTTCTAGAAAAATAAATGGCCGGGCTGATCGACTATTATAGCTGCGGTATTAACCTGCTCGGTATAGTGCGTGGGCGGCGCATAGATCTCTATACTACCAAAGATGGTTTGCAGCGCCACGAGCACGAAGAAATTCCAGCCTCATTGCGCCATGCTATCGAAGAAGCCAAACCGCTCTATCGCCGCAACCGGGCGGAGATCGAGACGTGGCGCGATGTGATGCGCAAAGAAGTGTGCTCCGTCGTTGACGTGCCTTTTCCCAACGGCACGCTGGCGGTTAACAGCACACAGGAAGACGCCTTTAACCCGCGCGATATTGAAGGCCTGGTCAAAAAAGAAGGCCTGGTCAAAAAAGTTGAGATAGCGATTGAACAATTGGCGATCCCCTTTCTCGATTTCGGCGTCCATTTGGTCGAGTTCGTCGGTGGAGAATTCGTAGCGGTAGCCGAGATCTGGTTTCTGTATGTGCGAATAGTCTTGCATCTTTTGCTCCGTGTAAATGGCGTTAGGGCGTATCGGGTTTGGTGGAAAGCTCAGGGGTGGTTAGGCCGTAGAAGACGTATTCCATAACGCCCTCGGCGGTGACTTGCAATTGCGCTGCTCCCTGTAGGCAGAGGTCATCGAGTATCTTGCGGGATGTTTCGACATTGAGGTTGCTGAGCATTGCAACTTCTTCGGCGGTGACGCGCCCGCTCTTATCGGCGGCCAGTTGCAGGATTTGTTTCTCGCGTTTTTCGTCGCGCTGGCGATGGCTGACGCGAACCATGTAGGCTCCAACGGCCAAGGTGCCGGTGAAGATGGCCATGGCCGCTATGGTGCCATTGGTATTCTCTTCTTCTTCGTCGAAGAGGATGGAGGTAAAGATCAGGATAAAACAGGCACTGAAGATGGCGGTGCCATAGCCGAGTATGGTGATCAGGATGTGCACGGGACGTATCCTCCGGACAGGGTAATGGCTATATAATACAGTATCGTGGGGGGTGCGATCAATCCCGATCTGTTCGCGGTTGCGTCGGTCTGTGCGGCGCGGCAGATTATGCAGGGAAATTATGAGTAGGATAACCGATCGCCTTATCTTGGGCGAGAGACGAAAGGTTCGCTAATCATGATGCAGCAACTCTCGACTCTCTCTAACGCGCAGTCGCGCTCGATTAGCCCCGAGAATTTTACTGGTGCAAAGGGCAAGAGTGGTATGGCGGAGTCCGGTACCGGTGCATCCTGCGCCAGCGCTAGTGGAGGCGCTCAATGGCGAGCTATGGCAGGCGTGGAAAAAAGCGCTTGAGACATCCATTATAAATCACGTAGAGACTTTTGCTGAAGAGGTGAGTGCATTGGCCGAACTCCATTCTTGTGCTGAACTGGCGGATTGGGCGAGTGAGCTGAGCGACCAAGTAGATCGCTTTGCCGTGGAAGAGATACAGCAAACCTTGGAGACTTATCCGGCGCTGTGCACTCGTCTCAGTGCCTCGGTTGAAGAGACGAGATCATAAATGGAAGAGGAAAAATCGCTCATTCTCATAGTGGACGACAATCCGAAAAATGTGCGTTTACTGGGTATGCTGATCAAAGATGAAGGCTATTTAGTTGGCATTGCTCGCGACGGTGAACAGGCGTTGGAGATGGCCGCCCAGCAGCGCCCCGATTTGGTGCTCTTGGATGTGATGATGCCGGGTATGGATGGGTTTGCCGTCTGCGCGCGTCTAAAAGAACAGGCGGAGACGTGCGCTATACCGGTGATCCTGCTGACGGCTCGGGTCGAAAGCGAAGATATTATAAAAGGCTTTGAGTCGGGTGCCGTCGATTATGTGACGAAGCCGTTTAATACGCCTGAGCTGTTGGCGCGCGTGCGCACGCAGCTCGATTTACAGCAGGCGATGCACAAGTTGGTGCGCGCCTACGACGAACCAAAAGCGCTACAGGATAAATTGCTCGAAGCGGAGCGCACCAAGACATTGGCAGAAGCAGTCGGTGGCGCGTCACACGAGATCAACCAACCGCTACAAGTTATTGTCGGCTATCTGAAGCTAATTGGGGTGGAGTTGGAGGGTAAGGGCAGCGCGGTGAATGAGTATCTCGCCGAGGCGCTGCGCGCGACGGACCATATCGGACAGATACTGAGAAAGGTGAAAGCGGTGAAACAATACGAGGTTCAGCCCTATCCCGGTGGTACAAAAATCGTCAACTATATGGCAGCGGCGCAGGATGGTGAGAGAGGGTAAGACCATGAGTAGAGAGCCAGTACTGCCGCACTGTGACTACACACCGGCCCCTTATGTTGGTCCTGCGCGCGACGAGGTATTAGCCCTGCGCGCCCGCTATTGTAATCCGGCTGTATTTGCCTATTACAAAGAACCGCTGATGATCGTCGATGGCCATATGCAGTATCTCTTCGACGAGATGGGTCGCCGCTATCTAGACCTTTTCGCCGGCATTGTCACCGTCTCCTGTGGTCACTGCCACCCCAAGATCATCGCGCGCACGCGCGAGCAGATGCAGCGTCTACAGCATACGACGACTATTTATCTCAATCCCCTGATGGGCGAATTAGCGCGTCGCTTGGCCGAGAAGCTGCCCGCTGGTTTAGAGGTCACGTATTTCGTCAATAGCGGCAGCGAGGCCAACGATTTGGCGCTGATGATGGCACGCTTATACAGCGGCCATCACGATGTGTTGGCCCTGCGTAATGCCTACCATGGCGGCACCTCTAGCATGCAGACGTTGAACTCGCATCACACCTGGAAATACCCGTTGCACCACAGTAATGGGGTGCACCACGTGAGCTGGGAAGATGCTGCGGATATAGAAGACACCATTCGCTTTTCGACCCCCGGTCACGTGGCCGCCTTTATAGCGGAGCCGCTGCAGGGCGTCGGTGGCGTAGTGGGGGCCGATGCCGCGTATTTCCAACGCGCGTACGAGGTGGTGCGCGCTCGCGGTGGTTTGTGCATTTCCGATGAGGTGCAAACGGGTTTTGGCCGCACCGGCGATAGTTATTGGGGGTTTGAGCGCTTTGGTATTGTGCCCGATATCGTCACGATGGCCAAGGGTTTGGGCAACGGCGTGCCGTTGGCTGCCGTCACTGCGCGCCGAGAAGTGGCTGAGACGCTCAAAGAGCGTCTACACTTTAACACCTTTGGCGGCAATCCCGTGAGCATGGCGCAGGGCTTGGCTGTGTTGGATGTTATTGAAGAGGAAGGTTTGCAAGAGAATGCGCGCGTCGTCGGTGGCTATTTCAAGGCGGGGTTAGAAGATCTACAGACGCGCCACGATCTCGTATCCGCAGTGCGTGGCCACGGGCTGATGTTGGGAGTAGAATTGATACGCGATGGTGAACCGGCGCGCGTGCAAGCGGCCGAATTATTAGAACGTGCGCGCACGCTGGGAGTGCTTTTGGGCAAGGGCGGTTTGGACGGCAACGTGCTGCGTATAAAACCGCCGCTATGTATAACGCGGGCCGACGTGGACTTTGCTTTGAGCGTGCTCGATCAGGCGCTGGAGGATTTGTAGAATGACGAGTCGCTGGAAAATGCATCGCGGGATTCAGACATGGCGCAAGCTCGGTAGCACACACTTTTTATCAAAAAAAATTGTTTATTCAAATATTGAAATTCATTGATAAGAGAGAGGGCTAATATGACGAATATACCGCTCAAAGTACATATAACCGGCGCCTATGGGCTCATCGGCAACCTCGTCTATCGGCATCTGAGCCAGTGGCCAGAGCGCTATGATCTCTACGGCAGCGGCCGTCGTATCATGAGTTCGCGCCGCGCCGACGAGAGTGTGCGCGTGCAGATTCCCGAAGACCATTTTTGCATCGCCGATATTGGCGATGCCCAGGCAATAGAGAATGCCTTAGAAGGCATGGATGCGGTGCTACACATCGCTGCCGTGCCGGGTCCGGAAGACACGTTTGAAGACGTATTAGAGAGCAATATTCGCGGTACCTATAACGTGTTGGAGGCCTGTCGCAAGCACGGTATCGGCCGCCTAGTCTACGCTAGTTCGATTATGACAACCTGGGGCTATGGGCAATTTGTCGAGCCCTACAAGGCGATTCGCGACGGGCGCGTCGAGGATATTCCAGATAGTTTTGCGCTCGTCAAACACACGGATCCGGTGCGTCCGACCGAGCCCTATTCGATGAGCAAGGTGTGGGCCGAAGGCGCCTGTCGCACCTACAACGACGCCCACGACCTCTCGGTGATTTGTCTGCGCATTGGCTGGGTCAACAAAGAGAACGCCGCCTCGGGCATTTTTTCGAACTCTATTTGGTGCAGTCACCGCGATATCGTCAGCAGCTTCGAGTGCGCACTGGTAAAAACGGCGGAGCCCGTCTACGATATCTGTTTTGCCCTGTCCGATAATAAATATCGCTGGGTGGACTTGGAGCACGCTAGAGAAGTGACGGGATTTGTGCCGCAGGATCGGGGTGAAGATTAAGACATGGAAATTCTATCCTCGCAGGTCATCCACAAAAACCCGGATCGTTACGTGGCGTGGCCGATGATATCGAAGACGGCTACGGGCGAGCTCTTGGTCGTTTTTTCAGGCGACCGCGAGGGGCACGTCTGCCCGTATGGCAAGACCTTTCTCATGCGTTCGCCGGACGATGGCCAGAGCTGGTCTGAGCCAGAACTGGTCAATGACTCGCCGTTGGACGATCGCGATGCGGGTCTGTGTGTGTGCCCAGACGGCACGCTGATTGTGAGCTGGTTTACCACCTGGTGCAACCCGGTAGACGAGACGCTGCCGGCGGCTTGGCGCGAGCACTTAGGACAGATTGCCCCGGAGACGGTGGCTGAGTGGACGCAGGAGAGCACGACGGATTCGCAGTTGGTCAAGCGCGGCCACTGGATACGGCGTTCGACGGATAATGGCCGCACTTGGCAGGAGCCGATTGCCGTGCCGGGTACGGCGCCGCATGGTCCCAATGTGCTGGCCGACGGTCGGCTTGTCTTTGTCGGCAACGAGGGCTATCACCGCAGCGATAAGTCGAGCGCTATCGTCTGCACCGAATCGCTGGATATGGGGCGGACATGGCGGGCCATTGCGCGGATCTCGATGTTTCCGGAGGCGATACCGAGCGACGAAGGCGGCTTGCGTTATTTGGGTGAGCCACACGTTGTGGAAGTGGCCGACGGGCATTTGTTGGGCATGGCGCGCCACGAAGAACAGCCCTATGTCGAGGGGCGACTGAGCGGGCATTTGTGGCAATTTGATTCTTTTGACGGGGGCCATACGTGGAGTGCGCCGCGCGCGACCGAAATTCTCGGCAAACCGCCGCACCTGCTGCGCTTGCGCGATGGCCGCATCGTCGTGACCTATAGCTATCGCCACGCGCCCTACGGCGAGCGCGCCTGTGTTTCGGCAGACGGTGGCCAGACGTGGGACTACCAAAACGAGATCGTGCTGCGCGACGATGGGCCCAATTCCGACTTGGGGTATCCGGCGACGGTGGAATGTGCCGACGGGTCGCTGTTAAGCGTTTATTATCAACGCGAAGTATTAGAAGAGAAACCTTGTCTTATGACGACGCGCTGGCGGCTATGACAAGTATCCGCCGATCTTTTTAAATAGGAGCACCGTTATGGCTCGAATGCTCGCCAAACCAGCCGCAGTGGACTTTGTAACGCCCGGTCGTCGAGACTATCACGTGACGATCGAGCACCCGACGATCTGGGGTCATTTTCTCATTCCCCTCACCGTGATGGTCGGACCCAATGCCGAGGCGGGGCGCGGCGTCTTTGCCAGCGGCGCTACCCACGGCAACGAGTTGGAAGGCCCTGTCGCGATTAAGAGTTTGTTGCGCGAAATAGATATCGCCGCTGTGCGCGGTCGCATCGTCCTGTGTCCGGTGCTGAATGTGGCCGCTTTTAAAGCGATGGAGCGCGAGACTCCGTTTGAAGAGCCGAGTTCCGGCAACCTCAATCGCGCCTTTCCCGGCAAGGAAAAAGGCAACTATACGGCGCGCGTGGCCGACTTTGTAAACCGCCTGCTCTTTCCCCACGTGCACGTGGTCTACGATATCCACTCCGGGGGCCGCGTCGGGCGCTTTGAGCCCCTGACTTCTTTCCATCATTTGCCCGATCCCGAACAGCTGCGCATGACGGAGCAACACGCCCGCGCCTTTGGCTGCAAGTTCACGATGGTATATCAGGACGAGACCCCGGGCCTGCTGTGTAGCACGGCCGAAAAGCTGGGCAAGATTACGGTGGGTACGGAGCTGGGTTTTGGCGCGGCCGTAAACCGTCGAGGGGTTGCCATGGCGCGCCAGGGAATCCTCTGGGGGTGTATTAAATCAGGACAACTCAACGGCGCTCTTCCCACTAACGAGCACGTCGACTACCAGCAGCAGATCAAGGCGGATACTTCGGATCCTCAGTGCAGCATTATAGCTCCTTTTAACGGCATTTTTGAGCCCACCGTAGATGTAGATGTCTCGGTCGAGCAAGGGGACTTGCTGGGTTTATTGCACGATTTTGATCGCGTTGACGATGCCGGTTGGGAAATTCGTGCGCCCCACGACGGCCCGGTGATCATGCAGGCCTGGGAGGCCGCGGTAGAACAGGGCCAGATCATCACGCAGGTGGGACAGCCGCAGGCGTGGAGCACTGACGCACCGGCGTAATTAGTACCTATGGGTGATTCCATGCGGTTTATTGCGATAGTACTATTATTAACGGCGTGTTCGGCTTCTTCAAAACCTACGGCCGATGCCGACGAGATGGTTTTGCTCGAACTCGCAGCGGCCAATGAATGCAGCAAATGGCAGACGCTGCACCCCGAGTGGATTTTCTGCGACGACTTCGAATCGACCGGTCCTTTAGTCGCTGCTGGCCGCTACTTTGAATACGGCGATAACGACGGCGGCTTTGTGCTGCGCGATAGTGTCGGCGTGCGCTTTTCGCGCGGTATGCGCGCGCGCTGGCAGGTGGGTGAAGTGGGGGCGGGTGGTTTTAAGCTCGGTTTTGGTCGCAATCCAATTACCTATATGGACAATGGAATCCGCCGCGACGAGGACTTTCACGAAGTGTATTATCGCATGTATCTCAAACACCAAGAAGGCTGGCGCGGTAGCCCCGCCAAGCTCTCTCGCGCCACGGTCTTTAGCGCCGCGAACGATTGGTCGCAGGCGATGATCGCGCATCTGTGGAGCGACGCCGAGGAGCACCTGCTTTTGGACCCGGCCTCCTGCGTGCGCGATGGCCTCGTCGTCTGCGAGGGCTATAACGATTTTGATCGCCTGCGTTGGTTGGGTTTTCGCTCGGGCCAGAGCGCCATTTTTTCGACCCGGGAATCGGGGCGCTGGCGCTGTGTCGAGGCCCATGTGCGCCTCAACGATAAGGGCGAGAAAAATGGGGTGCAAGAGTTCTGGGTCGACGGGCAGCTCGAAGCGCGTCGCGATAGCCTAGATTTTGTGGGGGTGTATGACGACTACGCGCTCAACGCCATTTTCTTTGAGAACTATTGGAACGCCGGTTCGCCCATAGAGCAAGAGCGCTACTTCGATAATATCGTTGTCTCGACGTCGCCGATTGGCTGTCGTTGATTGCTGGCGCGCGGGCGCGGGCGTTAGCTTTGAAAGGTGTCTGGGTTGATCTCGTCGGCGTAGTCGGGATAGAATTCGCGCACGCAATTGGGGCAGATACTGTGTGTAAACTGGGCGTCTGCGCGTTTGAGTAAATAGGTTTCCAAGCGTTCCCAATAGCTTTCGTCGTCGCGAATGTTTTTGCAGTTGGCAGCAGATCGGGATCAGGCCGCTCAGTGTCTGTACTTGGTCGAGGGCTTGCTCTAGGCGCGCGTTGTTTTCTTCTAACGTTTGGTTGACTTCGCCCAATTGGTAGTTGTGGCGGGCGGTGCTGCGTTGTGTGCGGTAGAGCAGTGCCAGCGAGGCCAGCACTAAGAGCAGCACGATGCCGCCGAGCACCGATACGAGCTGCTGGCGGTCGATGGTCACCTGCTGTTGTCCGCTTTCGTGCCGCAGCGCGATGTTTTCGCGCTCTTTGCGCTCGCTGTGGTAGCGAGTGCGCATTTCGGTGAGGCGGCGATTGGCGCGATCGGTGAAGAGACTATCTTGCAAGCTGTCGTACTATTTGTAGAGGGCGGCGCGGGCGTCGGTGTAGCGACCGCGCACGTTGTGCAATTTCCCGGTGGCGTTGAGCACTAAGGTGATGCCGCCTGCATCGTCTACGCTGCGGTAGGCCGCTAGGGCGTGCTCGAAATGGGTTTGGGCTTCTTCATACGCGCCGCGCTGTTGGTACACGGTGCCGATATTGTGCAAGGCATAACCGCGCACCGCCGCCGCGTCGAGCTTTTCGCTGCGAGTTAGGGCTTCGGCAAATGATTCCATTGCTCGTTCGCTATCGCCCAGATCTTGGTAGGTCCTGCCTATATTATTGAGCACGCGGGTTATGCCAATTAGATCGCCGATCTCTTCGCGAATGGTTAGCGACTGTAAACAATAGTCCAGCGCTGGTTCGTAGGCGACCCACTGGTAATAGAGAATGCCGATATTGTTGAGGGTGCTAGCCGTGCGCAGACTGTCGCCGAGTTGGCGGCGAATTTCTAGGCTGCGCAGATAGTGCGGCAGGGCCTCTTCGTAGTCTCCGGTGCGCCAGTTTAGCAGGCCGAGATTCGTGTGGGCATAAGGCGGCTCCCGTTAGGTCGCCGCGCTGCTCTAGCTGCCGTACCGCTTCGGCTCTGGCGATTAGGGCCGCCATTTCGCTCTCTATCATCACTCGCTCACTACTGCTGGCTTGGGGCCGGAGCGTGTTGAGGGTATCTAGGCGGGTCTGAGCCGAAGCAATGAGGGTCCAAGCGAGTAGGATGGAGACCTGTACTAGCCGGGTCATGATGTGATTGGCTTTGTCTGTGTTGTTGTAGCTGAGTTTCGGTGCTTGCCTATTAAGAAGTGCTGTTGGCAGAAGGATAGCAAATGAAGGTCGGGATTCAGAGACGGGATGGTCGGAAAAAAGAAATGCCGATGTTGAGCGCGATGCAATATCGAGGCGTGGATACTTTGTGCTGCACATCGTAGCGCTCGGCCGATTTCCACCGTTGCAGGATAATTTCTTGTTCGATGTCCTGTTTGTCTTCTGGAGTGCGGCAATAGGAATGGCAGATCTTGTAGATGGTCTTCCTACTGGCCTGGATCAGGGAGAAGAACTGGTCTCTGCTTAAGTTCATTTTTGCCATGGCTACCTGCGATGCTATTTTATAGCCAAAGACTATCGAGGAAATGTAGAGCCGGCAGTTCCTATTTAAAAAGGAGAGCAAAATGATTTCGCGCGAAACAAGTATGCAGCGTGTGATCCTCGTGCGCATTGCACCGGGCGAGGATATCTTGTTGGGTTTGCGCCAGGCCGTAGCAGAGCACGGCATCAAAAACGGGCTGATTCTGACGGGGTTTGGTTCTTCGAGCCATTCCCATTTTCACGTGGTTATGAGCAACGAGCTGCCGCCCAAGGAGAGCTATCCGCAGAGCATTCAGCCCCTAGATATCTGCTCTTTTAATGGCTATATACTTGCTGGCAAGGTGCATTGCCACATCGATTTCTCCGATGAGCGCAACGGCTTTGGTGGCCATTTAGAAGAAGGCACGCTAGCGCTGACCTTTGCCAATATCGCCATCGGCGAGATCGAAGACAGCGTGAGCATTGCCGGCTGGGACACGATTGCCGAGGAAAAGGATTTATAATAGCTGGGCGGCGTAGCCGTCGAGGAGAATATTGTGAGTAAAAAGCCTGTTGTAGGATTTATTGGTCTGGGTATTATGGGTGGTCCGATGGCGCTCAATTTGCAGCGCGCCGGGTATGCTTTAGTCATCGTCGACTTTGATCCACCCTTACCGCAGGAGTTGATCGATGGGGGTGCCGTGGTCAAAGCGAGCAATCGCGAAGTCGCGGCGGCAGCGGATATCGTCATTATTATGGTGCCGGACACGCCAGACGTCGAGATCGTGCTCTTTGCAGACGACGGCGTGGCCGCTGGCCTGAGTGACGATAAGACCGTGGTCGATATGAGTTCTATCTCGCCGACGGCGACGGTCGACTTTGCCCAGCGCATTAATAAATTGGGCTGCGATTATCTAGACGCGCCGGTATCCGGCGGTGCCGGCCGCGCCATCACGGGTGAACTCACCATTATGGTCGGGGGACCGCAGGCCGCCTTTGAACACATCCGGCCGCTCTTTGAGGTTATGGGTACTACGATCACGTTGATCGGCACGCGCAATGGCGATGGGCAAGTGTGCAAGGTCGCCAACCAGATCATCGTCGGCATTACAGTTGAAGCGGTCGCCGAGGCGCTGCTCTTTGCCTCTAAAGCCGGGGCCGATCCGCACAAAGTGCGCGAGGCGCTTATGGGGGGTGCAGCCAATTCGCTCATCCTCGAAAATCACGGCCAGCGCATGCTCGACCGCAATTTTGAGCAGAGCTTCCGCGTCGAGCTGCAGCAGAAGGATTTAGGGTTAGCGGTCGATGCGGCCAAGACGCTCGGCATGGTGCTGCCGAATACGACGAATACCTGGCATTTATACAACGGCTGCCTGGCGCACGGCGATGGCAAGGCCGACCACATCGCCATCTTAAAAGTGTTGGAGTCGATGGCGAATCACACGTTAGAGGGTGAGTGATGCGGCCCACCGACCTTTGCCTACGAACCGAAATTTTATATAGACTAATAGCGACCTACCAGGCTGATATAACCCATGCAACGAGGTAAATACAGCAGGACATTGCGCATTGCCGCCTTGGCGGCGCAAAGCCAGTGGCGGCGTTTGCTGGGAAAAAAATCAGACGCGTTTGTCGCCGAGCGTTTGGGCCAGCTGCGCGGCCTGCCGCAGAAAGTGGGGCAGATCCTAGCGCTCAACGAAATAACTACGGGGCAATCGGATTACCGTTCGCTGGCCGAAGGGAAGGGCGAGCTGTCCTTTACAGAAGTGCAGCTGATCGTGGAAGAAGAGTTGGGGGGTTCTTTAGAAGAATTCTTTGCGGACTTCGCCCAAGAAGGCATTGGTGCCTCCCTGAGCCAGGTGCATCGCGCGCGTACAAAGGCGGGCCATGACGTCGTCGTAAAAGTGCAGTATCCGGGAATTGAAGAGGCGATTGAAGCGGATTTATATGCATTGGGTTGGCTGAGTGCACCGGTGGGTAACCTGCGCAAAGGCTTTGATCTAACGGCCTACCAGCACCACGTGCACGAGGTACTCATAGGCGAGCTAGATTATCGAGCGGAGGCTGAGAACCTGCGCGCGTACGCCGCTTCTCTCGGTGGCTTGACCGATTTGGCATGGGTGCCCGAGCCGCTAGAGGATCTGAGCACGGGTCGGGTGCTGACGATGAGCTATAAAACGGGGCAATCTATTGAGGAGGTCGCCCAGGTTTGGGACGCGAGTCGACGCGAGTCGACGGCCGAGAACTTGCTGCGCCTCTTTGCCCATGGTCTTTTGCACAGTGGTCTTTTGCATGGCGATCCGCACCCGGGCAATATTCGTTTTATTTTTGCAGCCGGGCAGTCGCAGGTGGTACTCTACGATTTTGGCTGTCTGTATCGCTTGGCTCCCGAGCGCTGTAATGCGCTGTGCTATCTGATTAGAGCGGCCGACGATGATTCGTTAGATCCGTGGGATGGTTATATGGCACTGGGCTTTGATGGGGCGCTGTTGGAAGCTATTCGACCGCGCTTGTCCGTCGTAAACCAGCTGCTCTTTGCGCCCTTTTTAGCGCGGGCTCCCTTTGTATTGGCCGATTGGAATTTGGGCGAGCGCCTGCAGGAATTATTGGGCGAAGAGCGCATGGTGCTGCGCTTGGCGGGTCCCGCTGATTTGTTATTGCTCATGCGCGGTTTCCAAGGGCTCTTGCAGTATCTGAAGCTGCTGAAAATTCCTTTAAATTGGCACGCGGTGACGACTCCCTATTGGCGGGATAGTGTCGTTCCTGTGTCGAGTGTAGATACGGTGCGCTCGGACGAAGCGGAGCTAGACTTGAGTTTGGTTGAGTTTTTGTGTGTGCGCGTCGTGCGCGACGGCGAGCAACGGGTGCAGCTGCGTTTTCCGGCGCGAGCGCTAGTCCGACTGCCGGAGCTGATTCCCCCCGACGGTGTGGCGCTCTTAGAAAAGCAGGGCCGTTCGGCGCAGGGGTTATTAGATGATCTGGCGCGTGGTCCCGTGCCGCCGCAGGAGATCTTCGTCTATGGTGGGGATGATATGCAGGTGCGGATCTGGGTCGAATAACGATTTATTGGTGCTGTACTTTGGCCGAGCTTGCCAGTAAAACTAGTCGTTTATTTATTGTGGCGTTCATCCAAATCGATTAGCCCGTCGCGGATGCGAATTAGGCGTTCTGCGTATTCGGCGATTTCGGGCTCGTGCGTTACTAATAGTACGGTGTTTCCCTCGGCGTAGAGCGCGTTAAACAGAGCCATGATTTCCTCGCCCGTGCGCGAGTCGAGATTGCCCGTCGGTTCATCTGCCAAGAGCAGAGACGGGCGATTGGCCAGAGCGCGGGCAATGGCTACGCGTTGGCGCTGGCCGCCAGACAGCTGCGAGGGGTGGTGCTGCATGCGGTCGGCTAGGCCGACGCGCTCCAGTGCTTCTTCGGCTCTTTCGCGGCGCTGGCGGCGGCGCATACCGGCATAGACCAATGGCAATTCGACGTTTTGTAAAGCGCTGGCGCGCGGTAGTAAATTGAAGGTCTGAAAGACAAAACCTATGCGGTGGTTGCGCACTTCGGCTAGCTCGTTGGCGTTCATGCTCGATACGTCCGTTCCCGCCAATTGGTAGGTGCCCGAACTCGGTGTGTCGAGGCAGCCGATAATATTCATCAGCGTGGACTTGCCCGATCCCGAGGGGCCCATCAGCGCGACGTATTCGTTGTCTTCTATGGTTAGGTCTATTTGGTGCAGGGCGTAGACGTCTTCGGCACCGCGGTAGACTTTGCTGATGTTTTCTAGTTCGATTAGGGTGTTCATTTTGTTGTAATATCGCCGATGAAAAAGAGGTTAGTGGTCGAGGAGGCATTGATAAAAAAGAACATTGCAACTCGGCCCTGTGGGCCTCAAACAGCAATAACCTCTTTTATCAACACCCCCTCGCCCTTAAGCTGATTTCAGGTGTATAATTCTGTTTAAATAAGCAGTAATCACTCGCTGTGCAGGGCTTCAACTGAGTCTAATTTGGCGGCACGTGAGGCTGGGTAGATGCCGAAGAACAGGCCAATGGCAGTAGACAAGCATAGCGCTAGCACGGTCGCGTCGGCAGAAATTACGCTGGGAAATTGTTGGTCGGCGTAGCGGTCGATGGCATAGGACAGCGCCTCGCCTAGGCCATAACCAAAGCCGATGCCGAGCAGCCCACCGACTAGACTCAGCGTGATCGATTCCAATACAAATTGCCAGAGTAGCGTCGCCGGTTTGGCGCCGAGTGCCTTGCGGATGCCGATCTCTCGCGTGCGCTCTGCTACGGAGACGAGCATGATATTCATGATGCCAATGCCGCCGACGAGCAGAGAGATGGCGGCTATGCCACCGGTGACCATCTTCATGATTAGGATCGTTTGCTCGACTTGCTCGAGTATGCTGCGGCCGCTGATTATCTGATACTGCGCTTGGTGGCCGTGGCGTTTGCGCAAACCCTTCTCTATGGCGGCGGTGATGGCGGGTACGTCCTCACCGCTATGGGCATGGGCGATAAGACCCCCTATATACTTGTTGCCAAAGAGGCGTCGCTGCGCCGTGGTGACGGGGACCAATATCTGGTTGCCAAAATCGTTGCCAAAGAGTTTGCGCTCGCTCATAAGACCGATGACGGTATAGCGCTGGCCATTCAATTTAATTTCGCGCCCCAAGAAGGGACCCTCGCCAAAGATCTCGTCGCGTGCCTCCTGACCCAAGACGCAGACGCGGCGCATTTGCTCTAAGTCGCGATCGATGAGGAAGCGGCCTTCTGCAATGTCCCAATTGTAGACCGTGGCATGAGCGGGTAAGGTCGCCACCAAGGCGCCCTGGTAACTGGCTTTGCGATATTGCAAGTTGGCGCTGCTTTGCAGTGCAGGCAAGATGGCGACAATTCGGTCGGAGACGGATTCCACGGCGTAGAGGTCGTCCATCGTAAAGCGGCGAAAATGGGATGAAGAAACCCAGCGGCCGTCTTTGAGCACTCTTTGCTGCGGCAGAATATAGACGACGCTATCGCCGCCGAGTTTGCCAAATTCGGCGATGACCATGCGGCGCATGCCCTCGCCGATGGAGACGATGGCGATAACGGAACCCACGCCGATGAGCATGCCCAAGAGCGTCAGCATGGTGCGCAGCTTGTTGGCCCAGATTTGTTCTAGGGCAATGCGGATGGACGCTAAGAAGATCATTCGTAGCGCAACGCTTCTACTGGGTCTAAACGCGCGGCGCGCGCCGCCGGATAAACGCCAAAGAAGATGCCGATACCAGCGGCAAACCCCACGGCCCACAGAATAGACTGTAGAGAGACGACGCTGGCAAAGGGCGAATCGGGTGCCAGCGATTGGATCAGCGCGGCCACTCCCAATCCCAGCCCAAACCCCACGGCGATTCCCAATAGCCCGCCGATCAGGCTCAGTGCGATGGACTCGGCCAAAAACTGTCCGAGAATGTGGCGCCTTTTGGCGCCGAGCGCTTTGCGGATGCCTATCTCTCTCGTGCGCTCGGTGACGGAGACCAGCAGGATATTCATAATGCCAATGCCGCCTACTAAAAGCGAAACAGCGGCGATGCCGCCGGCGACCTGTTGCATGACGCCGATGACCTTGTTGGCGCTCTCCATCTGCTGACGGCTCGTTTCTACTTTGAATTCGTCACCGTGCTCGTGGCGGCGGCGCAGCACGCGGCGGATGGCTTCGACAATTTCGTCGACGGCTTCAAAACGCTCGGCAAAGAGGCTAATCTCGGCCAGGCGATCGGTCCCCGTCATGCGTTGTTGTGCCGTAGAATAGGGTATAAAGACCAGGTTGCCTTCGTCGCGGCCAAAGCGCACGCGTTTTTCTAATACACCTATGACTAAATAGCGCTCGCCGTTGAATTTGATCTCTTGGCCCAAGGGAGGGGCGCCGTGGAAGAGGTCTTCGTAGATTTTGTGACCGAGCACGCAGACGCGGCGGGCATAGCGCAGGTCTTCGGCGCTTAGGGTGCGGCCCATGACCAGCGGCCAATCGAGGTCTTTGTCGAAAGCTGCAGAAGTGCCTTTATAACTAGTGCTGAGTGTGGTCTTTTGGTACTGTAGCTGGGCGCTACCCGTTATGGTGGGCACAAAGGCGCGCACGTCGTTCGTCTCTTCGCGCAAGGCCTCTAGATCGGCTGTCGTCAAATATTCTTGCCATGGGCGCTGCACCCAACGACCGCCTTTTCTTTCCCATTGCTGTGGTGGCTGTACTTGTATGGCCCCGGCGCCGCCGCTGGATGCAAATTCACCGAGTACGGTGCGCTTTAACCCTTCACCTAATGCTACGACGGCGATGACGACGGCCACGCCAATGACGATGCCCAGTAGCGTCAGCAACGAGCGCAGCCTGTGGGCGCGCAGTTGGCCCAAACCAACGAGCATGGGTTCGAAGGAGATCATGTCAGGGAGTTTCTGGAGTCGGTTCGTTTGCACTTTGTTGCTTACGGCGCACTAGCTGCAGATCTTCGGCGATGCGATCTGTTGGTTCCAGACCGAAGAGAATTTCTAAGCGCGTAGAGGTCTCCAAACCAATCTTCAGTTCGACTTCTGTGAATCGGCTCAATACAAAACCCGTGGGCACTGTGCTGCTGTCGGTGTGGGTGAGAGCGGTCGAATCGGCAGACGCTGGAGCTTTTTGCACGGCATCGCCTATTTGATTGCTATCCGTTTGGGCGGTCAGCGTCGAGTCGCGGACCACATAGGTTATAAAACGGCCGCGGCGTCCTTTGACTTCTTCTTCACTGTCTTGATCATCAAAGACTTCTATTACGGATTCAACGGGCAAATACAGCGTGCTGTCGCGGTTGCTAAAGACGATGTCGAGGTCGCAGGACATGCCTTGGCGCAGACGCGGCTCGTGGTCGAGGATTTCTATTTCTATATCGAAGGTGACGATGGTGCTGCCCTGTTTTTTCTGACCCACGGGGGCAATCCAGCGGACGCGACCGTGATACGTAGTATCCGGGTAAGCATCGACGACGATTCCTACCTCTAATTCACTGCGCAATTTGCCAATATCGATCTCGGCAATATCGCCGCGCACGATCATTTGGCTGGGGTCACCTATTTCGAAGAGCACAGTACCGCCGGAGTACGACGAAAGGCCTGAGGCGACGACCTCGCCTATTTCGACATTGCGATGAATGACGATGCCATCGATGGGGGCTTGGATGTGCGATTCATCGAGGTTGAGCGGCTGGCCTTCGCGCTTCTCACCGAGATTGGCCTTGGTTTCGAGGATATCCATTTCGAGGCGGGCTAAACGAAAATTGCTGCGCGCGCGCGCTAGGCGCATCTGCGCATTTTCGAAGTCTCTGGCCGGTAACATCTTGCGATCGAAGAGCGTCTTCTGTCGGTTGAAATTGCGCTCTTGTTCCTGCAGGTCAATCTTGCTGCGCTCGACGGATGAACGCTTCTGGTAGAGCTGTAGTGACTGGTTGGGGTCGGGTTCGATTAAGGCCATTAGTTGGCCCTTTCTTATCCAGTCGCCCGCTTCGATAGGCAGACGTATAATTTTACCGGCCACCGTCGACTTGACCTCGACCGTGCGCACCAGTTCTATCGTGCCCGTCTCGGCTAGCTTGTCGATGACGGTGCCGCGTTTGAGAGGCAACGTAGCGTAGGTGTCTTCCAGTATTTTCTGCTTTAAATTGAGATAGACGATGGCTCCTATGGAGCCGGCTAGTCCCAAAAATACGAGTAGCTTAAATAGGAGCGACTTCTTGCGTCGCTGGGCGGGCGGGTTTGCCACCGTTACTTCGCAGGATTTGTGAAACCGCCGATTGAGACGGCGATGGACAGCCAGACTAACGAAACAAGGGCCGCTCCGATATAGGCTTTATTGCGATCAACTTGGCCGACGACGGATAACCCTAGGCCGATGATCAGCACGCTCCATATAGCAAATGGGTCTATGGCGGCCAATAGGCGACCGCTAAAAGTCTGTAGCATTTCTTCCGACATGACCAGGCCCAAACCCATCTGTACCATAGGCGTTTCTTTGGCCAGCATCAGCGGTGTCTTAACCACTTGTTGAGGGATGGCGATTAGCATGGCATAGGCATTTATGGCTAGCATCTGTCCGTAGTTGAGCGTAGCGCCGAGTAGTTTGCCCATCACTAGATAGACGCCAGTTGTTATAAAGAGCATAACGAAGGTCATAATCGGCGTGGCAATCAGCGTGCCGGTTTCCATCATGCCCTGCGAACTCTTTAATACCTCGCGCTGCTCTATGGGCATATCCTGCATCTGCTTCTCTATCGCTTGTTGTCTGAACTCAGTCATGACGGGAGAGGCAAGAACGAGGCAAATGACCATGACGGCGGCGCTCAGAACAGCGGGCACAACCCAGTCGGCAGTACTTTGCTTGCGAGCGACTGCTGCAAACGTTTCGCCGGGAGCGTAGAAGATGCGCAGTATGCGGCCGGCGATGCCGATCTCCTGTTGAGTGTCGATGGTTTCCGTGGTTTCCATTTTACCGGCTCCTTTAATCTTTTTGTTGCAGGTTGACGCATCAGACGAGCGCCGAAAGCTCCATAAACAAGACGGCGAGATTGCGCAGAAAGTGGTAGGCAATAGAGGGATACAGAGAGCGGGTGGTTTGGTAGAGGACAAAGGACAACGCCTCGGATACAAAGAGGATACCAAAGGCGAGTAGTTGCCCGTCCCTAAAGGGGTCGGCATAGGCGTGGTGCAGTGCAAAGAGGGTTGCCGCGATCACGAGGCCTAGGGCAAACCCTAGGCGGTTGCGCAGCGCGGCAAAGACCAATCCGGAAAAGTAGATCTCTTCTATAAATGGAGCGGTGATTAAGACGGCGACTATATGTGGAATGGAGTTGAGACATAGATCACGCAAGTCACCGTTTGTGAGAGCTGTTTGCAGCCGGGGTATATCGAGCACGGTGTAGGGATTCACTAGATGGATATCGATGCCGCGGGATTTAAAATAGGCCAGAAAGGACAAGATGCCGATGCCGGCCACGGCGAAAACAATAAGAACTAACTTGGCGTCACTCCCCATGGATAAGGTGAGCCCTAGAGTCCTTCGCGTTAAGCGCTGCCGTTCTATTTTGGCGAATGCGACGATAGACAAAACCAGCAGCCCTGTTG
>JBLHGI010000017.1:0-34472 GCA_047616505.1 Planctomycetota bacterium
CGACTGGGTCGTAGCAAATAATCGCCCCTTACTCGGCGGCTCGGTGGCCTTTTCCATATTGCTACTGGCCTTTGTGCCCTCCAACGAACTCAACGACGATTTCGTCGCCTACTTCGACGAAAGCACCGTTTATCGCCAAGACGTCGATGCGACCTCAGCCCATCTTACAGGCGCCTACCAAGTGCAGTACTCATTGCCGGCACCGGGCTCCAACGGCATCAGCGACCCCGCCTTCTTGGCCCAAGCCGCCGCCTTTGTCGCCTGGTTTCGCACCCAACCCGAAGTCCGTCACGTCGACTCGATAACAGACACTTTCAAACGCTTAAACATGAACCTGCACGGCGACGATCCGGCCTATTACAAGCTGCCAGCAGAGCGCGAGTTGGCCGCCCAGTACTTGCTGCTCTATGAATTGTCGCTGCCCTATGGACTCGACCTCAACAACCGCCTCAACATCGACAAGTCATCGACTCAGGTCGTCGTCACCCTAGAAAATCTCGACTCGGTCCGCCTGAAGGCCGTAGCCCAACGCGGCGAGCAGTGGTTAATTGACAACGCTCCAGCACTAACAACAACGGGGATCGGACCGGGCATCATGTTTGCCTATATTGCCGAGCGCAATATCCGCAGCATGCTCATCGGTACCTTCCTCGCTGTCATATTGATATCGGGCATCCTGCTCTTTGCGCTCAAGAGCACTAAACTCGGGGTCATTAGTCTGGTGCCCAACCTATTACCAGCTGGGTTGGCCTTCGGCATCTGGGGTATTTTCGTAGGCGAACTGAATATGGCCGTAGCTATGGTCTCTGGCATGAGTCTGGGCATTGTCGTCGACGACACCGTGCACTTTCTCAGCAAGTACCGCCGCGCGCGGCACGAACAAAATCTCGATGCCCCCGAGGCCGTGCGTTATGCCTTTGCCAGTGTCGGCCGCGCCATCGTAGCGACCTCGCTGGTCTTAGTTGCCGGCTTCGCCGTATTGGCGCAATCGGATTTTGGCCTCAATTCGTTGATGGCCCTATTGACGGCGATCTCGATTGCCATGGCCCTACTCGCCGATTTTCTGCTCTTACCGGCTCTTTTAATTCGCTTCGACCGCCAGTCTCGCGAAGAAACGCACAGCCTGCCCGTCGGGGCCTCGCTCGCCGCCAGCTAAAAAATATTACTCAATACATACTATGCAGTACATATCATTAGGAGACACAACTATGAAAACTAAATGGCTCCAATATACGGGACACGCCTTGTCCATCTTGATCGTGACCGCCACGTTCGCCATAGCGCAAACACCCGAAGAGCGCGGCTTAGAAATAGCCCGCGAAGCCGATCGCCGCGACGCGGAATTTGGCGACTTCAAGGCAGAATTGAACATGGTTCTGCGCAACCAACACGGCCAGGAAACCCAGCGCCAGATGCGGGTGCGCACCTTAGAGCAGAAAGACGACGGCGACAAGTCGCTGATCATCTTCGACAACCCGGGCGACGTCAAAGGCACGGCCTTCCTCTCCTTTACCCACAAGGAAGGGTCCGACGACCAATGGCTCTACTTGCCCGCGCTCAAACGGGTCAAGCGCATCGCCAACAGCAACAAGTCTGGCCCCTTTGTCGGCAGCGAGTTTTCCTACGAAGATATCGGTTCGCAAGAAATCGAAAAATACACCTACCGCTATGTAGAAGACGAACGCTTTGACGAGCGCGACCACTTCGTTATCGAACGCGATCCCACCGACCCCAAATCGGGCTATAAACGCCAATTAGTATGGATTGACCAAAAAGAATACAGAGTGTGGAAGGTCGAGTTTTACGACCGCAGAGACACCTTGCTCAAGACCCTGACCGTTTCGGGCTATAGCCAGTATATAGAGAAATATTGGCGCGCCGAGAGCTGGCATATGGTCAACCACAAGACGGGCAAAAGCACCGAGCTACAGTGGAAAGGCTACGTCTTTAGCAACGGCTTCCGCGACCGCGACTTCAACCGCAACAGCCTGGCGCAAGCGCGCTGATGTATCGAGCCAATACAAGCACTAAAACACACTCACTTCCGGGGAAGCTAGCGCAATAATGAGCACTTTACGGATACTGCTGGTCTTAGCATTCTGCGCGCACGCTGCCGTTGCTGCCGACCTGTCGTGGAAAATCGGAGCCCAAGCGCGCCTATTTCCCCACGACGGTCTCGACAGCCGCCAACACGGTCATAACGGCTCGCTCTATATAGCCCCCGAGTTCTTCCACGACTGGGGCGACCAGCGTTTGGTATTTGCCCCCTATCTGCGCTGGGACCAAGGCGACGATGAGCGCACGCAAATGGATCTGCGCGAGCTCTACTGGCGGCGCAGCTTTGACAGCGCCGATCTCTACGTAGGTGTGCGGCACGTGTTCTGGGGTGTAACGGAATCACTGCACTTGGTCGATATCGTAAACCAGAGTGATCTGGCGGAAAATTTAGACGGCGAAGACAAACTGGGACAGGCGATGGTGCAGTTGACCCTGCTGCGCGATTGGGGCACGCTCGACCTATTTGTACTGCCCTATCTCCGCGAGCGCCGCTTCCCCGGTATCGAGGGCCGCCCGCGCGGCCCCGCCGTCGTAGAGCGCGTCGTCTACGAGGCCGACGCCGAAGAGTGGAACCCGGATATAGCCGTGCGCTGGAGCCATATACTCGGCGACTTCGATGTGGGTTTGGGGCATTTCTACGGCACGAGTCGCGAGCCGCGTTTTGCGCTGCACGGCGACGGCCTGGCCGCCTACTACGACCTCTTGCACCAGTCTAGTCTAGAATTGCAGTACATACGCGGCGATTGGCTGGGCAAACTCGAAACCGTGCGCCGCGACGGCATAGACGGCCTATCGCTGGCTGCCGTCGGCGGTTTCGAATACACCCAGGTCGGCATCTTGGGCACCAACCTCGATCTGGGCTGGGTCGGCGAATATCAGTACGACGATCGCGGTGCGCCCTTCTTTCCCGTCGGCGACAACGATATCGCCTTCGGCACGCGGCTAACCTTTAATGATGTTCAAGATACCAACATGTTATTTTTCGCGGCAGTAGATACAGACCGCAAAAGTCTCTTTGGGTCATTAGAAGCCGAGCGCCGCGTCAACTCGAATGGCAAAATGCAAATCGAGGCGCGCTTCTTTGCCAACGTGCACCGGAACGACCCGCTCGCCGCCCTGCGCCGCGACGACTACGCCCAACTCGAATACGTACACTACTTTTAGTGCAGTAGACCCGCGAGACTCCTTTGCTTATTTTTATAGCGAGGAAACAATTATGGCAAGACCTAGAGAATTTGACATAGACCAGGTCCTAGACGCGGCGATGAACACGTTTTGGACCAAGGGGTACGAGGCGACTTCCATGGCCGATTTAATGGAAGCAATGAACCTCAAGAAGGGCAGCATCTACAAGGCATTTGAGGACAAACACGACCTCTTTTGCAAGGCCTTAGAACGCTATCTTGAAGGCATGGACAAACAAATGCGCGAGATGGTAGAAACCGCTACCTCTCCGCGTGCCGGGATCGAAACATGGCTGCAAAAAGGCGTGGAAATGTGCCAGGGACAGGGGGTAAAACGCGGCTGCTTAGCACTCAATACCGCCGTCGAGTTGGGGCCCCACGACTGCCAAGTCGCAGAGATACTCAAAGGCCATCACAAGCGCATGATACGCATGTTGAGCGAAACGATTGCGCGCGGCCAAGAGCAAGGCCAATTCCGCAACAACCTAGCCGCCGACCAATTGGCCCAGATGTTACTCATATTTGGCGCCGGCATGTTGACGACCTCTAAAGCCTTCAGCGACGAGATCGACTTAGAGCAACAAGCCGAAATGGCGCTCGGGCTACTGACCTAGCGCACCAATCTCTCCGTCCATAACACGATTAGGGCAACTCGTCGACTTTGTAGCGATCTGCCAATTTGTTCAAACCATTGAGTGCCGCAATGCGATAGCCTTCGGCAAAGGTCGGGTAGTTAAAAATCTGATTGATGAAGTAGTGCACCCGCGCGTGAAAATCGATCGCCAATTGCCCGATGTGGATCAGTTCGGTGGCATTGCTGCCGATGATATGCACGGCCAACACTTCTAGCGTCTCGGCGTGAAAGATCAGCTTGAACATGCCCGTCGTATCGCCGGCTATCGGTCCGCGACCCAATTCGTAATAATAGGCCAAACCAACCTGGTAGTTGATCTCCTGTGCCTGCAGTTCTTCCTCCGTCGGCCCCACGCCTGAAACTTCCGGAATCGTGTAGATACCGTAGGGAAAGAACTCGGGAAACTGGTGCGTCCTTAGTGCAAAGGCATTGCGCACCGCCAACCGCCCCTCTTCCATCGCCGTCGAAGCCAAGGCGACCCGGTCAATGACATCACCAGCGGCGTAAACGCGATCGTTGGTGCTCTGAAAGAGCGGGTTCACATCGATAAAACCGCGGCTATCTTGCCAGATGCCGGCCTTTTCCAACTGCAAGCTTTCAATATTGGCCTGACGGCCCAGGGCATAGAACAGACACTGGGCGCGGAACACTTCACCGCCCTCGACCTCGACTTCGGCCTGCCCATCTTCCGTGCGACGAATATCTTTGATAATTTGTTGCATCTTGAGTTCGACGCCCATCTCTTCGATATACTCGCCGAAGCGACGGCCAATTCCCTCGTCTAAGAGCGATAGAGGGCGATCGGATTTATCAATGAGCGTAACATGCGTGCCCAACGCCGCGAACATCGTACCGTACTCGCAGCCGATGACACCGCCACCCAATACCAACATCGACTCCGGCAAATACTCTAGTGCTATTATGCGATTAGAGTCGAGGATCGTCGTATCGTCGAAGGGCACGCCCTCTGGGTTGCGCGGCCGCGATCCCGTGGCAATCAGAAAACGCTCGGCGCAGATAACCTCTGCCACATCGCCGTTGCCGTCGACTACTTCTATGCAGTCCTCGCTGACGAAACGCCCGGCCCCATGCACGTAGTCGATATCGTTCTTTGCCAGTTGGCGCCCGATAAGTGCATCCTGGTCTTCGATGACCTTCTGTAGACGGTAGTTGAGATCATTGATCGATATCTGCGCCTGTTCCTGACCGCGACCGTAATAAGAGCGGTTGCGAAAACCCGTCAAATCGAGGATGGCCTCACGCAGCGTTTTGGATGGAATAGTTCCCAAATTGAGACTGGCGCCGCCGAGCCGGCTCATGGGGTCGACCACCACGACCTTCTTGCCCAATTTAGCCGCCTGGATGGCCCCTTTTTGCCCGGCGGGTCCAGCGCCGATTACCGCCAAATCTACTTGTCTCTGCTGCATATGTGCATATATCTCCCGTCATAGGTCAGCCTCAGAAGATAGGATGCTAGCGCAAAAGGGCAACGCGAGGAGCCAGCAGCAAATCTAAAAGAGGGCGGGCGACCTCCGCTTTTCACAAAGACACGTGGACGGGCGATTCGAAAGCCTTCTACCTACTCCCTCTTCCACTGCACTTTTTCAATTGGCAGTACTGGCAGCACGACTCGGAAGCGATTTTGCCCGTCGGCTACCAGCATAAAACGCCCCCCCAAACTGGGCCCTTCGCCCTGGCCTCCCGTGAATTTCAATGCCATAGAAACTACCGATGTAGTCTGATAAACAAGCCCATCCACACTCCAGCGGCTTCTGGCCAAGACCGGCGTGGGGTCGTAACCAACGATCAATTCAATCCGCAGCTTCTCACCATTTGCCAAAGTGAAGGTCGCCGTGGCGCGCGTGCGATCTCCGTCGCGTTTGCCATCGATATCGTAGGAGCTAAAAGCTCGCTCGCGCCAAGCTCCATCCGCCCATTCTTCAAGCTTAGCTTCGTCGTTGCCACACCCGGCCCAGAGCACGAGCGCGAGCAAGGCGCCCGCTAGGCAACCCCTCAAGTCTTTCGCACGGGGAAACGCAAAAAGCGCTGCGCCGTCCCCCCCATGATATCGGCGCGATCGCCCTCGGTCATCGCAGGCAATAGCTCATCGAGCACCGTAGTCAATGCGGCATAACCCGGCTCTTGGTAAATCCACGGCGCATCCGTAGCCCACATCAGACGCTTGGGGCCAAAATCATTAAAGAGCGTCCGGTGCCAACCCAATAAATCTTTGTAGGGGTAGGGCTCTTTAGAAAAAGCGTACTGGCCCGAAAGCAGCACCGTCACATTCTCGTAGCGAGAAAGCCTATAGACCGTGTGCTGAGAAGGGTTATACATGGGTGTATCAATGCGCGGACGCCCGTATTCATCAATCGTGAACTTACCTGCGCCGGGACAGACCCCCAGGTGATTAAACACCACGCGGACCTGCGGAAATGCCTCGACCAAATACGCCGTCAAATGCGCATCGACGGCGCGCAGATAAAGCCAGAGCACATAGTCTTTTTCGGCCGCATGTTTCCAGATGCGATAGGTCTCCAGCTCGCGCACATCAACGGCGGCAAATGGATCGCGTGGACCACCTAAGGTGCCCAAACGAAAACCGACGATGCCACCCGCAGCGGCCAACCGATCCATATGTTCTTCGGGCTCCGCGCAGTTAGCCGGTAGCAGACCAATGCCCAGAAAGCGATCGGGATACGTCTCTAGACAGTGATGCAAATAGGCGTGCTCCTCGATTTCGGCACCGCCGATCTGCACCAACATCGCCTGGTCTATATCGTTTTCTTCCATCGCCGTCAGAAATTTCTCTACCGTTTCTTCGCGCTCGGCCGGTGCCAGTGCCGAACCTTCGCGCGGAAATTGCTCCGATGCGCGTGCAAAGACATGTAAATGGGCATCTATACGCGCCATGTCAAAGCTCCAATCCAAAGAGCGCACGGCGCTCCGGCGTAGTACAATACTTTTCTATCGATTTAAAAGGTCGCACCTTGTCGGGCGTGCGCTTCTCGTAGATCAGAATAATCGACTTGCGCGGCGTAGCGGTCTCGTTGTCCATCGCCGTATGCCAACCATACGAATTAAACACGACGGCCGTGCCCGCCCGTCCCGGCAAGCGGCGATGACCGGGCATGCTCTCGCCCAATTTCGGCCGTACATAGGGTCCGCTACCGGCCAAATGACTACCCGGCACATAGGCGAACTCACCGCTGTGCTCATCCACATCATCGACATAGATCTGCACCTTGATATGCAGCGGATTACTCAGCGCCACGTCTGGGTGCCAACCCGTATAACTAACGGGCCAGACCGGCACCGTGCGCACCTGCGGCCCGATAAAGAGCGTTTCACCATCGGTGAAATCCTGCAACAAACCATACCAACTGGGATGGTCGACGATATCGATAAAAATCTCGTCGCGCTCCAGCGGGTCGGGAATATCAAAAAACGTAGGCGAGGCATCCCCCGCCGCCACCCGCTCCAACCAGCCCTCCTTACAATCCGCCGCCGCCTGCGCAAACGCCCGTTGCAGTCGCTGCAACGATTCTCCTTTCAGCGCCCCCGGCAAAACCAAATACCCCAACTCATTCCACTGCTTCTTCTGCTCAACGCTAGGACCCACTACAGACATAACCCCTCTCTATTTTAAAACTCCAACTAAAAAACCCCCTCCCCATCTCCCTCACCACAGTCTCCTTCCCCATCTCCCTCACCACAGTTTCCCTCCCTCCACCCTCCCTCAATGGTTGCATGCCTCCTGAATTCACATAACATCCAAAGGAAAAATCGGCCGCCGAATCCGCCCAAAATCAAACAACCGCAAATCCAGCGCCGTCAAACCAGCCCCATCCGCCTCAACAATACTCCCCGCCACCCCCGCAAACGCCGCACGAAAATGCACCGCCGACTTAACAACCAACACATCCATCGCCGCCGCATCAATCCCGCAATAGCGAAAGACCTCCGGATCGCGCTGCTGTAAACGCTCGCTGCATACGACGACCAAAATACCATCCACATCCAATACAATACAAGCGCCCATATTAGCCCAAGCGCCGCGCGTCATTTCTCCCGTGTACTGAAAACGGCCATCGCCGACAAAACGCACGATACCTGCAACCTCTACCGGCTCGCCGTGCAGCGCATCCGTCTTCGCCCCCAGTCGCGCTGCTAAACACTGCCCAACACCCACCGCAATACCCAGCTCGACCACTTCTGGATCGTAGATAGCAGCGAGCGCCGCACTACGGGCACCCTGCGCTATCAGCGCGCGCAAAATTTCGACGCTATCATTGGCCCCACCACCCCCCGGGTTGTCGGCAATATCGGGAATGACCACAGGTTTGTCTGCACTCGCCAGCGCCTGGCGCACCGCCTCTGTTACCGACGTCGGTTCGTAGACAAATTCCCCGCGCCGCGACCAAGCTATATCGCACAAATAACGCGCCTCTTGTTCGGCTGCGCTTTGATCAGCATCGGCGTATACCAGCACGGAAAAACCCAGCGGCGGGATATCGGAATAGGGGAAACCGGCAAAGAGCGAGGTCGATACAATGGCCGTCGGCCGCCCCGGGCGCAGCGCTTCGAGCCACAGCTCTTTGTAGAGCCCACCGTCTGTATGGCACGTGGCACAGGGCGGGATAAGCGCTGGTTTTTCCATCGCCAGGATCGGATTTATTTCTCCCTTGGCCAAGCGCTCGATAAGTCCAGCCGCCTCGGCACCGCGCTCGTAGATATCCGTGTGCGGGTACTTCTGAAAACCGATAAGCACCGTCGCACAATCGACCATCTGCTCTGTGATATGCGAGTGCAGGTCAAGCACCACAACGATGGGCATATCTTTGCCTACGACGGCCCGCAGCCGACCGAGCAACTCTCCCTCACCATCGTCGTAACCCGCCACCACCATCGCCCCATGCAAGGCCAGCAGGATGCCATCGGCATCGCGATGCTCTTGCGCCCCAGCGACGATATGCCCGGCGATTTCTTCGTAGGCCTCTTTCGTCACCAGCCCAGACGGCGTGGCATTGGCCAATGCCGTGGGCACAAAAACATCACCACGTGCTTCGATTACATCGATAAAACCGCCCATCGCCGTGCCCGTGCCGCGCGCCGTTTCGACGGCGGCCTCGCCCACAGCATAGGTATGTGCCTTAAACGCCTCTATTCCCGTAGCCACATTGGAAAAGGTGTTCGTCTCATGTGCAAAACCTGCAATGATCCATTTCATGGGCAATCTCTAATCCATTCTATATAGGCCAAGTAAAGCCCGGAGCTATTCCACTTCAATGTGCACATGGCGATCCGACGGGGCAAAGGCCAACAGTATCTTGACCGCAGCCGACCCAAAGGTATCACTGGCGAAATTCGACTAAACGACCACGCTCTAAGTCGGCAGCAATATAACGATCCGCATCGACCTCGCCATACCCGAGTCGTCGGTGCTCGCAATAATTTCAGCCATTAGCTAGGCCCGACTCAAGCCTGGTTTTCGGTCCACTTTTTATTGAGCGACTTGGCGATATAATCTAGTTTCTACATATTTGCTGCTAGCCCGTGGCCAACCAACACATATTCAGATTATTCTATTATGGCACCGATTAGCCTCCGCCCCCGCTTTCGCATAGTCGCCCCACTTTCTTTAGAAGAGCTGACGAGCCGGCTACACCTTGAACTAGAAAAACAGGAAGCCCCCTTTGACGGCAAAGTGCTCAAAGAATTCGCCGTCCTGAGCATTTTCGCCAAAGACCAGCACTACTGGTCGCCGGAACTAAGCCTACAGTTGGAACAACAAGACCAAGGCACCTTAATCCGCGGCCTCTTTGGCCCGCGACCGGCGGTGTGGACGATGTTTGCCGGCTTCTACACTTTCACTTTTTTTTTCAGCCTGATCGCCCTGCTCTACGGTCTCTCGCAGTGGAGCCTGGACATGGAGCCTTATGGACTCTGGCTCTTGCCCATCCCCCTGGCATTACTGATCAGCGCCTATATCACGGCGCTCGTTGGTCAACGCCTCGGCCACGAGCAGATGCAAGAACTGCGTCACTTCCTCGACCAAATGCTGGGGATAGAAGCGGACGCGACGGATTAGCGCTCTTCGGCCAGCTCCTGCGGATGCAGCAGCAAATCGAAGCGCACTTCCAGTTCGTCCTGCACTTTGACCAAACCAAAAAAACGAGTCGGCGGTTCAAGACCATAATCCGTCATCTGCACCGACGTAAAACCGCGCACCCGCACCCGACCGTCTGCCAGGCGATAGCCGTGTACGTCGAACTCAATTTTTTTCGTCACGCCCGCTATCGTCAAATCGCCCTCTGTGCGCAGGCGTCGAGCACCGTCATCGCGCGTAGATTTGGGCATGCGCTCGGCGCGCAGAAAAGCGAAGTGAATAGCGGAAAATTGCTCGGCCTTTAGCGCTTTTCTCAGATCCCGATCCATTCGTTTCTTGCCGCAGCTAAAGCCATCGACAAAGACGCGGATGTCGACGGAGACCTGGTCTTTTGAAATGGTGGCAGGGTCGTCTGCGCCCACGAGCTCATAGAGCAGAGCACCCAGATCGTACGAGTTTGCGCTGCATTCGAAGCGGTTGATATTCGAACGCCCTTCGATCCACAGCCGGCTCTCCTCGACGGCGACATAGCGCGTCTGAGCCAGAGCGGGCAGCACAGACCCCCAGAACCAAAGCGCCAGTAGGGCGAATGCGGTATGCGAAGAGATGTATCCCATGATCTCTCGGGTTAAAATTGGTCAACGGCTAAAGGACAAACTAAAACGCACGGAAAACTCGTCGACGGCTTTGATCGTGCCAAAGACGGCCGTCGGCGGTTTGATGCCGAATTGGGTCATCTTCAGCGGCTGGTTGCCTTCGACGATGAACAAATCGTTTTCGCCATCGCTTATGCTAACCTGTAATACGACCTGCTGCTCCTTGCCGGCGGCATTGAGCATCCCCCGCGCGGTAACTAGCGCCACGCCCTCTTTGTGTTCTATGGCTGTCACCTCTTCCAAGACAAACGCAAGCACGGGGTACTCGTCTTTTTTAATATACTTGTGGATCTTGCCGGTCAAGCCGCGCGTGCCCGATTTAATACCCGCCACCGGAATTTGCAAAACGAGCTTTGTGAAACTATCCGCCCGGAGATCGGCAACCGCATGTGCCGCACTATCGGCCAAAACGAACTCGACCTCGATCTCTCGAACTTCCGCATCCCAGTCGCGCAGGTTGGACGTGCCTTCGATGCGCATCTGGTGTCCCTCGACCAATTTTAAGGCCACGGGTTGGGCAGAAGCAGCCACGACATAAAACAATAAGAATGCGAATGTCTTGATTAGATTTGTTTTTTTTCCTAGGCCCGTCATCGCGCTAACCTCCTGTTAAAAAATGCGGGCAGGACCTCTTTCTTAGCCGGCCCTGCCCGATATATCGATGTTGGAACAGAGACCCAATCGCTTAGAAGGCAATCGTGCTCTCGACCATCAGGCCGTTGAAGCTGCCGCCGTTGCGCAGGTCTTCGGCCGGGAAGTCGTTGTAGGTTTGGTCGACATACTCGGCCTTGATCAGCACGTTCTCGGTCGCAAACCAACCGACGGCCAATTGCACGCGATCGATCGAGGCATCGACATCGCCGGCCAACTCGCCCGTCACCGTGTTGTAGCGAGCGCCGACATAGACTTTCTCGTCTGCGAAGAAGCGGTAGAGCACCTCGCCGGCATATTGGTTCCACGTCCGCTCTTCGCTTTCGTTGGCGGCCTTGCCCGTGGCTTGTTCTATATTGGCGAAGACTTCCAAACCACCCAGTTTGACGAAGGGGTTGACGACGATGGCCGTCACTTCGCTGCGCAGGCCGGGGTTGAAGCGGCCCGAGGTGAAGTTGCTCGATGTCGACGCGCCTTCTGCCTCCAAGACCAGATAGTAGCGCGAGCCGCTGCGGTCGCCGGAATAGAGCGTGTTGTTGAGCGACTTGCTGGTCGTATAGACCGAGCCCGTCACGCGCACCCTCAGGTTGTCATTGAGCTGGGAATCGTAGCCCACTTTGCCATAGATCGAAGGAGCACGGCCGTCCGGCTTGTCGACCGAACCCTTGATCTCGCCGCCCGTCATCGCCGCCATCGCCAACCAACCGCTGTTGCGATAATAAACCTCGGCGCCGATCTCCGTCGTAAAGGCGTCCATGATATAGTTGCCGACGAAAGCATTATACATAGCGTTGCCGTTGTCGGTGCGGCGAAAGTGGGCGTCGCCGTAATTGATCTCGAAATGACCGGCGCGAATCGTCAAGTTCTCCATCAACCGATCAATCGTCTCGTTGCCGAGTACAGTCAGCTTATCGACCTGCAAATAGCCGCCTTTGACCCACGCTTCGGGGTGGTGGCGCGACGACAAGAAGGTGATTAAGTTGACGCGAATGCCCTCGGCCAGTTGCACGTCGAGATTTAAGTTGGCCGTCGCCGTATTAAAGCCGGTGCCAATTTCGATTAGACCACCCGGGGTGTTCTCGTGGCTGAGCCCCTGGAGTTGCTGAGTAAACGCAGCGCCCCAGCCCACAGCCAAGCCTTCGAAGGGCACTTCCGTTTCGGGCGGCGCTTCAAAGACGTTGAGTCCCGTCTGGTCGTAGGGGCGGATATACTGGATCTTGTCTGCCGTTTGCGCATTAGATATAATCGGCACCACACTGATCGCGAGGACAACCAAAATCCGCTCTAGTGTTAGTCTGGGGGTAGTCATAACTTTGCTCCTTTCAGCATCTCCTTCGCCGCTGGCGAAGGAGGTAGGGCAACCATTGCCTTACTACCCACTCTTTGCAAGAAGAATGCCAGACGATCAAAACCACTATTTTCGCTGAGATACTGCCGTCTCAGTGATAAATTGTATCTATTTATAGTGACATATATAGCCCACTGGGCTATATATGTCACTATTTTATTTTTCTGTTCGATATTCTAAAATATAAAAATCACAACTATTTGTTTATAATATATATATACAAAATGAGACTTCCTCGGGACATCTGTTTGTATCAAATGCAATAATATACAATTTAACGAAAAGTGCCGTCTTTTATTTAAAATGTCGATCTACATTTGCATTTCGACATGAGACAATAGAGTCCCTATTTGTGCACATACAAAAAAGCCCGCTGCTCGTTGCCGAACGACGGGCAGACCCCCACAGCGAAGATGCGAAGCTAGGCCCCATACAGCCTGCCGTCCCACACCGCTTTGGCCACGCGCAGAATATTCTCCCCGATTATCTTGCGAATATCATCGTCGCTGTATCCCCTTTGCACCAAACCCACCGCAAAGAGCGGCCAATTGGTCCAGGCTAAACTCTGCTGCATCTTTTCCTCTTTCCACTCGGTAGAAAAGAGCGGATCATTCGGCGGCCAAAAACCTTCAAAACGCGCGCGTTTGCGTCCCAGCTTGGGCATCTTGGCCCATTCCTCTTTCGCGATCGGCGGCACGTAGGCTCGGTCCGTGCCGATCGTCACCGCATCGACGCCGAATTTTTTCACCACGTAGTCGATATGGTCAAGAAAGGCGTTGATATCACCGCTGCCGCCCAGAAATGCGGGCACGCAGCAAATGCCCACCGTGCCCCCCTTATCGACGACGGCCCGCATGACCGCATCCGTCTTGCAGCGCACGTGGCCACTGAGTGCGTGCACCCCGGCATGGCTCGAAACGATGGGCAAGCTCGAAACCTCGGCGGCATCGATTCCCGTCTGCCAACCCGAGTGCGCCACATCGACGATCACGCCAACGCGATTCATCTCTGCGATAGCGGCGCGCCCCAAATCACTCAATCCCGCATCCGTCGTCTCGGCGCAGCCATCGCCCAGCATATTGCGACGATTATAGGTCAGGTGCATCATACGCACGCCGAGCTGGAAAAAGACGCGCACAAAACGCAGCTCCTCCTCAGCCGTCTTCCACTCCTGTGCCAGCGGTACGCCGTTGGCCGACATATACAGGCTGCGCTTGCCCAATCGCTTGGCCTCAACAATCGAGTCCGGCCTCGGCACGCGCATCATCACATCGTCCAGCATATCCGTCAGATAGGTAAAATTGCCCAGTCGCTTTAGAATCTGCGTCGGCGACTGACATTCCTCGCCGGCATTCTGCAACACGCAGTCGACCCCCGCATAGGCAAATGCCTCGGCGTATTCGCGCCGCAAATGCGCATCCTCCGTCATACGCACCAGCCCCATCTCCTCCATCGCCTCCCCCAACTCCCGATCCGAAGCGCCCTCTTCCACCAACAGCGAAACCGCCTCGCCATCGACGACCGCGCGCGGCGAAAAACCATACGATTCAAAGACCAACGCCTCCTCGTGCAGCTCTAACCCATGCTCCAACTCCTTAGCCGAAGGCCGCAAAACATCTAATCCAATCGCCCGCGCCCTCTCCGCTCCGTCATTCATAAAAACCTCCAATTTGCGCTATCCATGTCTCCTCCTCAATTTACCACCCTTACTATAGCTAAAATTATACTCAGAATTTATCATCTCCAATCCGCAAGAGCCCAAGGATAACCCCATGAAAACCTGGCAAAGAGAACCCGAACTCCTATCGGCACTCGATCGCGCCGTCCCCGAAATATTAAACTCGCAAAAAGACAACGGCCAATTCGGCAGCGAACCCTGGATCAGCACCGACCAAAACGTGCTCTTAGCCCTAGCGGCGGCCTGGTCCCTAAAAGACAGCACCCACTACCAAAACGAAAAAGTGCTGCGCGCCATCGAACGCGGCGGTTATGCCCTGCAAGACGCGCAGGACGAGACAGGCATGGTCATCTTTCGCAAAAAGGACCATTCGACCTGGGGCCCCATCTATATGCCCTGGGTCTATAGCCGCATGGTGCGCGCTTATTACATAGTAAAAGATGCGATGAGCAATGAGGCGCAAGAAAGATGGAACGAAGCGCTCTTGCTCGCCTACGACGGCATCGCGCGCACGGCGCTCGACCGCGTGCACAATATCCCCACGCACCACGCCATGGGGCTTTACTATGCCGGCAAGATCTTTGCCCGCCTCGATTGGCAAGAGCAGGCTCGCGACTTTCTATATCGGGTAATTGATGCACAAGACGAAGCGGGCTGGTGGGCTGAACACAAGGGGCCCGTCGTCGCCTATAATCTCGTCTACGCCGAATCGCTCGGTGTGTATTATACCATGTCGGGTGATGAGAAGGTGCTCGAGGCCCTGACGCGTGCCGCCCATTATCACGCCGCCTGCGTCTACCCCGACGGCAGTCTGCTCGAAACCATCGATGGCCGCAACCCCCATCACGATGGCGTGCGCTTGGGCAATGTAGGTTTTGCGCACACGCCCGCGGGCCGAGGTTTCCTCGCCCAACAGCACGCGCTCTTTACAAGAGAAGGCGGCGCCTTCGATGCCGACTACGCCACTCACATGCTGCTCTACGGCGCCGACGGCGAACTAGTCGAAACGGCCGCCGCCCAGAACGAACATACCAGCCGCATTGGCGACGAGGCGCTCGTCGTGCGCCGACGGCCCTGGTTTTACGCCCTCTCTGCTTTTACGGCGGAGATCCCACCCAATCGCTTCGGCCAGGACCGGCAGAACTTCGCCAGCATATACCACGACGACGTCGGCCTCATCGCCGGAGGTGGCAATACAAAACTCCAACCCCTGTGGAGCAGCTTTACCGTTGGCGACACGGCGCTGCTCTCCCACAAAGCCGGCGACGAAGAGCCCAACTTTAACCCGCGCGAAGGGTTAATACACATACCCGACAGCGCTAAACTCTTAGACCGTACTGCGGGGGCAGCCGTACAACTCAAGTACGGTGAAACGCCGTGCTGCATTACCCTATCTCCCACAAGCGATCGCGAGCTAACGATTGCACTCGCCGTCACAGCACCGACACAGCAGCTCGTCACAGCGCACCTAACATTGATCGCCCATCTTGGCCAGCCTCTAAACAGCGCCGTCGGCCACTGCGAAGCCCTGGGCGAAGAAGCACTCGATTGGCCCGACCCCGAATGGATCGAACACGCCGGCTGGAAGTTGAGTATACCGCATGGCGCGCGACTCTACTGGCCCGTGCGCCCACACAACCCCTATCGCAAAGACGGCGCCGCCATGATCGAAGAAGCGCGCATAGTAGTTGTATTGCCTTTTGGCGAGGTCAAAGAACACGTGCTTGAGATGAGCATAGTCTAAAAGCGCGGGGAAGAACTGCGGCGCACAGGTGTTACGGCCGTTCCCGATGCAAGCTGGCCACCGTCGAAATAGGCCCGTTGGGGTTGTGCGGAGACACCATGACATGATAGGTCTCGGTCATAGCGGCACGCACCGTCGGCATAGAATGATTCCAATTGCTGGGGATCGCTGGGCCAATTACCACTGAGCCAACCGTTGGCATAGAGCGGCACTCGGTCGCGCACCTTTCCTCCCAATAATTAGCAGACAGGCACACCCAGCGCCTTGCCCTTGATATCCCACGGGGCCAAATCGATCGCACTAATGGCACTGAGCGTAACGGGGCCACCGCTCCAAGTGACCCGGCGGTGTAGCGATGTCCAGATATGTTCAATTTGAGAGGGGTCTTTGCCGCGCAGATAAGAGGAAAAAAAATCAGCTCGGCCTCTAACGCCGCATCTTTGTACTGCAAACTGCCTTCGCGTGCATACCGCTGATGCCGCTATCGGTGTGCACGCGCACGAAGAGCCAGTTGTTGCTCTTTTCGGTAAAGGCCTGCATAAGCGCAGGACTTCGTGAGCTAGTAGGCCACAGAGAGCGAATGCAAGGCCGTATCCTCGCCGGACTGCGTGCCTAGATCAATCCGAAACAAATACAAACCCGGCGCCACCACCTGGCCCGCTGCATTGCGGCCGGACCAGCTAAAGCGCCGCGCCAAACCATCGGCTTCGGCACTCAGTTCCGTCACGACTCGCCCCGACAAATCGAAGATCTCAATCTTGGGCACGGCATTCGTGGCCTTCAGCACAATGAAACTCACTTCCACCGCGTCATTGACACCATCTCCATTGGGCGTGACCACGGGCGACGAAAGGGACAAGTCGCCGATTAAGCGGCCGCTGGCGGGCAGATCGGGCAGCATGACCAAGTTTGAACGACGGGCAGCGGGCTCGACCGATTGCCACAGACCAGGCCGTTCGCTCTGTCCTAAATCCAGCGTAAAGACCGTAGCATTTTCGACCAAACGCGCATTGAACTGGACCTGCACAGAATCTTGCGTAATCGAGTTGGGCAGACGCACCAGTAGCGAATCTCCCAGCTGTTCAACTCCGAGCGGGACCACGAGCTCGCCACCAATATGCAGCTCTACTCCGTTATTCTCTACGCGACCTGGCACCGTAAAGCGCAGCACATCAAAACCCGAATCACCCGCTTCCATGCTCGGCCATAGTGTATAGGTAAAGCGCGTTTCTTCGTTGGGACGGGTCGTGCGCGGAGCGATACTACCCAGTGCGCCTTGCACGAGCGCATCCTCGTATTCGATCGATAACATATCGACCGTTGGTGCAAAATCGGGGTCTGTCGTAGACAGGATCATTTCCAACTGTACAAAACGGCGCGGGCTCTCCGACTTAAAGGGTTCGCCAGAGAGTTGATACTCGTTGCTCCATGCGCCCCAATCCTCACTCACGACCAACGACGTATCCACCGGACCGCGCAACACGACGGGCGAGCTCTTCCATTTATCTTCGCTAACCTCTTCGCCCTTTCTGTCGAAAAAAGTGTAGAACGGTGCCAAATTGTTGCCCGACCGCGAGCGCAACTGTAGCTGCGTACTCACGGGCAAATCGGCGTCCCAATGCAGCGCCTTGATCACTTTCGGCCGACCGTCACCCGCCTCGGTGCCGAGGTCGATAAAACTGGACTTCACCTTTACTTCGGCCGGATACCCCGGCGAGAACAGCATCAGCTCAGGCCACTTGGTCGACCAACCCCAACCGTCGACGTGTAGCGCGCGCCAAAACATATAGCGTATTTTGCGCGGCCTGAAGTGGTAGCGCAGATAGGCTATACCATCTGCGTTGGGCAAATCGTGGATCAGCAATTCGTCGTAGTCGAGCGCCTGCGGCACGGGCAACGTAGTCTGCAGCGCTTCGCGTCCCTCCGAAAAGAGGATCTGATGGCCGCTTCCCGTTAAACCATTGACGATATATCCCAACGAACCCTCGTCGGGACTGAAGGCATAGAGAAAAATGTCGTCAATAAAAAACACCGCTCCCAGATCCACCCCGAACCATAGACCCGCCTCCTCCCAACCGCTGATCGTGCCGCCGCCGCCGCCCAGGCCCGTAATCACACTCCTCGTATTCATATCGCCGTCGAAGAGAAACGGCGCGCCTGCCACGCCCAATCCAGCGGCAAAACTGCCGCGCTCCAGCGTGCCCAATGAGATATTATCGCCGACGCCGACGATCTCGATTTCGGCCAATGCCGCATCCGCGTTTTTCTCTTCCACTAGAATGCGGATGCGCTGGAAGAGCTTGTAGCGGTTGAGCTCTTCACGGTCTACGTCTAATCCCGGGTCGAGTACCAGCACGCTGTCTTTCGTGGTATAAGAGAGCGGGATCGTTATAACCGTTTCGCGATTGGGTTTGGTCGTGCGGAAAATAGGTTCATACTGGAAGCTGTCTGCAGACGGAGTAAGCAGCAAACCCGTGGCCGCGTAGACCGTAAATTGGCGGATAGGTCGCGCCCCCTCCTGGTCGGGAAAATGCAGACGCAGCTCTTTGGCCAGCACCGCGCGCCCGAGGTCAATCTCGATGGCCCAATCCTGCACCGCATCGTTCGGATCGGGTTGCCAGTACGTAGATCGATCTCCATCGATAACTCTATTCGCCGTAGCCGAATTGCTCAGCGCCTCCCATACCCCTCCCGATACCACGTCGCGCGTCACGCTTTTATAGGAAAACTGATCCGCATCGGCAACTACATCTACGTTCTTGTGAAATTTCTTCAACTGTAGCTGGCCCGTTTCGCCAAATTCGACCAAACCAAAAGGCATGTCCCAGGTCCGCCATGAGTCCCGATCGCCAAAATTGAGCATTTCAGCACCGGCGAGCTGAACCGACGACAGCGCCAACAGACCGAGTAATATCCCTCGTATTACGATCATCTTCGTCTCCACTTCAGTATGCGATGCCCAGCGGGCTGACCTTCAGATCTTCCGATTGTTCCGACTGTACTCCCACGGCCAACAAGTACACGCCCGGCGCTAGCAGGCGACCATTTTCGTCGCGGCCATTCCAGGTTACCGTCTGCGTGCCAGAGCGCTGCGTCCCCGCCTCTACGGCGGCCACTTGCCGCCCATCGAGCGAGTAGACACTCAATACCACCGAAACTTGCTCGGGAAGCCCAAAGAGCGAATAAGTGACGGCTAACTCATCGTGTACACCGTCGCCGTTGGGCGTCATAACCGGAGTAGAAAAGTGCAGATCCTGAACTAATTCTGGAGCCTTGGCCCCACTGCTGAGCACGCGTAGACTATTGGTGGAAATTTCCTCGCTGACATCGCCGGCAATAATGGGCTGCGGCAACGTCTCTTGCTCTCGATCCACTACCTCACCGTCAAAACTCGTGGCCAGATCAAAGACTTCGGCACCGAATACCAGACGCATGGGTTGGTTGTTGTCGCGCGTCATGCGCTCGGGCAACAGCAGTCTCAACCCACTGTCGTCTTCGACCACCTCCCGCGGATCTACTTCCACGCCGCCCAACGCTAGCGACTTGAAGCTCGTGCGCCCACCCGTGCGAATCCGCAGCTCGTCGAAACCCAGCTGACCCGACCCGCTAAATACGGCCACCAACTCGTAGGCAAAGTCCGTCATTTCGCCCAGCTCCACTTCCGCATACCCCTTGATAGGCTGGAGTTGGTCTAGGCGCGCCACCTCGCCAAAGACCTCGCGAGCCAGTAGGGGAGCCTGCTCAATCCACAGCGAATCCAAGCGCACGTAGTCGGTAAAAGCGGAGCTCTCAAACGTGACCTTAAGCTGTATGAAGGCACCGCTGCGCAGCTGGATTGACTGGCCCGATTCCGTGAAGGGAGTCGACCAAAAAGTCCAGTTTTCATCGTCGTAAGCAACAGAGGCACGGATGCCAGGACGCGCGGCCCGCACTACGTATTCACAGGTGGTACAGCGCTTAACCCAGCGCGGTCTAAGATCGTCGTAGTAGCGCTCGCGAGAAACGACTTTTTCCTGCCCCGTGACGATGTACTCGTGAAAAACATCGGGATCATCATCGCGCCCGGTGCGTACTTCAATGCGAACCTGAGCGTTGACGTCTTCTGTCTCCGTCGGCACGCCATTGATCATGCGGATGGGCGTGGCCTTAAAAAATAGGCGACCGAAATTCTGTTCGAGACCGAGGTTGATCAAGCGCGTTTTGTAAAGCGAGCGTTTGGGCACCCCCTCGCCAAAGAGCTCGAAATCGGCAATCGTACCGCGGAGTGCAATGGCGAGATTATTGCCCGACGTGGCCTGGGCTTCTTCGTCGAGCTCCGTCAGCTTCGGCGCGTAGCGAATAAAACGCACGTATTGCTGCGGAAAATCGATGAGCACTTGGGGCGTGAAGTTTTCGCGCGTTTCGTAGATGATATTTTCTAAGGCCTGCACCGTCCCGCCTGCGGGCACATTGATAAGCTCGCTGGTCTCCCCTTGCAACGAGACCTGAAAAGCGGGGACGTAGTCGTCGACCAACAGCGAACCATCGGCGCGAATGCCTTTTGGAGGCGTAAAGAAGCCGAATTGGCGCGCCGGCATCGGCACCGCTAAATCGAGCGTGAGGAACTGTTTTTCAATGAGGTCGGCGATGGCCGTGCTATAGGTCGTGCTGTCCTGATCGACGAGTAGGATACCGCTCTCCGTCGGATTCGCGCGGCCGTCATCCCATTTCCAAACGCGCGGCGACTCCCCGTCGAGAAAACCCGGCGCACCCTGCAAGTTGGGCTGGCGGAACACCGACCAGTTTTTCAGCAGAGATATGATATTTACATCGGGCGTGAGGTATATGGGCTTAATGACGCCATCGGCAAAGTCGATCATCACGTCGACCGTGTCCTGACCGGCCCATGGCAGACCGCTGCCCCCCAATTGCCAGGTGTCAATTTGGGCAGAAGTGGGAACGCTATAACAAAAAACCAGCGCAATAATCCATATGCAACGGTTTAACCTAGAGACCATTTTTCCTTCTCCCCGCCTGAGCTATGAGCGGAAGCTGCGATAAAATATATCTTATAATTGTAATACTTGTATGCACTTAAACCAAATACTAACACATTTTACTGGTGCGTATACATACAAGCGTAGAAGGGCATTGCTACCCGCTCATAAACCCATAAACATCTTAGTCTCTACTCGCTGTCCGCCGCACCGCGCCGAGTCCCACGCGGCCAGCACGGGCCCCAGCGAATAGAGCGCATCGCGGTAATCGCTCAACAAGGCGCCCGCATCTCCCGTTTGCACGGCATCTATAAAGACCCGATCCTGTTCTAACCAAGGATCAAACGAGTCGGCCTCGTAGATCGTTTCGCCGTCGACGACTACGCGCTCATAACCATGTAGCGCCAACGTGCCCTCTGCGCAGTAGATCGTGAACCACGGCTCTCCTCCAGGCATGCCCTGACCGCCTTTTCTTTTACCCCCCACAGACAGAAAGGACAGCACGGCCGTCGCACCGCCAGTAAACGCGTAGTGAATCGACGACGACAGCGGCAACACATAGGGCTCCGGCTGATGATAAAAAGCCTGTGCAAACTCCACGTCGAGCCCCGTCATAAAGCGCAGGTAATCCGTCGCGTGCACGCCCCAATCCAGCGCCGTCCCCCCCGACTTGTCCACGTCGTCCCACCAACTCTTGTGCTCTGTACCCGGCATGCCTCCTATATTCTGAAAACGCATGTGCACGATCGTTTTGTCGGCGAGCCATTTCTTGGCCTCCTGAAAAAGCGGCCGATAGCGTTCGCGCACCCCCACCGTACTGATGACCTTCGCCTCGGCAATGGCCCGTTCGATCCGGCGCCCCAATTCCATATCGAGCACCTGTGGTTTTTCGCTAAATAGGTGAATCCCCTTCTGCGCCGCCGCGATCTCTACATCGTCTCTCACAAAGGCCGGCACGATGGAATAGAGCGCGTCAATAGACTCTTTCTCCAACATCTCATGCGCGTCTGCATAGGCGCGCGCTCCAGCGCATAGCGCCGCCGTCGTCTCCAGTGCCTCGGCGTTGACATCGCTCACAGCGACAATTTCGGCCCCTGCCTTGAGCACATTGGGCAAACGCGTCTTCTGGGCAAAACGACCGCAGCCGTAAAAGGCAACTCGCACTTTCTCTGTCGTCATATTTTCCTGTCTTTTATTTTATAAAGGAGCCACATCCAACAGATACTCCTCCCCCCGATGCTCTTTGATCCACGTCTTCAACGGCACGTCCGCATCCGTCGGCTGCCACCAACCCTTTATATCGACTCCATCGCCCAAGAGCTGGCGCCGGATCGGATCGCATTTGGCCAGCACCTCTTCGGGCATATTATTGTAGTCTAAACCGCGCAGCCAGCGATAGCTATAGCCGACAAAAATCACTTTGCGCGTCACATTCGAAGTATTAAAACCGCGCGCGTGCCACATGCGGCGATCAAAGAGCACCGCCGTGCCCGGTGCCACCTCGACGTGCAGGGGATGGTCGAGCATATCCTGCGGTGGCTTTTCATCGAATTTATGGCTACCGGGGACAATGCGCATCGCACCGCTATTGGCAATGCGCGTGTCGCTGAACCAAAAGCTGGTCTTGTACGAGAGCCGGGGCTGGGGCCGCTCCATTTCGCGCACCGGTCGACCGCCGTCCTGGTGCCAACCCCCTAGCTGCAGCTCTGCCCCTTCTGGCTCGGGTGGGTAGACAATCAAGTGCGAAATATAGTGCTGCACATTCCAACCGAGAATATCCCAGACCAACGGAAAGGTTTTGGCGTTATCGAGCAGTTCCAGAAACAAGTCGTCCTCGACGATGACGCGAAATTTCGACATCGTCTGCTCCGGCTTTAGGCCCTTGGCCTCTCGCTCGCCCGCGTCTAGGCGGTCAATCGCCTCGGCCATGCCCTGTACCAGTTCGGGCGAAAGAGCATCTTCGACGACGAGATACCCCTCTTCGTCAAATTGGCGCAGCTGTTCTTTTGTGGCGCAGTGATCGAGCCAGTTTTTTTCCATGGTGATACATCCCTTTTTTATATATATGATCTCGACTTGGATACTAGCATGGTTTTACCTAGCTAATCCACGGGTCAAAGCCAAAGAGCTTGCGACCTAGGGCATTCAGCGACGTCTCGGCCTCTGGGCTAAATGGGTAATCTGGCCCCGGCATCTGCCGCGCCTCTTCTTCCGTCAAACGATAGAAACGCGTAAATTGCGCCACTCTCGGAACGGCATTCTTGTTGCGGCTAGCGCCGTGCGGCATCATATGGTGCATTAAGACAAAATCACCCGCATTGGCCGTGACCTCGATCGACGGCGCCAAATCGTTTATATTGCGCCAATTCTCAAAACGCTCCAACCCGTCTTCTTCGTTAAAGAAGATCTCCTCAACCATCTTGTGCCCCTGGGGTATCACGTGGATACCCGCACCGTTCTCCTCTACATCCGACAGATAATAACAGCCTCCCATGCCGACGTCGAAGCGCACGTGTTCGCGCGTTAATTGCTCGCGCGTCGGCCGACGCATGTCCAGATGCAGCTTCTGCGTCAGCCCCTCAGATCCGGCATCTTTGAGCGTAATACCCAGCGAACCGTCGCTGACGCGCAGATAATCGGTCTCGAATAAATCGCTCATGACATGGTAGAGTTTTTCACTGTAGAGCAAGGGCAATAGTTCGGGGGTATAAAAACTCTGCTTGCCGTCGGCATTATAGGGCTTGAGACGGCCGCTATGCGAGGCTAAGTGTTCGCCAAAGACGAGGTCGCGCGGCACCATATCGAGAATGGCCTGCTTGGCCGTCGCGAGCGTGTCGGCATCGAGCACGTCTTTGATGACGATAAAGCCGTTTTCCCAGAACTCGGCGATCTGGGCATCCGTTAGGTGGCGGTTTTTAGTGGTTGTCGTCATGATGTCTTGCTCCTATTGAGTGCTGTGCTGGTAGTAGCGATCGCAGATAACTTACGTACAAAGCGTTGCATAGGCGGGTCGCTGCGTGCGACATAGGGCCGCGCCAGAATCCACCCACGCCAAAGCATCCTCGATATGATCTCGCTCCAACTCATCAAAAGGCCGTATAGCCGCAATATCCGAGCGGATCTGTTCGCGCATATTCACCCTAATGCTGTAACCACGCTTTAGCCGTAGCGGCAATCAATTCCAAAGCATCTCGACTGCCATTGGCTTCACCCTTTTCAAAATCAACCTCAACGTTTCCCATTTGATTGGTAACGTGTGCAAAACAGATCACGGCCTTATGGCGAACTTGAGCAAAAGCGTAGAGCGCTGACGCTTCCATTTCTACGGCCAAAATGCCCAATGATTTTGCTTGTTCTATGGCAATGGCCGTTTCCCGAAATGGAGCATCCGTTGTCCAAGTAGCTCCCTTATTCACCGGAATGGTTGACTCTGAGAAAGCATCTTCTAACATGGCTAGTATTTCTCTGTTGATATAGGAGTAATCAGAGGGTGGCATGTAGTGGTAACTCGTGCCTTCATCTCTCCAGGCACGTTCAATCAATACGAAAAAAGGTGGTTTTTCCCTGGGTATAATCTGGCCGGAAGAAGTGACGCTAATCAATAGTTGACAGCCAGAGACAAATAATTCCTCTGCAATTAAAACGGCGAAGGAAGCGCCTACCGCACAGCCAATAATCCCAAATTCAATATCCTCAAATTTAAAGTTGTATAACTCCGTATGATAACACGCCCAATAGGGGTTAATTTTTGCCCTATGGGTAGAGAGCAAATTATCGAGGATGTCCCCGTCGGGGTCCAGAATACAAATAGAAGGGACTTGACCTTCTGAAATATTTTTTTGGCGTCTTGCTTCTCGCAGTAGGTTTTCAGGTATAAATAATGACGCGTCGTCATACTTTTTACTACGCAAAATAGGTGGTATGGATGTATCTATTTTTTTCAATTTATATTTCTACTTCGTTGATGGCAATTAGTCCAGGCCCACTATGTAGCTGAATTCTTGTGTGAGCTCAAAACTTGCCGTTGTCATTCTTCCATTCCGTCCGCTCGGGAACGGTCTCCGTCGTATCCCAGTGCTCGACAAGCTTGCCTTTCGACAGCCGAAAGAGGTCGTAGAACGAAGTGTGGATGTCGTTCTGCGCTCCCTCACTGACCGAAAGAACGAAGTTCCCCTCGGCCAAGAGACGATGATTGGTCCTGTACTGGATGACACTATTCCCATCGACAGTGCGTTCGCTAAGCGCTGCTCGAAGCGACGACAGGCCGTCGCCGATGTCCGGATTGTGCTGGATGTACTGGTGTGGATTAACTACGGCTACAGCTTCCTCGTCGCCGGTCTCAATGCCTTTGAGGAGAGTGCGTATTAATTCTTTCCTCCTCTTCGACATGACCCCCTTCTCTTTACTGTGTTGTGAACTAGTGATTATACTGCGAAAACGCAGTATATCTCACCGATACGGATACACCGCCCGCACCGGGTATTTGCGCATCTCGTCCTCGATTAAATCGGCCCCCAAACCCGGCCGCTCGTTTAAGAGCAGATGCCCGTCGACAATCTCCAGCGGATGCGTCATAATATCGTCGCGCCACGGCGCATCATCTACATCCAGCTCCTGCACATAAAAGTTGGGCACCGTCGCCGACACGTGCGAAGAGACCAGCGTGTTAATGGGGCTATGGCAATTGTGCGGTGCAAAAAGCACGTCGTAGGCGTGGGCAAAATCGGCCAGCTTTTTCCCCATAGTAATGCCGTTCCACGCCAGATCCGGCATCACCACATCCATCGCGTGTTGTTGCAAATAGGGTTTGTACTGATGGGTGCCAAACAAACTCTCGCCCGTGCAAATGGGCGTCGTCGTAGCATCGCGGATCGTGCGCAGTGCCTCTGGATCAAAAGTCTCCGTCTCTAACCACATCATATCGTAGGGCTCCAACGCGCGTGCCAGCTTGATCGCACCGCCGAGCTTAAACGTAAAGGCCACGTCCAGCGCAATGCCTATATCCGGCCCCAAACCCTCGCGAAACGCGCCGATTAGCGCCGCGGCTTTGCGCGCGACATGCGGCGGACAATCGCCGGCGTTACTAATGGCCCGATTGACCAGCCCGCCTTCGTCCAGCCCCTTTAAGTCCATAAGATTGGTCTTAATCGCCGTAAAGCCGCGCGCCTTGATCTCCTCGCAAAATGCCGACAGGTCATCCATCGTTTCGATAGGCTCTATATTGAGATCCCTAGCGTGACCACGCGTGCGCATCGAGCCGCAATGTGTCCAGTAGAGCCGCAAACTATCGCGCATCTTGCCGCCCAAAAGCTGCCAGACGGGCACACCCAGCGCCTTGCCGCGAATATCCCACAGCGCCGAATCAATACCCGACATGGCCTTCCAGGCTATACCACCCGTATGGCGCACCGAGGCCGTGGCCAGGTCCCACCAAATCGATTCGACCTGCATTGGATCGCGCCCGACGATCTTGTCGGCATAATGCTCGACCATGCTCACAATCGGCCTATCGGCTCCCCAATCCGTGCAGTCGCCCCAGCCGACGAGACCCGGGTCGTCCGTCTCTATCTTTACAAAGATCCACGGGCGAAAAACGCCGTCGACGAGAAAGGTCTTAACCTTGGTAATTTTCATAGCGCCCCTTTGTCGTTGTACATCTCAATCGCCTTGCGCGTGTAGGGCTCTATATCCAACTCGCCACACTCTTCTAAACTCGCCCAGCAATACGACTGCCCCTCTTCGTTGAGCACGACCTCGCTCTCGTCCGTAGTACAGCTAAAATCGATAAAAATAAAGTGGCGCTTTTTCCAGAACACCGGATCAAACACAAATTCCTGAATACCCACGAACTCGACATCGCGCACGGACAAACCCGTCTCTTCGCGCACTTCGCGGTGCAGCGCTTCTTCCATCGTCTCGCCCAATTCGATATGGCCACCGGGAATGACGTACTGCCCTTTGAACTTGTGCGAGCGCATCAGAAAGAGCTGGCCTGTATCGTTAAAGATCAACGCGCCTATCGTGGGTTCGGGGAAGAGTTGTTCGGGCAAAGTAGCTCCTTGTTAACTGGGTATTGTCGCCGCGGAGTCGAGCAATCCTTCGCTCTGCAAATCCCGCCACAGCGCCGTGGGTACATCGGCGGCCAGATCTTCCAAGTTACCGTCGATCTGCCCTATCTCCTCTGCGCCAATGACCATCGTTTTCACTTGCTCATGGGCAAAGGGAAAGTGCAGCGCCGCTCGCCCCATTGGCACATCGTGGCGCCGACACACTTCCTCTAATTTGCGCGCTTTATCGAGTATCTCCTGCGGCGCAGCGCGGTAATTGTACTTGTGCTCGACATCGGCGCTTAGATCGCTGGCGAGCAGCCCCCCATTAAAAACGCCACCCACGAGGATATCGATGCCCCTCTCACTGCACACATCCAAAAGCGGCAAGGCCACTTGCTCCAACAGCGTATAACGGCCCGGCAAAAGAAAGCAGTCGAAGTCGGCGTTAAGAGCAAAGTCGCGCAGCATCTGCCAATTGCCGATGCCGACGCCAATCGCTTTGACCACGCCCTCGGCGCGCCACGCCTCCAATACCGGATAGGCCTCGTCTAGCGCTTGTTGGTAGTGTTGGTGTGGGTCGTGGATCAGCACGATATCGGTGCGATCCAAACCCAGTCGTGCAAAACTCTCGTCCAGCGAGCGGCGGATGCCGTCGGCACTAAAGTCGAAAACGACGTTGCCGTCGCGCACGAGCCGGCCGACCTTAGTCGACAGCACAAATTCATCGCGCGGCTGTTGCGACAACACGGCGCCCAAATGGCGCTCCGAGCGCCCGCGTCCATAGAGCGGCGCCGTATCGAAGAAGCGAATACCGCGTTCCCAGACGTGCTCCACCAACGGCGTTGCGTCGGTCGCATTTTCAAATGTACCCAGCGGCGCACAACCCAAACCGAAGCGCGGCACCTCTAAAACCTGTTTACCAAAGGGCACTTTTCCAAAAATATCAATCATAATTAATAGGTCTCCACAATCATGCTGGCGAATTTCTCCTCGTCCCACACCGCGCCCCAACCGGGCTCGTCGTTGGGCTTGATATGGCCGTCTTCAATCAGCGGCGCATTGAGTAGGCCCCACGGCTCGCCCAACTTGCGCAAGCCGTCGCTGCCCCGGTTGAAGTACTCGTAAAAATCCGTATTGTCGATACAGCAGCCCAGATGCGCATGAATATGGCCGAAGAGACCGCCCTGACCGTTCATCTCGATATTGGTCCCGTGCAACTCGGCCATATGCGCCAGCTTTAAAACCTGCGTTGTGCCGTGGCGCGCGTTGGCGCGCAACCGGTCCGTCGCCCCTTGGATCAACCACTGCGACGTCAGCCCCATATCGTGCATGAGCATTTCGGTACCCATCACGGGGATCGTCAGTTCCCGACACAATTCCTGATAGAGATTCATCTTCTGCTCGTGCATCGGCTCTTCCAACCACACGAAGTCCAGTTCCTCCAAGACATGCCCCACCTCGATCGCCTCGCGCAGATCGTACGAGCTGACCGGGTCCGTAATGAGCGCATAGTCCGCCCCCACTTCTTGCCGCACCTCCCTATAGATGGGAATATCTGCCTTGCCGCCCTTATACGAGTGAAACTTATAGGCCTGAATGCCGCACTCTTTGCCCGCCGCGATATGCCGCAAATAACCCGCCGTGTCCATATCGCCACCCGTCAAATACACGGGGAATTGCTCCCGCACTTTCCCCACCAGCGCATAGACCGGCAGCCCCGCCGCCTTGCCGAGAATATCCCACAAACAATTATCGAAATCGCCAAACCACCCCGGTGGCTGATACACCCAGCGCGTGCCCTTGTATAATTGCTGAAACAGCGCCTCGCGCTCCCACGGACTGCGCCCAACGGCGTGGTAGCGCACAATATCGGCCTGATGCGCATCCATCGTCGTCGTACAGCGCCCGACGATCCCCGCATCCGTATGCACCTCCAAAAAACTCTGCCGCACCGCGTGCACCTCGCCCTCTTTCCGCCCTTCGTGCCTATACTGAATCCGCCGCAACCCCGCCACCTCTACAATCTCGTGCCCCCGCCCGCCCTTGTTCTCCGGATCTTCCAACACTAGCAGCTTTACATCGGAAATTTTCATATCCCCTCTCCATCATTATTAGATAACCGCTTGCAGCATATACTTGCCGGAGACGACTGTCAAGTTTACCCTTTCATATGCCATACTGGGATGTACAAATTATCTCCATTACCTATCACCCTCCGATCTCCGGACTACCTCCCCTCCCCCTCTCTCTGGCCCTTTCATTCCAAGGTTCGGGTGGCGAACTGGAGGGGATTCTCGGGGCGGAGTGGCGGTCAGATCCGCGGGGTTGGGAGTCGGGGAGTCGGCACCCTCCGGGTGTAAAAGCGCCAGCGTAGCGGGGGAAAAAGATCGCGGGACTAGAGGATCCCCTCCGGAGCGCTGCCCGAACCGCCCCCAGCTGAACCACCCAAAAAAGAAAGCCCAGCACAAACCATGAAAATAACCACGATAGAAACCTTCGACCTCCGCTGCGCCATCGAGCCCTCCTTCGGCTGGTCCCAAGGCTGGGTAGACCAGCGCATGACCACCCTAGTCAAAATCTCCACCGACAACGGCCTCGTCGGCTGGGGCGAAGGCGCCGCCGCCCCGCTCATCAACGACCTGCTCGCCCCCTTGCTCATCGGCCAAGACCCCATGCAGCGCGCGGGGCTGTGGGAGCGCATGTTCCACTCGCTCTACAACGCCAACAACTTCGTCGGCCTCGCCGGCAGCGCCCTGAGCGCACTCGACATCGCGCTGTGGGATATCGCCGGCAAGGCAACGGGCCTGCCCATTCACGCCCTGCTCGGCGGCAAAGTGCGCGACCAAGTCGCCGTCTACGCCACGGGCCTCTACTACACGGAAGGCGAATTTCCCAATCGCCTGCTCGACGAAGCGCGCTCCTATGTCGAACAAGGTTTTACGGGCATGAAAACGAAGGTCGGCGGATTGAGCATCGAAGAAGACGTGCGCCGCGTCGCGGCCCTGCGCGAGGCGATCGGTCCGGACGTGCGCCTAATGGTCGACGCCAACGAGGCCTATAACGCCACCACCGCCATCCGCATCGGCTTAAAGCTGGCCGAACTGGATCTGATCTGGTTCGAAGAGCCGGTCAACGCCCAGGATATCGACGCCTATTTGCAGGTAAAGGCCGCGCTGCCCATGGCCATTGCCGGCGGCGAAAACCTGCGCACGCGCTTTGAGTTTAAAGATTATTTGTCGCGCCGCGCCTACGACATCGTGCAACCCGACATCATGCACTGCGGCGGTATTACGGAAATGGCGCGCATCTGCGCCATGGCCAGCGCCCACGGCATCCAGGTAAACCCACACGTCTGGGGATCCCCCATCATGGTCGCCGCCTCGCTACACTTGGCTTCGACCTTGCCGCCGTGCCCGCCCGCGCGCAACCCGCAGCCCTATGCGCAGGAGCCGGTAATGGAATTCGACCGCACGCCCAGCGCTATACGCGAAGAGCTCTGCGCCGTGCCGTTTACACAAGAAAACAGCTTTATCACCGTACCGGAAGGGCCGGGGCTGGGGATTGAGATCGACGAGGAGATGGTGAAAAAGCTAAGTGACATCCCCCTATAGATTTGGGTGGTTTTTGGAGGGTGCAAGTGTGTGTCTTGTAACCTAGCTACTATAAAGAATAGAGGGATAAAATGTCCACCGCTTCCCAGACCCTCCAATCCCTGCGCGAAGGCAACGAACGCTACGTCAACAACATGATCAGCCACGCGCACTGCGGTGCCGTCGTCGACCGCGTGCACCACGCCATAGAGCACGAGCTAAAAACTCACCCATTAGAAGACGAGGAAGTTCTGATCGAGCGCGCCGTGCGCGCCAACCTGCGTGCCTCGACCGACTATCTGCGCCACGGATCCTTAGTGCTAGAGCGACTCGTCCGCGAAGAAGGTCTCGTCATCGTCGGCGCTGAGTATTCACTGGAGACGGGCGTAGTGGGTTTTTTTGACGGGGCGGATGGGTTAGGTTCGGAGAGCCCGGGCGAGTTGCGTTGACACCAGCGCGAGAAATACTTTTCTAGTCTACTGCACGCGTTTACTAGGTATCTTCACATCTTGCACATCGCCTTCTATTCTACCTACGCAAAGGACCCAACTCCATGCCCATCAAAATAGCCGTCATCGGCGCCGGCAGCATCGGTTTTACCCGCCGCCTCATGCGCGACATTCTCTCCGTTCCCGAGCTGACGGACACCGAATTTTCCTTCCACGACATCAACAAGAAAAACCTCGATATGATCGCGCAGCTAGCCCAGCGCGACATCACGGCCAATAAGCTGCCCGCCACCCTGAGCACCAGCACCAATCGCCGCCGCACCCTCGACGGCGCCGACTACGTACTCAACACCACGCGCATCGGCGGCCTCGACGCCTTCGCGCTCGACATCGATATCCCGCTCAAATACGGCGTCGACCAATGCGTCGGCGACACGCTCTGTGCCGGTGGCATCATGTATGGCCAGCGCAATATTCCGCAGGTGCTGGCCTTCTGCAAGGACATCCGCGAAGTCGGCGCCGACGACGCGCTCTTTCTCAACTACGCCAACCCCATGGTCATGAATACCTGGGCCGCCCTGGAATACGGCGGCGTCAATACGGTGGGGCTTTGCCACGGCGTACAGGGCGGGCACGCGCAGATCTGCCACGTGATCGAACTACTCGTAAACAAGGGCAAAAAGCCGGGTTCAAAGAGCTACAAGGAGGTCACAAAGAAAGAGGTCGATATCGTCGCCTCTGGCATAAACCACCAGACGTGGTATGTACAGGTGCAGTACGACGGCAAAGACTGGACCGATCGCCTATTAGAAGGTTTTGAGCTACACCCCGTCTACCAAAAGACCGAGAAGGTGCGCATCGACATGCTGCGGCGCTTTGGTTATTACAGCACTGAATCCAACGGCCATCTCTCCGAATACGTGCCCTGGTATCGCAAGCGCCCGCGCGAGATCAAGCAGTGGATCGACCTGAGCCGCAGCTGGATCGACGGCGAGACCGGCGGCTATTTGCGCGTCTGCACCGAGGGCCGCAACTGGTTTCAGACCGACTTTCCCAACTGGATGAAAGCCGAGCCACCCGTCTTCAGCTACGACACGCGTTCGGAAGAACACGGCTCGTGGATCATCGAAGCGCTCGAAACGGGGCGCACCTACCGCGGCCACTTCAATGTGCGCAACGACGGCGTCGTGCCCAACTTGCCCGCCGAAGCCATCGTCGAAGTACCCGGTTACGTCGACAAGAACGGCATCAATATTCCGCAGATCGACGATTTGCCGCGCGGCTGTGCCGCCGTCTGCAACCAGTCCATTGGCGTACAGGGCTTGGCCGTAGAAGCAGCTATCCACGGCGATATCGAATTGCTGCGCCAAGCCTTTATGATGGACCCGTTGGTAGGCGCCGTCTGCAACCCGCCGGAAATCTGGCAGATGGTTGACGAATTCATCGTTGGACAGGCGCAGTGGCTGCCACAGTACAAACGCGAAGTCGCCAAGGCCAAAAAGCGCCTGGCCGGTGCCAAGAGGCTCGGCACCCAAAGCACTAAAGGCGCGGCACGACTCAAGACCAAGAGCATCGCGGAGATGAAGAAGAACGCGGCGGTTGCGCGTAAGAATGCCGACGCGGCCGACAAGGGGAACTTGATAGGCAAGAAGGCGAGTAAAAAGAGCTAAACTAAACGACCACACAGCGCGCACCCATAAACGCAAAACGGCGGGACAGAATCAAAATCTCTGTCCCGCCGTTTTTATTTAGCCTTCAGCGCGCGCGAATTTAACACGCACGCTTTAACCCGAGCAGTACTCGCGCCGTTTACCGCTACCTCAGCAGCAGCATCTTCCGCGCCAGTGCCGTTTTTGTTCCGAATTCACCGGCATAGCTCAGCTGATAAAAATAGACGCCGCTAGCCACGGGCTGGTCATTGGCATTGGTGCCGCGCCACCTAACTTCATACGCACCCGCCTGACGAAAACCGCTAAAGAGCCGGTTGACGAGTTGGCCGCTAATATCGAAGACCTCCAGCACTACCTCTGCGGGCTCGGCCAACTTATAAGCGATGACCGTCTCCGGGTTAAATGGATTCGGATGGTTCTGATCCAAGGCGAAAACCGTTGGCTGCGCGGCGCTCTCTTCTTCTACGGCCGTCGGCACCAAACCCGTATCGTCCGCAATTGTAAAGGCATTGGGCGACTGTAAGCCGGTGGTAAAGAGCGTTAAGTCCCCAGCGCTACTCAAGCGATCGGCACTCAGCGGCAGACGCCAGAGATTGGCAACGAACAGGCCCTCGTTTTCTTGCCAATATTCCAAGACCACTTCGCTGTCGTTATTTATAAAACGAGGGAATGTGAATATATCTTCTCCAAAGGCCGCCAAGGCGCCCGCTTCACCCGAGCACCGATCCCACGCAATGATCGTCGTTTGCGGTATATTCTCATCGACTTTCTCGAATAGCACGCGGCAGTCATTTATCTGGCCGTTTATCAACTCGGATGAGAAAGATGGGTTGCCGTAATGCACGCCCAACGGCAATACGGACGACCAGTTGTAAATGACCTCACTGCTCGGCACTAATAACTTCATATCCCAGAAATCAATGGTCCCTCCATCGACTCCAGGCAGGCTGTTAAACGAATCGAAGAGAATTGCAGAGCCACTCGCATCCCACTGTAGTGCGTCGGCATAGCGAGTCGCCTCTAGCGTGATCCCTTCTGCCGTAGTCGGATGATACAGTTTTATGGGCTTATTCGTACCGTTATCTAGGTCGAAAACAAAGATGGTCGAATCTTCAAAGGTCGTCGTCGCCGCCAACTTTCCACCGTCGGGCGATACGGCGATGGAGCCCCAGTCTCCATCTGCATTGATCACTTCTTCCCCCGTACCATCAGTACCAATAAAGCGTAGATTATTGTCGCTATCGATAAAGATCACAAAGCGTCCATGCTGTGGTGCCGTTATGGCATTGCCCGTCTCGGCATAGACCTGCGTAGTGGTGAGCTGTGATTTATAGCTACTCTCCTCGGGATTGCTGGCGGGTTTGACGATCCACAAGCTATTGTCGCCATCTTGCCCAGCACCGACCGTCGCCACCCAGAAACTTCTATCTTCGGTCGGTGTCGGTGTTTCGCCGCCACCGCCATTATCCGTTGGCGCTACAATGCCCACCGCATCAAATGCATTGCTGACGGCTGCTAGGACCTGAGAGTCATCCGGAAACAGGTCCATAGCGGACTGTTCGGCCGCCAAGCGACAATCGATAAATTGGCTCGTGGGCGTGAGGTAGTTGCTGAGCAAATGATAGTAGATCTGCGCCGTGCGCGGCCGGCCTATTTCTTGTGCGATTAGAAAGGC
>JBLHGI010000018.1:0-34074 GCA_047616505.1 Planctomycetota bacterium
CAACCCCTATCAATTCAAGGAGTTGCGCTTTCTTTTTAATGGTGGAGGCGGCGGGAATCGAACCCGCGTCCGAAATCAAGTCTACTAAGACATACTACGTGCGTAGTCGATCTTTAGAGTCTCGTCCGCTGCGCTGCCAATCGACGGTGCCACGCTTCGGAACCAGCTCAGTAAAGTCTCGCCCGCCCCCCCTGAGCATGAGTTTGGGCCAGCCTGCAAAAGATGTCATTCGGATCCGCCGCGCAGGCTCAACTGATCCGAACGAGCTACCTAATTACTTAGGCGGCCAACGCGTACGTTTGAGTATCGTCGTTTATGGTTTTTCCCACGGATTAACGAGGAAGCAGGATCCCTCGGCACGCAGTCCAAGCTTCTCCAACCCCGTCGAAGCCAGGTCGCCCCCAATATCTAACTTGGAGTGTTCACTTGTACATGCTGCTGAATATAGACGGCGCCTTTTACAGTGTCAAAACTAATTAACGACGTGGATCGGCTCGCCGCGCTGATAAGCGGCAATATTATCCGCCGTCATCTGCATCAATCTTCCGCGCGCCTCGACCGTCGCCCACGCCATATGCGGCGTCATAATCAAATTCGGCGCCGACAAGAGCGGATTGTCGTCCTGGATCGGCTCGGTCGAGGCCACATCCGTGGCCGCCGCCCGCGGCTTGCCCGCGCGCAGCGCAACGGCTAAGGCCTTCTCGTCGACTAGGCCACCGCGCGCCGTATTGATAAGCAGCGATCCTTCTTTCATGCTTCCCAACAAGCTCGCGTTGACAAAACCGGCATTGTCCGGCGTTTGCGGACAGTGCAAACTGACGACATCCGCTCCGGAAAAAATCTCTTCAACGCTTTTAAAGGCAAAGGGCGCATAGCCCGGATCGTCTTTGGCTGAAGGTGCATAAGCCCAGACCTCCATGCCAAAGGCGTGCGCCAACTGACCGACGCGCTGGCCGATACGACCGAAACCGACCAAACCAATCACCTTGCCCGAGAGCTCCGTCAACGGCGTGTCCCAAAAAGACCAATAACCCGAATCCTGCCAGCCATTTTCGTGCACGCGCAGATCGTGGTGACCTATATAATGACACAGCTCCAACAAGAGTGCGATGGCATATTGCGCCACAGAATCCGTGCCGTAAACCGGGATATTCGACACGGCAATACCGCGCACGCGCGCCGCTTCCACATCGACGACGTTATAGCCCGTCGCCGTCACTGATACTAATTTCAGATCGGGCAACTGGTCGAAGGTCTCTGCCGTCAGCGGCACTTTGTTCGTCAGAATCACGGTAGCCCCTTGCGCTCGCTCTACGATCTGGTCGTCCGGCGTTTTGTCGTATACCGCAAATTCACCCAGCGCTTCCACGGGCGCCCAGGAGTTGTCGCCCGGATTGAGCGTGTGTCCGTCTAATGCTACAATTTTCATGCACCTGCTCCCTGTAATTTTATTTGACACGGTTTATGTGTCCACGTATCATGTGTGAAAAGGTAATATCTTATATGACTAAAAACATTACGATAGCCCTCGACGAAAAAGTGATTAGCGCTGGGCGGGCCTATGCGCAAAAACACAATACCTCGCTCAATTCACTAATTCGTCAACTACTCGAACAAACCGTCTTGCCCGATTCCGATCAATGGCTAGACGAGTGTTTTGCCCTAATGGACCAAGCCGCCGCCAATTCCCAAAGTGAAAAATGGTCACGGGACGATTTATATCGTGTCTAAATTTTTTGTCGACACCAATATCCTCGTCTACACCTTAGACCAAAACGACCCTGTAAAACAACAGACTTCCCGCGCTCTACTGCGCCAATTGCAAACGCAGAACAACGCCGTTATTTCAACTCAAGTCCTACAGGAGTTTTACGTAACGGCTACGCAAAAGCTCCGAGTCTCTCCCCTCTTAGCCAAAAACATACTGCGCACACTGCAAAAAATAGAAACCATTAGTATCACACCAGCGCTCATCGAACAAGCGATTGACTGCAGCATCCTCAACCAGATATCCTTCTGGGATGCCTTAATTGCCGTCAGTGCCGAAAGCGCCCGCTGCGAAATCTTGCTTACTGAAGATTTAAATAACGGACAGCTCATTTCCGGTGTACTCGTACAAAACCCATTTATAACAGAACAATAAAGGGAGACGCGAACACCTCGCGCCTCCCTTTATTTTATAACCACTTCTCTCACTTAACGCTGCAGCTGGCTTACATCGCGCACCGCACCCCGTGCCGCACTCGTCGTCATCGCCGCATAAGCCTGTAGTGCAGCCGACACGTAGCGCTTGCGCTTGCGCGGTCTGTAGGCGTCCTGCCCCAAGGCTTCCATACGCTCTCTGCGCGCGGCGAACTCTTCGTCGGACACCAAGGCGGCAATCGTGCGCTGGGGAATATCGATGCGGATGCGATCGCCCTCTTCGATCAACGCGATGGCACCGCCCTCGGCCGCTTCGGGCGAAGCATGGCCAATAGACAGTCCGCTGGTGCCGCCCGAGAAACGACCGTCCGTCAGCAGTGCACAGGCCTTGCCCAGATGGCGCGACTTGATATACGACGTCGGATAGAGCATCTCCTGCATACCCGGCCCACCCTTCGGGCCTTCGTAGCGAATAACGATCACATCGCCCTCCTGCACGCGGTCGCCCAAAATAGCCTCACAGGCTTCATCTTGCGATTCGTAGACCTTGGCCGGTCCCTCAAAGACCCAGACCGACTCGTCGACGCCGGCCGTTTTTACAATGCAACCCTCCTCGGCAATATTGCCAAAGAGCACGGCCAAACCACCGTCCAGCGAGTAGGCTTTCTCCACCGAGTGAATACAACCGTCATCGCGGTCGATATCGGCTTCTTTATAATAATTTTCCTGCGAAAAGGCCTTGCTCGTGCGCACGTTACCCGGCGCCGCCAAACTGCGCTTCTTGGCAAATTCTTCGATATTACTGTTCGCTATATCGTTGGCCGCAATCATCTCTCCCAAGGTCTGTCCAGACACCGTGCGGGTGTCGGCATTGATCTTGCCGCCCTTGAGCAGCTCGCCCAAAATCGCCGGTATGCCACCGGCGCGCGCCGCGTCCTCCATATGGTATTTTTCCGTCGCCGGCGCCAACTTGCACACGCAGGGTACCACGCGTGATAAACGGTCGATATCGGCCATCGTAAAGTCGACTTCGGCCTCGTGTGCCATCGCCAATAGGTGCAACACCGTATTGGTCGAACCACCCATGGCAATATCCAACGTCATCGCATTTTCAAAAGCTGCAAAGGTCGCAATGCTGCGCGGCAATACGGAAGCATCGCCGTCCATATAATAGGACTTTGCCATCTCGACGATGCGTTTGCCCGCCTTTTCAAATAGCTCCCAGCGCAAGGCGTGCGTAGCGAGAATCGTACCGTTGCCCGCCAGCGCCAGACCAATCGCTTCGTTGAGACAGTTCATGGAATTGGCCGTGAACATACCCGAACACGAACCACACGTCGGGCACGCTTCCTCTTCCATCTTCTCGACATCGGCATCGCTGACTTCGTCGTCGGCAGCGGCGATCATTGGATTGATCAGGTCGAGCGTGGTCTCCCCCGTCGACAGCTCCGCCTTGCCCGCCTCCATCGGCCCACCCGAGACAAAGATTGTCGGAATATTCAAGCGCAGCGCCGCCAAAAGCATACCGGGCGTAATCTTGTCGCAGTTGGAAATACAGATCAGCGCATCGGCTTTGTGCGCCTGCACCATATACTCGACACTATCGGCAATCAGCTCTCGACTCGGCAGCGAATAGAGCATACCGTCGTGGCCCATGGCGATGCCATCGTCGACGGCAATCGTATTGAATTCGACGCCATAACCGCCGTTGGCATCGATCACTTCTTTCACTTTCTGACCGATCGGATGCAAGTGCACGTGCCCCGGCACAAACTGCGTGAACGAGTTGGCAATCGCGATGATCGGCTTCTGAAAATCTTCTGTTTTCATGCCCGTCGCACGCCAGAGCGCGCGGGCACCGGCCATGCGCCGCCCCTGTGTTGTAGTGCTGCTGCGATACATTCTCTTACCCATTAAAAAAACTCCTTTTAGAAAGCCTGTCCGATTGAAAAATAAAACCACATGCCGCGGCCCCGGTCAAATCCATCGTTAAAAGCCAGGTCCAAGCGGAAGGGAAAACCAAACGTGTAGCGCAAACCACCACCGTAGCCGTCGACCATGCCCCTAGGTTTTAATAAGTTTCCAACTCTAACTTCGCGCGACTCGCGCCAAACCTGTGCCCGGTCCCAAAAAGCGGCCAGCCCAAAAGCCCCGTGTTGAAAGCGCAACTCGCTGCGCACATTCAATCCAACACGACCGCCGCCCACCACCTGTATCGCATTGCGCTCTACTCCACGCAGCGACCCTTCACCACCGTATTCCTTCCAATAAATCTGCGGCAGGGCCCTTCCTTTGCGCAGCGACCCCGTGCGCATGCCCTGTAGCGCAACGGCTGCCACAAAGTGCCTCGACAGACGCTGGTAACGGCGCAACTCAACCTCACCATCGAGCACCGAAGTAGCGCGGCGCCCCAGCTCTACGGCGAATAGACCACTTAAACGCACTAACGCACCACGCGTCGGCGCAATGCGGTCGTCACGCGTATCGCGCGTCAACTCAGAGGTAAAACTAATAGACCGCGAACGCTCTGTCAGAATATCTTGCCACAGCCTGTCCACGGGAATATTCCCTTCAAAGTAGTCGAGCGCAACTACTTCCACTGCGCCATCGCCAAAAGGATCATCCTCATCATCAAAAAAATCATCGTCACCAAAAAAATCGTCGTCGTCGAATAAGTCATCGACACTACCAGAGTCATCATCCCCCACGTCACTACCCACGCTCCCACTATCGCTGCTATACACATCGCTAGGTGCATAGGCTATGCTACTAGCGCCGTCGGGTTTGTTGCGCGAGCGCGACCAAGAGACGGCCACTTTTGCTTGATACCTATCCTGCCAACTGCGCGAGAGGGCACCCGTCACCTGCCATAGGCGCTCCAATGACTCATAATCATAGCTGACCGTGCTAATATAACCGTTGGCCGTATTAATATACTGATCGGCCCCCAACTCAAGACTAAACGATAAAAGCTCGCTGAGCGCAGAGTCATAGGTGGTCAACAAATCGAATTGCCGCGCATCGTCCGGGTTGCCAAAAACGAGCTTGCGACTCCATTCATCCGTGACGCCAGCCGAAATAACTAGGTCGGCTCCCGTGCGCATAAAATCGCGCTCAGTAAAGGAAAAAGTCACGCCTTGTAGCGGTTGCCCCCAGCTCGTGTTGAGGCCAATGCCCATACCGCGGCCCAACCAGTTGCCGTGCTCTATACTACCCGTCAGACGCGGCTCGATGCTATTTTGCGTGCTGTTGAGAAAAACATTGGTGCCCAACGCTATATACTTCCGCTCTTGTATCTGTATTAGAACCGCTTGTATACTATCGTCCTCTGCAGCCGGTGGTGTCGATAAGAATACCGAGCGAAAGAGGTCGGTGCGCGCCAACAAATTGCGACTCTCGGCCAATTTTTCTGGATCGTAGAGGTCGCCGCGCTCAAAACGTACGTAGCTGCGCAACAAAGATGGCCGCGTGTGCAGGCGATCTTCTCCTTCGATCAACACTTCGCCGAAATACATCTTGGCGCCGGTCTCTACATAGTAGACTACTTCGGCACTATGCGCGCGGTTGTCTTCTCCGACCCATTCGTTGCGCACGCGTGCGTGCGGATAGCCCCGGCGGTTTAGATAGGTCTGCACCGCACGCTCACCCTCTAAGACCTTGCCATAGTCCAGCGCAGCACCTGCAACGAACGGCACCAACCCGGCCAACTCCGCTTCGCCAAAGGCTTCGCTGACGCGCAGGCTCAGTTTGCGCACGGTCCACAGTGGGCCGTTTTCAATCTCCACCATGGCGCGCATCCGCCCTTTTTCATCGGCGACAAAACGCTTGCGCGCCACCTGCGCTTCGCGATAACCTCGGCTGCGATAGAGGTTGATTACGGCTACCAAGTCTTCGTTGAACAAGCGGCGGCCAAAAAGCACGCCTCGCTGTGTGCGCATCGACGCGCGCAATGCTTTATTCTTGAGCAACTTCTCGCCGCGATGCACAAAACTAATCCCATCTACCTTTAGGCCTTCTGCTTCGCGTGCCGACACGCCGCTCCATTCGGCGTGCGCCACGGCAACAAGGGTCCAGAGAGAGAGAAGGCAACACAACCCGCGCATCAAAATTCCTTCCTCAGGCCGATGCCCAACCCATAGCGGTCATACTCGCTCTGCGCCGATCCCGTGAGCGTCAATATCGAATTTACTCGGTGCTCCAGGCGCACTTCCCCCTGGCTCATCTCATTGACGGCCGCCTCGTAGCGCACCCACATAGGGAAGGGAATCTCTAGGTACTTCCCCATGCGCAGCGCCGGATCCCCGGGTTTAGCTCCTATGATGGCACTCGACGGCAACACGGCAAATTCGTCAATGCCGACACTTTCTACATGCTTGCTCAAGAGCTGTCCAGCAGCAGCACCTAGGATCGTGCCATAATTACCCCGAGAGCTGGCGCTGCCAAAAGCGAGCAAGCTCATAATATCACTAAAGACAAGACTCGGAGTCGATTGAAAATTGGGTACCGCACTCTTGGCCGGCCCCTGCACCGTCATCGTCACCGTGTATTCTTCCAAGTCGCTCGGATCTATATCTACAACCGTAGTCGTCGCGCGCAAATCCAAATCGGGGTTGAGCTCCAGCGGATCGTAGGCCACCTCTAATAGAGAGCGCGTTGGCACTAAACTATTGAGCACTACGCGACTTTGCTGCAACTCAAACTCGCGGTTGAGTATAAAGACCTGGCCTTCCTCCACGATGATATCGCCCTGGAAGATAGGTTTGTAGAACGTACCCGCGATAACAATGCCACCAGAGGCCTTTGCTTTAGCCAACTCACTATCGACTTCTAAATCGCGGATATCGACGTGGACATCCAGCTCCATATTTTCTAGAAACTCGTCGCGCAATGCCGGTGGCGGCGGCGGCACTGGCGGCGCATTGAGCACGACCAATACCGGTTCTGCCAACGGCTTATCTAACCTGAGCCAACCGGATAGACGCGAAGAGAGCGGCGTGCCGGTCATGCGCAGTGCAGCACTTATATCATCGGCGCGAAAAATATCCTCATAGCGACAGTCGAGCCCCTCAAAACGCACTTGCACATCGAAGCGCGGGTCCTGCACAGAAGAGAGATCAATCGATCCGGCTAACTCAAACTCGTCATAAAGACTAGTCGCCTCAGCGCTAAAACCGTGCAAGTCTCCGCGCCGATCAGCAAAGACTAAACTACCCTGCGGCAGCGAATACATCGGTGCGATATCGACTAAGGCAAACTCCATATCTGCAAAATCGATGCGGCCATCCAATGTCAGCGTCGAATCCAGCCCCCGCGCCTGCACGTCGATGCCGAGGCGGCCGTCGAAATGGTCGAGGCTTACTAAATGATCCGAAAAGACCAAGAGGCCAAAACCTTCGGACTGCGCTTTGAGCCACCCGGCGTCCCAGCCAATACGACCCGCATCTAAATCCCACGGCAGGTGGCCGTCTACGACCAGACTATCTTCTAAGAGCGTCGTCCAATTCAAATGCCAAGCGACCCCGTCGCGATTGCCGTCCCACTGCCCCTGCAGTTGCCCGAGGTCATCGGTATCAATTTCTAATAAAGCGGCCAACTGGGGGTTGTCCTCCGTGCCCGTCACCCCGGCACGCACATCGGCGGTGCCCTCTGGGCCGCCAAAAAATACGAGGTCGACATCGCGAAGCCCCAGCTGTAAATCTGCTTCCCCTGTCGCGGGCAGACGCCCGGCCAACTCCAGTGCGCCAGCGGGTATAAATAAATCCGCGTCGCGATCGTAGCGGCTCATCTCAACAAGCAAACTATCGAGCGCAACCTCGCCGCCGCCGGAGCGCATATAAGCCCCGGGTCTTAGTTCAATATGTAGCGAATCGCCGTCTACTTCCGCGTCGATTACCAGCTCATTCAACGACAGATTCCCTTCAATCGCTCCCCAGGAAAAACTCGAATCGACGCGATCGATAGGCAATACGAGGTCTGCCCACAAATCCAAGGCACCGCGCACCGGTTCTCCCAGTGCATACGTCAGTGGGGCCTGCAGTGAGAGTTGGTCGAAGAGTAGGTGCAGACGCGCCACCCCAGCAGAGCTGCCACCCCACAGCGAAGCCGCCGGGGCCGTCAGAGCCAGCACGGCCTCTTTATGCCCGGCCCGCTCTAACTCAGCACTTAATTGCAGCGAATCGCGCAACGCCAGATCAACGCGCAGATCACCCAGCGCCAACGTGTCCAATTCCAGCGCTCTAAGCCCAATCCACCCTTCGATCGTGGGATGTGCGATACTCCCCCCCACGGCGACTTCTGCCGTTCCAGAACCGACCGCTAGGTAGGGTGCGACCTGCTGCAACTGTATCTGCGGCAAGCGCAATTTGAGGGCCAACGAGTCTGCCGCAGCCGTGCCAGAAACGGCTAAGACACCGAGCGGTGTTTTTAAATCAACTCGACCTAAGGCCAAACCCAAAGGCGAATAGTCCAACTGCACCGGCGCCGCACTAGCCAGGGCCACCCCTCCCACACTCAGCGCCAAATCCCGCAAGAACAGGCTCGCCCTTCCACGATCCAGATCGATGGGACCGCGATAATCCAACGTGCCCACAAGCCCCAGTGAATCGCCAGCCGCTGCTCCCCGCAGCACCGTTCCAGCAAACTCAGCCCGCGCCTCCAGCCCACCTTCGACATGCGTGGCAACCCGTGCGGCGACTCGATTTCCATCTACCGCGACAACCCCCGCCCCATCGCGCCAATCGGCCGTAGCGGCAAAAGACCCCGCATGCCAATCGCTATAGATCAAATTGCGCGCGGCCAGCTGCGCCGACGCCTGCAGCGCATCGGTGCGCAGTGGGCCCGCTGCGCGCAAGTCTATAGACAGCGTTCCCTCTAGGCCAGGTACGACTCGATCTAACTCGCTCGAGCGCACGGCAACCGTTATGCTATCGGCCATCATCTCTTGCAAATCGATAGAAGCGCTGGCCCGCAGCAAGCCTTCTTCCCACTGCATTTGTGCGTTGAGATAGCGCATCTGGCGCAGGTACAACTCGGCCTGCAGCGGTCCAAAACGATTGCCGAGACCATCTAAATATTTTGCACTCAAGTCCACATGTAAAGAGTCGGGACGAATACCACCGCGCAGCGAAACGGGAGCCAATTCCATCCTAGTTATATACTGTGGACGCAGTTGGCCTTCCAATTCGAGATCGTATGCACCCGCCATATCCGAACGACCCGTTGCCAGCAAATCGACAGGCCCCGAGCGCAGTTGCCCCCGCGTAAACCCATCGGCACTATGGTCTATATGCAGATCGGCCGCAAAGACGCGAACGCCCGGCCACTGCACCTGCTCCGCTTCTATATCTAAGGTGCCGCGATAGCGCATCTCAGCCAGATCAATATCGGCCTCCAATACTCCACTCAACCAACCGCCCAGCGAACTATCCACGCGGGTCAGAGCCAAACGCTCGGCGCGCAGGGCAACGCCCAGACTATCGCGCACCAGATCATAAGAAGCCGTCGCGCGCAAGGTGCCAGCGAAAACATCCGCTTCGAACGAATCGAGCAGCACAGACCCTGGCTCGGCGCGCATCTCCGCTGTAAAAGCTATCTCATCGAATTCTTCTCGCGCCAATACACCGCGCAGCGAGGTCTGTATAGCGAGTGGTTCCAGTGCGCCCTCTACGTCCATGTCGACAGCCAAACTATCGGCATTAACAGCCAAACTCGCACGCAATCGCACGACCAGCGGCCGCAGCACCTCTAAACCCAACTGACCAGCGGCCTCTATATCGGCATGCGCGAGCCCCACTCGCCCCTGGGCGCGCAGCGAATCGACTGCGATGCGCGTTGGATACAGCCCGATAACAGTAGACAGTTGCCCGTTTATATCCTGTGAATCAACCACGGTGCTAAACGCACCGACGGCCATGGACAATACGCCTCTGTCTTTTTCTGCGCGCCGATAGCTAGCGCTCCATTTTTCTCCATGCAAATACGTCCCGCCACTCAATGCGCAATCGATACGTCCATCGACAATATCCAATGTCGGCAGCCAAGCGAGAGGCAACTCTATACCGGTGGCAACCCCCGCTTCCGCCTCCGCGGCGCGCTCTGTCATATCGACGTTGAGCAGGGGGCGATCCAATACAACGGCCCAGGGCAAGAGCGAAATGCTCAACTCTGCCACGCGCAGTTCGATGCCGATTTCGCCGTTGTACAAACGGAAATTGCGCCAGGTGAATCCACGCAGTAGCGAACCGGATTGTCCAGTCACGACTATGTTCCACGGAGTCGCCAGCTCAGCGGCTACGCGCAGCAGCAAGCGCGGCCCTAGCGACGTACCCACCACCCCCACGCATAGGAATAGGAGCAGCACAGGTATCGCTAGGAAAGAACGTTTTTTCATGGATTTATTTTTTGACTTGCGTCAGCGCTTTCGACACGGAAAAGAGCGAATCCGGCAGCGCCCGGTAGCGCAGCTTCTTCACCTTGCGCTCGAGGCGAAAGATCTCTTTCGGCTTCTTTTTCCCCCTGCGCATAACCGAAGCCGTCAGCGTCGATTTCAGCGCAAAACCGTCCAACTCCTCCGCTAGACCCTCTAACTTTTTTTTGAGCTGGCCGAGATCTTCTGCCTTGCTGCTAAACTGCTCCAAACCGCCACCGACGAGTGACGGATAAGACGTGCTCGTATCCTGTAGAGCCTGGAACGCAAGCAGCTCGTTTAGACCGGGAAACTTCTTGGCAATGCACGCATCGTAGGTATAGCGATTTTCGCGATGTAATTTTTTCTTCTTGTAATGGCGCGCGCGCATTTGCGCCACGACGCGTTTACAGACAATACCTGCAACGACCGAAGAGTCGCCCGGCACTTTATACGAAAAACCGATCCTAGGTGCCGCTACTTTAGCGGCTTTTTTGGCGACTGATTTAGGCGCGGCAGGACGCGCCGGTTGCACCTTACCGCGCACAAAAGTCTGCGCATCGAGATCGATCTCGTAGACCTCGGCTTTATTCAAATTTAGTATCGTGCTCGACCGCAGCGGCTGGCCCTGTTTTTTAAGAACTTTTTCCGTCTTCTTATCGACGACGATTTGCACTTCAACTCTCTGTCTCTTGTCTTTTATATAGACCTTATTGATCGTCTTGCGCGCCCCCGTCTTTTTGGAACCAAAGCCCGGATTTACCAACTCTTCCTCAAAATAGACATCGGCCTCTGCCACCGGCACCGCGGCCCATAGCACAAACAAACTCAGCACCCATATCTTCATAGATAAATCTCCTTTGTGACGACCCGCTTTATAGTAAACATTTTGCCGGAAAAAATCACTTGTACACGCAAAAGCCCCCCACCCCAAAGGGAGGAGGGCCGCGCCAAACCAACTATAAAACTAATCGTCTGAGCCGCGCGATAACATCACGTAGTAGAACAACTGTAATATGGCAGCGGCCGTGGCGGCCACGTAGGTAAGAGCGGCGGCATTGAGCACTTTGCGCGCCGAAGGCACCTCATCACTAGCCAGATACCCTCCTTGCGAGAGGAGTGCCATGGCCCGCGAACTGGCGTTAAACTCTACCGGCAGCGTCACGACCTGAAAGATTACCGCACCCGCAAAGAACAGCACGCCAATATTAACGAGACCCATAGCGCCAAAAATCATACCGGCAAAAATGAGCGGCATCCCCAACTTGGAGCCGAGATTGGCCACAGGTAAAATGGCGGTGCGCAGGTTGAGCGGATAATAGCCCTGGGCATGCTGAATGGCGTGACCGACCTCGTGCGCCGCAACGGCCAAGCCCGCCAAGTGATGTCCGTGGAAGTTATCCGAGGAGAGACGGACGACCTTATCGCTCGGGTCATAGTGGTCAGACAGCGAACCACCGACCTCTTCAACGGCCACGTCGTAGATATCATTTTCGCGCAGGATCCGCCGCGCCGTCTCCGCTCCACTGATACCGGACATCGATCCTATGCTGCTGTACTTCTTAAAGGCGCTGCGCACTTTCCACTGCGCAAAGGCGACCAGAATCATGGGCAAAATAAAATAGAGCATCTCGAAGAAACCTTCCGCTATCACGTAAATGTTTTAGTAAAACTAACTCTTATTAAAGACTCTCGACCTTGGATACTAGTTTCTGTCGTAAGAGTATAAATAACCGCGGAGCACTCGCAAGCGCCCCGCGGCCATTGTGCCACCCGCTTTTTCTAATTGAGCACCACGGGAATCTTGCGCGGCTGCGCTTCTTTGGCCTTGGGCAGGACGAGGGTCAATAGGCCGTTCTTAAATTCGGCCTCCACACCCTCGTCATTTACGGCTTCAGTCAAGCGAAAGCTGCGCTCATAGACGAGGGGGGAAGTGGCCCCTGCCAACGCCTCGTATCCTTCATAGCTAGCCACTTTCGTTTGTCCACGCACGGTCAGCACTCCTCTTTCCAGCGTAATATCTAGTGCCTCGGCGACGACACCCGGCAATTCGATCTGTGCTTCGTAACCCATCTCACGTTTGTAAATATCGGCGCGCGGCGAGTAGGTGCGCAGATTGTCTTGCGGTGTATCTTCTTGTTTCTGGATCGCGTCAGTTGTCATTTTAAGGTCTCCTGTCCGTGTGTGTTTTTGTTATGTGTTTCGCGACTGGGGCGCTCATTTGTTCTCGATAGAAATCTTGCGCGGTTTGTCCGCTTCGACGCGTGGCAATTTTATTTCTAGTATTCCGTCGCTAAAGCTCGCTTCTACCTGATTGGCATCGACGGCGAAGGGCAGCCGCACGCGGCGATCAAAAGGACCGCTAAAGCGCTCGCGGCGCAGATACTCCCGGCCCTGATCGATCGCGCGTTCGCCGCTTAGTCGCAGTGCGCTATCTTCCACTTCGACCTCGATATCACCAGCTGCAAAACCGGGCAATTCGGCGCGAACGATCGCTTCATCGGCATTGGCCCATAAGCCAATCTGCGGATAATTGGCGGAATCTAAGCCTTTAAGAAAGCGGTCGACATCGACCAAACGAGCAACGGATCCAGGGCGAGCGACGTTTAATAGGCTCGGAAAAGTTAGCATCTCATCAACTCCTTATATAAATGTGGTATGCAATGGCTTTTTTTGTTTCACCTACTTGTTCGCAAAGCTCATGCCAACATTTTATAAATTTTAATAAATTATTATAAAACAGACACTTATGTTTATTTTTATAATAATTTGTATTTTCCCCTACCTATTCACTTATGCCAGTAGAGCCATATTGTCAGATCTACGTTACTAAAATTGTCCCCATGGTGCCATTTTGGCACACGGCGAGGAATTTGCTGTAGAACTAAGCAATTCGTATCATCAGACGCAGAGGTAGACGTCCTGAGAGATAAACTAGCTTGGTGCCCACTTAAAACAGCACCCAATGCCGATATACAAGGAGATATCCGTGAAATTTATCGTCGCCGTAGACTGCGAGGGCGTAGCCTGTGGAGTGGGTTCGCCCAATGGATCGCTCAACGACTCGCGCAACCTCGAATTTGCCAAATTACAGGCCACGCGCGAAGCCGATGCCGCCGCGCGCGGCCTCTTTGCCGCCGGCGCTGAACAGGTCATTGTCTGGGACAACCACAACGGTAGCCTCAACCTACATTACGACCTACTCGACGAGCGCTGCGATATCGCCCTGGGCGTTGGTTTTGCCCACCGCTTCCCCGGCCTCGACCGCAGTTTCTCCGGCATAGCTTTTATTGGTTATCACGCCATGGACAATACGATAGATGCCAATATGTGCCATACCTTTAGTTCTACGAGCTACCAGTATATGAAGATTAACGGTCGCCAGACTGGAGAAATGGGCATCGACGCCCACATGGCCGGGACCTGGGGTGTGCCCGTAGTTTTTACCGCCAGCGACGACAAGGGCATCGCCGAAGCGGAGGATTTTTTCCCCGGCGTAGAAACGGTCAAAACCAAAGATGCATTGGGTTGGAACGCCGCTATCAGCAAACACCCCAAGCGCGTCGTCGACGAAATTTACGCCGGTATCCAGCGCGCCGCAGCCCGCCTCAGTGAATTTGCGCCATTCCAATTTCACGAGCCGCTCGAATTGGAAATTCGCTACAAACGCATCGAAGCGGCACAGGCCGCAAGCCGCGGCTTCAAAGCCGGCGAACGCACCGATCCCTATAGCGTGCACTGGAAACTGGAAAAGCTGGCCGATTATTTTTAGCCTATAGCACTTCACTGCGAGCAACGCCCGAAGCAAAGGAATTCACCATGCCCCACCTTTCCCCGCAGCACGCACTCTCTGCTGCTGCCCTAATCGCCATGGCGCTGCTCTGCAGTTGCGCCACGACCAGCGCTACTAAAAAAACAGCCACTCCGGAGGCAACCACACCAGCCGCAGGGCGCTTCGTCGTGCCAGTTGCCCAAGCCAATGCCGATACCTGGATCGGCGCTTATAGCGGCTCGGCCGATATGTACCTCGCCGAGCGCGATATATGGCAGCGCGACACACCGGTCCAACTCTTCGTACAGCCCGATGGCAAAGAGGCCCTGCGCATCCTCGGCCACATGGACCTAGCGGCCAGCCGCAGTTCCTTTTATATAGCCAATATCACCCCTTCACCTACGCAGATGCTCGTCGGCCAATACAGCGAAGATGGACCGCTGGCAACACACCGCTACGATTACTCCCTCACACGCAGCGGCGATACCGTAACGGGTTTTATAAAAAAACATCAGCGCAGCGACACCACCGACATTTTTGAACCCGGTGACGAGTGGCACTTTAACGTCCAGCGCAGCGCCTTGCTCGATTTTCGTTAATCCAACTCATCAGCACATCATCCTTGGTAGAAGGAGTATGGCTCATCCAACCGCATTAAACGGCCCTTGATAATTCCCCTTACTTTTTGCTCTCACTACCCTATTTTTAAATGCATGAAAACAGCACTTCTACTCAGCGGCGGTATGGATTCAACCACGCTGCTCTGGTCGATTAAAGAGAGCGGCCAAGAGATACACGCCATCAGCATAGACTATGGCCAACGCCATAAGATTGAGCTGCAGTGCGCCGCGGCCTTAGCCCGGCAAACGAATATTGCCCACAAGGTGATAACGCTCGATCTCAAGAGCATCGGCGGCAGCCCACTCACGGACCCCAATCTAAAGGTGCCCGCCGCCACAGACGGTCAACAAATCAACACCGTCGTGCCTTTCCGCAACATGCTCTTTGTGACCTTGGCCGCCGCCTACGCCGAAACGCAGGGAATACGCGATCTCTATCTCGCCCCGGTCAAAGACGATTTCAACGCCTATCGCGACTGTCGTCGCCCCTTCTACGACAGCCTAGAACAAAGTCTTAACCTCGGCGCCACACACGAGAGCGATTTCAAACTGCACACACCCTTTATAGAAATGTGGAAGAGCGAAGTAGTTACACTCGGCCAAAAGCTCAACGTCCCCTACGCACAGACCCATACCTGTTACGAGGGCAGACGCCCCGCCTGCGGTCGCTGCGACGCCTGCACAGAACGAATCAACGCCTTCAACGAAAACGGAGTACCCGACCCATTGGAATACGCGATAGAGTCATGAGCGAATTAGACACCACGCACCAAGAAAATCCGGACGAAACGCGCCGCCCCCATCTGCCCGTATGGCGTGATGATGGCCAATTATTGCAAATCAACGAGATCTTTTATTCTATCGAGGGAGAAGGGCTGCGCGTCGGCCAACCGACCACTTTTGTCCGCCTTTCCAAGTGCAATCTGCGCTGCCATTTCTGCGATACGGAATTCGACAGCTACAGCGAGATGAATCTCGACGAAATAGCAGAGGAGGTCGCGCGCCATCCAGCGGAATGGGTCTGCTTCACCGGCGGCGAACCACTCGGCCAGAACCTCGAGCCACTCGCCCATCGCCTAAAGTGGGCGGGATACCAGCTACACGTCGAAACCAATGGGGCCGTCCGTCCCGATCCGCGCCTATTCGAGCTAATCGACCACTGGACCGTCTCGCCGAAACGCCACCCCGTCATCGACGGTTTTTCAAAAATAACCGAACTCAAATACGTGGTCGGCAAAGCTTTTCGCGAAGACCGCGTACAGGAAGACTTAGCCGACCACATATACCTACAACCCGAATCTTCCGAACCTCGCTATGTGCAAAAAGCACTGGAGATCCTCAGCCGACATCCGCGCTGGCGTCTATCCAGCCGCATCCACAAAGTCCTCGGCTTACCGTAGAAAACACCATGAAAATAACCCGCGTTGAAGCGCTGCATTTACGCCTGCCCGAAGTGCGAGAAGTCGCCGATGGCACCCAGGACTGTCTACTTGTGCGCATCGAAACGGATGCCGGCATCAGCGGGCTAGGAGAAGTAGTCTCTGGCTCTTATGTCGCGCGCGCCGTAGTCGAAGCTCCGCGCTCGGCGCCCTTTCGCCACGGCCTCGCCCAGATAGTCGAAGGCATGGACCCGCTCGACACCGAAGCCGTATTCCAGGCCATGGTAGCGGGCACCTATTGGTATGGCCCCGGCGGCGTGTCGCGCCACGCCATGAGCGGCATCGATATGGCGCTGTGGGATATCAAGGGCAAGGCGGCAGGCAAAAGCGTCCGCCACTTACTCAGCGCATCCGCCGTCGACTCCGTACCCGCCTATGCCAGCGTGCTCTGGCCCGCGAACCCGGAACTCGTCGACGAGTCGGCGCGGCAGTTCCTCGCCCAAGGCTATCGCGCCGTCAAATACGGCTGGGCGCCGATGGGACCCGATGCCGCACTCGACGAAGAGTTAGTAGCCGCCGCGCGCCAAGCTCTAGGAGTAGAGGTGGATCTGATGGTCGACGCCGGTCGCGCTTGGGATGCCGACACGGCCCTAGCGCGTGCCGAGCGCTTTGCCGCCTACGACATCTATTGGCTCGAAGAGCCGTTGGCCCCCTATGACACGGATGGTTTCACCCGTCTCGCAGCCGCTTCCCCCGTGCCCATTGCCACCGGCGAAGTACTGGCGCTACAGGAGGAATACCAACCCCTCATAGCAGAGGCCAATATACAAGTGGTCCAGCCCGACCTCGGACGCATTGGCGGCATCACCCAGGGCCAGCACTTAGCCGCCTTCTGCCGCAAGACGGGAAAGACGCGCCCCGTCCCGCACGCCTTTGGCACCGGCGTACTCTTAGCCGCCTCGGCGCAGTGGGCCGCCGCGCTCGACCAACCGCTCACCGAATACACGCGCGCGCCGTCGCCACTAGCGCAGAACCTAGCCCGTCACGATATGCAATTTAAAGATGGCCTGCTGCACCTGAGCGATGCACCGGGGCTCGGCGTCGAACTCGATGAGCACGTCGTCGCCCAATACCGGATAGCCTAATGGCCCTGACGCACGAAGAGATCCATCACTTTCGCCACAGCGGTTATTTGGCGTTGCCCGCGCGCCTGCCCGAGCAGATGCAGACCAATCTAAAGACGGCTATCGGCGGCGATATCGCCGCCGAGGTCGAGCCCGTCGTGCGCGACGGCGAGGGGCGCGCCGTACGCCTGTCTAAAATACTCGAACGGGCACCGGTCTTTTATCAAGCGGCCACCTGGTCACCGCTCTTGGACGCGCTCGAATCGCTGCTCGGCCCCCACATTGAACTAGTAAAAAATCGCCACAACCACGCGACGCTAAACCTCGCCAGCGCCCATACCAGCGGCTTTCACCGCGACCTAGTGCAGTGGAGCCGCGGACTCGTCTCCGTCATCCTCTACTTAGAACAGACCACGCTCGAAAACGGTTGCACGCACGTCGTGCCCGGTACCCACCTCTTGCCCGGCGTCGACCACCTGCACCATATCGACCGCGATACTTGGATAGAACAGAGCGGCCTGCTCAAACAAGCGCTGCCCGTGCCCATGGCCGCCGGGACTTTCCTCGCTATCGATGGGCTGGTCTATCACCGCGTCGGCGCCAATACGACCGCCGGCACGCGTATGAGCCTGACGCTCGGTTATCACAGCGCCGACGAATTAGCCGCTACGCGAGACGACAAACGCCTGCTCGTGCGCGGAGAAGAACTCTATATGGGAAATGATAGAAACGGATAAATCGCCCATAGGGACAGACGAGTTCATCTCAACCAGCTCGGCCGCACACTAAAGGTTAAAGGAGTTTAAGAAGCACTAATGGGGGCTATGCTTTTGTCGCCAATTCTATAGCTCATAGTGCATTCGGAGCAGGCTAGCTCGCCGTCTCCAGCGGGCAAGCGCACGCCACATTGACATACCCAACCCACGTGCCTTCCCGGCACGCCAAGGACGAGGCCATAGGCCGGCACGTGCGAAGTAACGACAGCACCGGCGCCAATCATGGCGTATGCGCCAATATCCCAGCCACACACAATGGTACAATTAGCGCCGAGCGTTGCACCGCGACCCACCTGCGTTGAACGGAATTCGTGCTTGCGTTCGATAAAGGCGCGCGGATTTATCACATTGGTAAAAACCATCGACGGCCCACAAAACACCTCATCTGCCAAGCTAACCCCCTTGTAGACAGAGACGTTGTTCTGTATTTTGCAGCCGTTGCCAATAATAACATCGCGATCGATATAAACATTCTGACCGATATTGCAGTCGGCGCCAATCTGCACCCCTGGCATAATATGTGAAAAGTGCCAGATAGAGGTACCAGCGCCAATTTCGACCGGCGAATCGATGCGCGCCGTGTCGTGTGCAGCATATTTTTCAGACATAGGAACTCCGTTGTTTTCATAGAGAATATACGACAGCACCGGCTTTGCCAAACAGTATAGCAAAACAGTTGTAATTCTAACTTATGACCATGCCACTGCTATTTAGAAAAAAGGGAGATACACCATGAAATTAGCCACCTTTAAAACTGCCGGCCAAGAGCTCTTGGGGGCCGTAATCGCCAACGACACCGTCGTCGTTGATCTAGCGCGCGCCGATCAAGCGCTGGCCCGCAAAGAAAAACGCAAGGCACACCCCTTCTTCAGCGACATGCTCTCCTTACTCGAAGCGGGCAACAAAGGACTGAGCGCTGCCAAAAAAGCCGCGAAAGCAGCCGAAGCCAAACTGACCAAACCCGACGGCAAGACGAGCTTCGCCCTGTCGCGCGTGAAGCTGCGCGCGCCCGTATCCAATCCGCGCAAAGTCTTCTGTCTAGCCGGCAACTACCAAGATCATATCGAAGAAGGGGGCCGCGCCAAACTCGCCATTCAGGACAAGGAGACACCGCGCGTATTTATGAAACCACCGACGACGACCGTCATCGGTCCCGGCGATAAAATCCTCATTCCCCCCATTGCCAATTCCATCGACTGGGAAGGTGAACTAGCCGTCGTTATTGGCCGCAAATGCAAAGGCGTCAAAGCCAAAGATGCCCTCAAATACGTAGCCGGTTATACCGTCATGAACGACGTTTCCGAGCGCGACTTACGGATAAAAAAACGCACCGACAGTCGCCCGCGCGACGAGTGGTTCGACTGGCTCAACGGCAAGTGGCTCGACACCTTTGCCCCGCAGGGACCGTGGGTGGTCACGCGCGACGAGATTCCCAACCCACAGGTGCTAGATATTAGCACCTATATCAACGGCGAGCGCAAACAGCACAACAACACGGGCCAAATGCTCTATCCCGTCGACAAGATCATCGAATATATCTCAGCCATTATCACGCTCGAACCGGGCGATCTCATCAGCACCGGCACCATCTCTGGCGTCGGCGCAACCACCGGCACCTATATGAAACCCGGAGACCAGGTGCAGATAGAAATCTCGCAGATTGGCGTCCTTAAAAACCCCGTAGCTGCCAGCAAGAAATAGCCCTTATTGAGCAATCATTCAAACGAGGCAGAGGCGTCTACCAGCGGCCTTATAAGCCGCGCCTTTGTAGCCCTCTGCCTCGTCTATTTCCTCAACAGCTTTCTCGCCGCCCCCTTTTCCGCCCTCTTCCCTGTCTATATTGAGGCCGACTTAGCGCGGCCACCGTGGTTTACGGGTTATCTGCGCGCGCTCATGCTGCTCTTAGGGGGCATCTTCGCCGTCGTCGCCGGCCGCCTCTGCGATCGATTCGGTCTCAAAGCCACGCTGATTATCGGCTTAACGGGCAGTAGCCTGACAGGCCTCGTCTTTCGCACCGCCGACCCTGCGGGTTTGGCCCTACTGCTCTTTGCCATGGGCGCGGCCAGCGGCCCGTGGTCAACGGCCGGGCAGAGTATCCTCATCCGCACTATAAAACCCGCGCATCTAGGACTAGGTGGCGCACTCTATTTTCTCAGCAACACGCTGGGCAATTCGCTGGGCAGCCTCTGCACCGGACTCGTCAAAGAGACTTGGTCTTTCGCTCTAATCGGTGCCGTCATGAGCCTAGGCATGCTCGTAGTGATTGCCCTCGCTGTGCTGCTCCTACCCTCCGATAAAACGGCACCGAAGCCTAGTGTAACCTCTCAACACGACTCTTTTTGGGCCGCTTATAGACCGCTGCTAATACGCGGCGACATCTGGCTCTTGCTCAGCCTGCGTCTGACCATCACTACTTTTTGGGGCATGGCGACGCTGGCCATGCCGCTGCTTATCTACCGCGTTGGCCAGAGCGAGTCCCTACCCGCCTATTTCGCTTCCGTTTCGCTCGTCGTCGCCGCCGCCTGCCAGCTCAGCACGGGCTATCTCAACGACCGCCTCGGCCACAAAAAACCGCTGCTCTTCGCCGCCAGTGGTATCTGTCTGAGCGCCTTGGGAATGGCGATCTTCCGCGATTCGCTGCCCGGTCTCTTCGTCTGCGGTACCGCGCTAACGGGCACGGCATGGGCCGTCTCCACCCTCGTGCCCAAGCTCATCAACGACGTGGCCGGCCCCGACGAAAAAAACCGCGTCGTCGGCCTCGGCCATATGGCGTGGAGCGCATCGATGGTCACGGGCAGCCTCGTCGGTGGATATCTCGTCAACCTGCACGCGGCATTGCCTTTTGCCGTGGGGTCTCTGCTGGCGGCCGCTGGCACATTCTGCGCTTGGCGCCTCTGTGTCCATCTGGACAGTATAGATCATTGAACTTAGAATAGAAGAGCTCTTTTCAGCCCATCGCCATTCACTCTTGGCCTACGCGACTACATGAAAAAACTCCGCCTGCTCTTGGTCACCCTTTCGCACTTCTGCGTCGACAGCTATGCCACGATACTCGCCCCAGTACTGCCCCTGCTCAGAGCCAATCTCGGCCTCAGCTTAGCACAGACCGGATTTCTCGCTACCATCGTCTCTATCTGCAATATTAGCCAACCGCTCATGGGCCTATGGGCCGATCGCATGGGCCGCCGCTACCTCGTCATTATCGGCCTCGTGCTCTGCGCCGTATTCACGCCATTAATGGGCATAGCGCCCGGCTATTGGACTCTCGTCACGGCACTGGCCCTAGGGGGTATCGGCGTGGCCGCCTTCCACCCGCAAGTTTTTTCTTTAGCGGGTGAACTCAGCGGCGAGCGCCGCTCCTTTGGCCTAGCGCTCTTTATTTTTGGCGGCACGATGGGCATCGGCCTAACGCCGCTGTGGGTACCGACCTACGTTGGCATTCTCGGCCTACAGGCGCTACCCCTAGTTTCTATACCCGGCCTGATTTTCGTGATTCTATTGGTCAAATTTATCCCCCTCGACAACCCACATATGAACGACGGGCGCAGCAATGCCAACTGGCGCCTGCTCGGCGAGCACGCCGGCCCGCTCTCGCTCATCACGCTCATCGTCATCATGCGCTCTATATCCGGCTTGGGCTTTGGCACCTTTCTCACCCTGCTGGGCCAAGAGCGTGGCCTCGACTTAGTCACCGGCGGCTACGCTCTCGGCGTCTACAATATAGCGGGCGTATGCGGGGCACTCGTCGCCGGCTATCTGGCCGACCGCTTCCCATCCAAGCCGCTAGTCTACGGCTCACTCTTTCTCTCTGCCGCTCCGCTCTACGCCTTTATTTCTACCGAGGATGTCCTCACCGGCTATTTACTTTTGGCGCTGGGCGGTGGTATGCTCCTGGCCTCCAACTCAATCATGATCGCACTAGCGCAGGAGATGGCGCCAGAAAATTCGGGACTTGCCTCCAGCTTACCTCTCGGTTTCAGCTGGGGTTTAGCCAGCCTCAGTCTACCCATCATTGGCAGCGTTGCCGACCATATTGGCGTCGCCGAAACCTTGAAATACCTCGCCTTACTGCCCATATTGACCGCAGTCTTAGCTCTTTTTCTGCCTAATAAAAAACGCGAGCAAACTCATGAATAACGACTTACACCTGCTGACACGCGAGCAAAAAAAATCGTTTGACGCCAACGGCTATTTGCATCTTGAAGGCTTTTATAGTGCGACTGAAATGGAAGAAATGCGCCGACACTTCCACGAATTAGTCACCCATACCGACGGCCGCCCCAAAAATATGAGCTACGCCTTTATGGATAGCCCCAAAGGCTACGAACCCGACCCCTTTAACCCCAAGAACGTCGAAGGCATGATGGACCAGACGCTGGCCAACGATTACTGGTTCGATCAGTTTACCGAACCGCGTATCGTCGCCGCGATCTCCGACTTGCTCGGTCCCAATATCGACTTTCACAACGGCAAGGTGCGCAACAAACCCCCCGGGTTTGTCTCGACCCAAGGCTGGCACCAAGACTGGCCCTACGAACGCCACTCTGCACCCGAGTTGGCCGCCGCCCTTACCTATCTCGACGCCACGGATTTTGAAGCCGGTGCGACCGAAGCCGTGCCCGGCAGCCATCTCAAAGGAGAATGGCCAGCGATCGAAGGGGGCCATACCATTCCAGACGACGACGTTCCCGCGGGCGAGCATGTCGTCGTGCGCGCGGCGCCAGGCGATGTACTCATCATCCACGTACTCGTAGTGCACCGAGCAGGGCACAACTACACGCCACAGGCGCGCCACGCCATTGTCAACGAATACAAAACGGCCGAAACAATAGACCAGTGGAATAACCGCTGTGCTTTCGCCGGCCTGCCCCTGACGCGTAATGGCAAGCTATTGCAAGCCCGCGTACACTCCTCGTAAAAAGAAATTTGCCATGCGACGTTATCACGATATAGGCGGCCTCGAGGAAGGCGTCATCGACCAAACAGAAGCGACCTACCACCCGTGGGAAAAACGCGTAAAGGCCCTGCTGCAAGTCCTGGCGCGTCGCCCGAAACCGCTCATGAACGTAGACCAACTGCGGCGCGGCATCGAAGAGCTGGCCCCCGACGACTACGACAAACTCAGCTACTACGAGCGCTGGGCCGCTTCGATCGTCGACAATATGGTGCGCAACGGCCATATCACCCTCGACGAATTGGCTCGCAAAATGAGTAAAATAGAAAAACGCAACAAAGAGCAGCGCCAAAATGGCTGAGCACTTTGATTGCGGACAGCGCGTCATCGTGCGCAAAGCCTTTCCCCCCGGCCATATTCGCACACCCTATTTCGCGCGCGGCTGTAGCGGCTGGATCGAGCGGATCGTCGGCACTTTTGCCAACCCAGAAGAACTCGCTTATAATCGCGATGGCCTGCCGTCTAGCCCGCTCTATCGCGTGCGCTTTAAACAGCACGAGCTCTGGCCAGACTACCGTGGCCACGACACCGACACACTCTCAATGGACCTCTACGGAAATTGGTTAGAGCTCTCTGACGAGGAAAAGACATGAGCCACTCGCACGAGCACAAACACCCTCACAAACATCCGCTACAGCCCGACAGTGAAGACGAACCGCAGTCCTACTATCAAACCGTGGCACAAGCCGTAGAAGAGTTGCTCATTGAAAAGGGCCTCATCTCGTCCAACGAAATGGCCACCGCCCTCGACTATTGGGCCTCAAAGACACCCTCCGACGGCGCCCGTATCGTAGCCCGCTGTTGGACCGACTCCCGTTTTGCCGCCAATATAGAAAAAGAGGGCGTCAACAAGGCTGCCGCCGCACTCGACTTGGACGTGGGCAGCACCCCCATCGTCGCAGCCCTCAACACGCCGGCCGTGCACAACGTGCTGGTCTGCACCCTCTGCTCGTGTTATCCAGTTGGCTTGCTCGGCGAGTCGCCCGGCTGGTACAAATCCCGCGCTTACCGCGCCCGCGTCGTGCGCGAACCCCGCGCCGTGCTAGCCGAATTTGGCACCGAACTCCCCCCCGACATAGAGGTCCGCGTCCACGACAGCACCGCCGATCTGCGCTATATCGTCATCCCCATGCGCCCCGCAGGCACGGAAGATATGACGGAAGAGCAATTGGCCACACTCGTCACCCGCGACTGCATGATAGGCACTACAGTGCCAATAATAGAAACCAACTAAATACCCATTTATTTTTTAAAGGTTCTACTTACTGCAAAATCATTCACTCAGGCCAGTCAGATCGGAAGGGGTGTGCAGAAAAATATTCGTTGTTGTCTGAGGCCCACCGGGCCGAGTTTCAACGAATATTTTTTCTGCGCATTCCTTTCGAGCTACACGCATTCATAAGGAGAACAAGAAATGCACGAAGAATGGAAACCCATCTACAGCGCCCTAGTCTGCGACATCATGGACGCACTCGGCCACCGCAACCAAGCGATGAGCTACGACGTCCGCCCCAGCGACAAAAACAGCTGGATCGCCGGCACTGCCGTCACGCTCGACGCCTACGAAAACCACCAACACCACGACGACCCCTACGGCAAGATCTTTGCCGCCTACGACCAAGTAAAACCAGGGGACGTCTTTGTGGCGGCGACCAACGGCGAAACGAAGTCCGGCCTCTGGGGCGAGTTGCTCTCGACAGCCGCCAAGGCGCGCAGCGTCGAAGCCGTTATAACGGATGGATTAGTGCGCGATATTCGCCAGATGAACGACATGGGCTTTAACTGCTTCTGCAAGGGCTATTCGCCGCTCGACTCGGCCGGCCGCATCATCGTAGAATCCGTCAACGAAAGCATTCAATGCGGCGGCGTAACGGTCTGCCCCGGCGACTTCATGCTGGCCGACTACGACGGCGTCGCCGTCATTCCAGCCGCCATCAAGGACGAAGTGTTTAAACTGTCGATGGAAAAATTAGAAGGCGAAAACACCGTGCGCGAAGCGCTGGTCGCCGGACGCTCGCCGCGCGAAGTCTTCGACGAGTACGGAATCTTATAAAATGGGCAGAGCCATTCCCAAAAAATGTCGTTTTTCGCAGCGACGGGCACGGCGACAATTATACGTGGAATCAAATGGGAATTAAGGTCGAGCGAGGTTAGCGAGGTAAGAAAAGTTTAGGGATGCGTGTAGCAAGGCTCCCTTAGTTCGAGGATTGATCCGTTTTACGCCGCCGTCGCGGCAGCGCCGATGCCACCGTATCGCACAGCTGTTTTGGTTCGATCGGTTTGTCTATAAAAGCATTAAAGTCGTAGTGCCGTAGCGAATCCATATCCAACACACCCGACACGGCAATGACGGGCAAATCGGGAAAGGTCGCGCGCAAATTCATCAACAGCGTGCAGCCATCCATCTGCGCCATGCGGATATCGGTAATTACTAGATCGGGCACGTGCTCACGCACCGCTTCTAATGCCTCACTACCGCTGCCCACCTCGCTGACCTGGCAACGCGACAACACTTTTTTGACCAGCCAGCGGCACTCGGGCTCGTCGTCGACCACCAGCACATTGGCCAAAGCCTCTTGTCCCTCGACCAGCGGCGAAAGCGCCGAACTCAACGGTGCAGTCACTTCCTGCACCTGGTGCTCTAGCGAGTCAATCCGCTCCTTGAGCTGTTCCTTTTCACCCGCTTGACCTGTGCCATCCAGGTCATCGCTCTGCTTAGTTAGGATATGCGTCAAGTTTCTGTACACCGTAACCTGCGCGTCTCGGTTCCCGTTTAATACGTCGAGAAAGAGCGGGCGAGGCACAGACAATACGTGGCAACTTTCTACGGTCTCCACGCGCGCGGTAAAATTTCGGTCCGCCAAAATCTCCACATCGCCGAAGAGCGCAAAGGGAAGGACCGACTCCCATCGCCTTTCTTCTGCGAATGAACGAAGGCACTCCACTAAAGAGATCTAATTTTCCGACTACTTCTACTATAATATCGCTAGGTTATTTGGATATATGCATTCCGACAAAGTGACAAATATAGCACGCGTTCTAACCTTATAGAAGCTACCAACATAGCCAGCAATTTGCGAGAAATAAATATTCCGTTTTTACGCACTTTCTATCCGTATTCACTGGCTATTACCTGCTTATCCAGCAAACCAGTACGAAAATAAATCGGCTCGTTTTAAACGAAATCGCAGCCGCACCTTATGACCGCGCAGTGCAGCCAATGGCCGATCGAAACGCAGGAGCGCATCCGTGCGATCTTTGACCATCGGCAGCGATGTGTATCCCGGTAAAGGCAGCCCGACATCATCCGTTATTTCCGCAACTAAATGCCCCTTGCTCGCTGCATTTACGTGCAACTCATTTCCGTCGATGACGAGTGGCTTCGTCAATAGCTGCCCCTCTTCTTCGCGCCCTTCCAAGGAGACAAAACCATCGCGTCGCAGCGTCGCCAACCCCAGCGCCGGCTGCTGTGTGCGCTCAACCTGCTTGAACTTGCGCCCCGTATGCGCGCCCTGCACACCACCGTAGTATAGATAGATCTCATCATCGACGAGCACAAAATTCTGCGAGACGCGCACCATGCCATCTTCCCATGACCCACGCGGCCCCAAGCCCAAAAAAGTCTGCCGATCGAGCACGCGCTGCCAGTGCACCCCATCGCGACTCGTCGCCAGCGAGGTATCGATACAACCATCGACGCCCTCGCGGTAGACCCACACCATACCAATATAGATACCTTCGTATATATGGAGCGGCATGCCGTAAAATTGCGTGCCTTCTTCGTCCAGTTCATCGGGGGCAAAGATCAACTCAGGTTCGCCAAAATGCACGCCATCGTCACTCATAGCACGTGCGATCTTGCGCCCGCCGGCGCCCATGCGCCCAAAGGCGACATATTTGCCCAAGCGCTCGTCCCACACCAGGGATTGTGTCGTGTCACTCCCCTTGGCAATGACCGGATTGCTAGCGCAGTTTTTCCAGTGCACGCCATCGGGCGAAAAAGAGACCCACATGCCATCCCCTTCTCCTTCGCCCCAGATCAAGCGTCCCTCGTGTTCGACAAAGGTATCGACGCCACCGTGCTCCCAATAAAAGCTCTTAAAGCGTCGCTCCGGGTCCTTATCGCGTTCGTCGTAGAGCACGGCGAAACCCTCGCAATTACTGCGCCCCACATCGACTAAATTATTAGCTGTAGACCCAGCAAAATCTACCTGATTCAGCTCTGGTTTGACCCAATGGACCCCGTCGCGCGACACGGCATATGCCAACAAAGTGCAATTCCCCAGCGCCTCGCGACCACGGATCTGCACCTTATCATCGCTCTGCGGCCCCGTCAAATACCACATCTTGAAAAGCCCGTCCTGCGGATCGCGCAGCACGGTGCCATAGAGCGAGGCAAAACGCTCCCACGGGTTCTTTCCCTGCAAGATGGGATTGGCCGCGTGCCGATGCGGTGTGTGCAAACGGCGGTGCAGCCCTTCCATCCGCGTCACGTCGTGCAAATCCAGAAAGAGACGGCGGCAACTCATTTACATGATCCTTTTCCTGCAGTATAATGCCCTGACGACGCAGTAAAATGCCTCACAATACATACCTCTCCAACAGCTCGCGATAAATGCGCGTAAAATCACTGCGTCCATTGTCTTTATTATAGAAATAGCAGAAGGGATTGGGGTTCAGCTCCAGAATCTGTAGGCCATTTTTCGCCTCGATCAAGTCCACGGCGTAAAAACCCAGCTCAACCACCTGCCCAATCCGAGCGACGAGTTCGCGCATGGCAGCTAAGAGATCCGGATCAACCACTCGCACCGCGCGGCCGTCGTTGTGCAGTGGGTTGAGGTCTCCGTCATTTTGCCCCTCGCCCCCCTCCTTGCCATAGGCCAATAACAACTCGCCCCGACTGGCCACCGCACGATATTCCGGACCCGCCACATACTGCTGTATCAGCACGATATTGTCGAGATAGCCGCTATTCTCAAAAATCTGCTGCAAACGACGGGCAAGTCCCGAACCGTCCGGCTCGAGGAAGACGCCCTGCGCCAGCGAACTGCGATACTTCTTGACGACTAAGGGGTAACTTAGTTTGTCCCCTGCCTCGACTGCGATTTCAGCAATGGAGCCATGGGTCTTATAGCGATCAAAACGCGGATCGGCCAGTGGATTAAAAATTTGCAGCGTAGCGGGCACGGGCAGACCAACGCGGGTGAATATTTCGTATTGGAAGGCTTTGTCTTCGGCAATCCGCGCGCCCATATAATCGTTGAAGGGGTGTTTATTGCGCCAAAAATAGAACGGCCGCGCGCGACCATCGACCCGCAAAAGTGTCCCCTCTTCGCTAAAGACATCGCAGGCCAGTTCCAATTGGTCACAAGCTTGCTGTAGACACGCTAGATTCTCTAGCGGCATATCTTCTGTGATACTATCGCGCTCACAGGGCAACGCAAAAAATTCGCGCGCCCGCGCCACCAAAAACAGCGACCCCGTGACGCAGAGAGCCTCCCCGCTGTCTGCCGCCTGCGCGCCCAAGCGCAACGCAGCGTCAAAGGTGGGCACAACTTCTACCCGCATTCCGGCCGGTGCCGCCTGCGCCATATCTTCTGCCGACTGTGCCTTGGGATGATCCGACGCCGTCAGCAGCACGCGTCCAGCAACCGGCGCCAAGGCCGCCAACAGACCGGCGGCATCGTGCCCATCACCCATTCCTATCACCAGCGTCCATTCCTCCCGCAAGCGCGCCAAATCACTCGCCAGGCCGGACGCCGCCTGCGTATTATGCGCGCCATCCAACACGACCAACGGCTCCACGCTCGCTCGCTCAAAACGCCCGGGCCACTGGTGCTCCGCAACGACCTCCTGCGCTATGACCTCGTTAGACACCAGCCCTATACCCCGCGCCGTTGCCAAGGCCAGCGCAGCGTTCTGTTCATAGCTGACAGCGCGCCCCTCATACTGCGGGACATCCGCTGGCTGGGCACCGGCCACATGCAAATCAATACTCTTTTTTGCGCAGGTATCGCGCAGCAATTCCATCACCACTCGCTCCTGCGCCGCCGTCGTATACAGCGCCTTGTCAGCGCGGGCAATATGCACTTTATCGGCGGCGATCTGCACCAGCGTATCGCCCAGTATACCGACGTGATCCAACCCAACGCGCGTTAGCACCGCCACCTCGGAATCCCACGCATTGGTCGCATCGTAACGGCCCCCCAGTCCGACTTCGAACACGCCCCACTCGACCTCTGCTCTAGCAAAGAAATAGACGGCCAGCGCCGTCAGCGCCTCAAACTTGCTAAAAGCCCCCAAACCTTCGCGCTCGAAGTCGCGCGTGCAATCGTACAAGGCAGCCACGGCCGTCGCCCACTCATCCTTGCTCAACAAGTGCCCGTCGATCGCTATGCGCTCGCGCTGCGTGTGCAGGTGGGGCGAAGTATAGAGCCCCACCTTAGTGCCGGCTGCCAGCGCCAAGGCCGCCAACAAACTCGACACCGTGCCCTTGCCGTTGGTACCACCGACGATAATCGAGCGGAACGTGCGCTGCGGATCGCCTAAGCGCGCGAGCAAAGCGCGCATGCGCGGCAGATAATCCTCCAACGGCCCACTCGGTGGACGCCCCGTTTCCCAATCGGGCAGGGTATCCAAATAGCGTTTGGCGCGAAAGTAGTCCATAATCACTCAACGTAAAAAGGGGGGACCAGCACGGCCTCCCCCAAACGAACATTATCTATCGATCCGAATAAATTTCAGCCGCCGCGCGTGTGCATTTCCCGATGTGGGTCGGCCTGTAGATCTTCCACCTGATAGAGCGCACCGCGCGCTGGATCGCCCTGGCGCTCCTCGGCGCCGCGATCGTCGCGCTGGCTCCACACCTCGCGCATATAATCGAGCAACTCCTCTCGTTTGCACCCCGCGCGCACCAGCGAGCGCAAATCGTAGCCATCCTGGGCGTAAAGACACAAATACCACAGCCCATCGGCCGTCAACCGACTGCGGTCACAGGCGCTACAAAAAGGCGCGCTGACCGAGGAGATAATGCCAAAACGCGTACCATCCGGCAGACGAAAACGCGCGGCGGGAGCCGCTCCCTGTACGCCATCAACAACAATCGGCCCATAGTGGTCCTGCAAACGAGAAAGCATTTCGTCTCGATCTATCACCTGCGTCTGCGACCAGTGCGTAGCGCCGCCGACATCCATGTATTCGATAAAGCGCACCTCAGCACCGACGCTCTTACCGTATTCGATTAGATCGATGAGTTCATCGTCGTTAAAACCACGCATGACGACCGTATTGATCTTGAGAGCAGCGAAACCAGCCGCCGCCGCCGCTTCAATACCAGCGCGCACCTTCTCCAATGGGTCGCGTCGCGTCAACGCCTCTAAGCGATCGGCGCGCAGCGAATCGAGACTCACCGTAACGCGCTGTAAACCAGCTTGGCGCAGCAGATCGGCCGAGCGCGCCAGCTGTGTGCCGTTCGTCGTCATCGCCAAGTCTTCGATCTGTGCAATACCCGCAATGCGCTCGACTAGTTCCGGCAGCCCGCCGCGCAGAAGCGGTTCGCCCCCCGTAATGCGCACTCGATTAACACCCAGTGCCGCAAAAGCCTCCACCGCCGTCACAATCTCCTCAAAACGCAGCAAGCTCTCCTTGGGCAGCCAGGCGTACTCCTCTTCTGGCATGCAGTAGCGGCAGCGCAAATCGCAGCGATCAATCACGGAAACGCGCAGACTGCGCAAGGGCCGTTGCAGTCGATCGAGCAGGCTCTCGGCCGCGGGAAGTTCCGAACTAACAATCGTCATAGAGAGTTCACAAATAGTAGAAAAAAGATGATTTAGCCAGCTTTTGAATATAGGTATTCCACACGCCCTAGCAATGTATGGCGATCGGCCCGCGATGGCTCAGTGGAGCAAAAATGCAAATGCTCAAGGAAAAAAACCAGTTTGTAATAACAAAAATATTGCCTTTGTCTTCCTTTAATGCGTCTATGGATTAGAGGAAGCACGCTGTCAAAAAAATTCTATATAACTAATCTTATGGACTATCCGATGAATTCTTTAAGTCCATATTATAAAAATAGACAAAAAACGCTTATTTACATTGTTTATGTTGCTCTTATGTCAGTAGTAACAATCGTTTACTTTTCTGATTTAAGAACACATCAACTCGATGCACACGACGATCAAACCTTTGCCGACAATCTGCATATAAATGCCGATTTTAGCTATTTTTTCTCTCCTGGAAAATCACAGACCTCCGGTCGCCCCATCGCCGAACTATTCAAATTTGCACTTTTTACAGCATTTGGTAATAGCCCCGTTTTCTTTCATTTGGCCACCGTGGCCCTACACCTCCTGGCGAGCCTACTCCTAGCTCTGCTCTATTACCGCATTCACAACGACCTGCCGCTGGCCTTGCTCGGCGCCTTGCTCTTTTTGATCGGCGTCTCTCACTTCCAGGCAATACATCATATTTCTGCCCTCGATTATCCGCTGGCCTTGATCCTAATCATCCTCGCAGCGTTGAGCTTTGACCGCTATCTCTCCGAGCGCGCTCCACTGGCCTTGCTCACCTACGCCGCTTTGCTCGTCTTGGCCTCAGCCGCCCATGCTTCCGCTCTCTTTCTCATTCCCTTCTGCCTATACTGGGCTCATCAACGCGACCTTGCACTACGCGGCTCCTGGCTCTGGGCCCTATTGGCCACGGCTATCATGCTGCCCGTCACCTTAATAATCACCGCCCATACTACGACCACCTGGGCCGCGATCGAAAACCGCATGGGACAGGGCCTCTTCGATGCGATTGTCGACATGGGCGAACTCTATTTGTGGTTTGCCGGACGCCTGCTAACGACCGCGCACTGGCTGCCCATAAAAATTTATGCACTCGAGAGTTGGGAAATCTATCCGGGGTTCTTGGCCGTGACAGCTCTCGCCTGGCTGGCTATTTTCCATCGCTCCTCTACAGGCCTATGGGGCGCATGGACCTTACTCTCGCTGTCCCCCTTTGCCCTAATGACCCGCGATGTTATTTTTATCCATCCCGCCGGCACTTCGCGCTACTTATATATCGCGCAGTGCCGGCTCTGCGCTGCTCGTGGCCTGGGCACTGCTGGCATTCGCTAGGCGCCTAGAGACCCTGCGACCGCGCCTTGGGGCCACCCTTGGCATAGGACTCGTCCTCGCACTGAGCCTATCCAGCTTTGTCGGTCTCAAACGCGCCGAAGCGCTCTCACTCTACTCCTCGGCGCGCAGCCATATCTCGCGCGGCGACTTAGCAGGGGGCGTACACAGTTTACAGAAAGCACTCGATCAGCCCCATACGGCCGCGCTGCCACTGGCCGATGTCTATTTCTTACTCTGCACCTCTATGCCCTATCTCAGCGAAAACCCAACCCCCTATCTCAAGCAGGCCCTTTTAATTGCTCCCGATCACCTCGGCCTACAGGCCACACAAGCCGTTATCGAACAACAGAGCGCCGAGATGGAGATCCGCAAACGCGGCGACCAACACCTGCGCTCTATTCGCGAGCAAATAAAAAAACGTGGCGGACAGGAAACCTTTGCACGTAATTTAGCGGCCACTTACCACAATGTCGGCATAGGGGCAGCAAAACAAGGCAATTTCCCCGCAGCCATACACGCCCTAACGAGCGCACTGGCCATCGATACCAACAAAGAAAATTCTCGCCGCGCCCTGTGCAACGCCACCCTATTTTGGGCAGAAGATATAGAAGCAGCTGGGCACCCCGGCCAGGCCCTATTTCTCTATCGCCAACTACTGGCCATCGATCCGCCCCACGCCGAAGCCCGTGCCCAGTGCGAGCGACTCTCGCCTGATGCGAAAAAAGAGGCCGTTGCGCCCCCCCCCGATCCGCAAGCCGCCTACGCCATACTGTATCGACTCACCGATACCAGCACTTTCCCCTCCTCGACTTCACCACTGGAAGTCGCGCTTTGAAAGCAGCACAGGAGCGTCTCTTCTACCCACTTGCGATAAGCGCACTCTGCACACTGGCCCTATGGCTGCGCTGGGCCGATTTCACCTGGATGCATATAGACGAGCGCGTCTTTGTCGAACGCACACTCGGATTTTGGAGCGGCGATCTCAATCCGCATTTCTTTAATTATCCCACACTACAACTCTATCTGGCTTCCCTCGCCCAATATGTCTATTTCTTCTTTTTTGTCGACACACCTGTAGAGGCTTTTATAGCCTATGCTTATTTTGCCGATGACCACGCCATGCTCGCCATCGCGCGTGGACTAACGACGATCATGGCCGTGGCGACGGTGCCTGCCGTTGCAGCACTAGGCCGCCGACTCTACGGCACTAGCGGCGGGCTCATCGCCGGTTTCCTGCTCTGCATTCTGCCCCTGCACGTGCGCTATTCGCACTTGGCCACGACCGACGTCCCCGCCACTCTGTGGATGACCCTAGCGCTGCTCTTTGCCGTGCGCATAATCCAGCAGGGCCGTCTACGCGATTTTGCCTTAGCCGGGATATGCGCTGGCCTGACCGCTGCCAGTAAATATCCGGCCGCACTAATTTTCCTCGCTATCCCCGCTGCCGCATTCCTTGCAAAATCCACATCTCGCCAGCGCGGCTTATCTTTAGCCATCTCCTGCACCGCCCTAAGCTTCGCCCTCACTTCGCCCTATGTCCTGCTAGATTTTAAATCTTTCTGGCAAGACTTTGCCGGCATGGCCAACGAACATTTGCTCAACCGCAATGAGTTCGCCCTTGCCAGCGCCGGTCCATTCGCTGGACTCTATGCATTGCCGACTCACTTTTACTACGGCGCGGGTCTAGTCTTCTCGATCGCCCTACTAGGCGCGATAGCCTATCGACCCCGCAGTTGGCACCGCGAAGAACTCGTCGTATTAGTAGCCTTTTCTCTCTTCGCTCT
>JBLHGI010000019.1:0-32776 GCA_047616505.1 Planctomycetota bacterium
TTGCTGTAGTACCAATAAACCCAGAGGTGGAAGCCGCAATTCTAACGATGCAGGCTGACCATGCCAGGGAGTCTCATGCGCCATAACTTCCCCACTATTACCCAAACCACTGCCTCCGTAGGATACCGCATCGCTATTGAGCAACTCGCGATAGCGACCAGTCCTCGGCACGCCAAGGCGATATATCTCGCGTGGTACAGGCGTAAAGTTGCACGCGAAAATCAGATCGTGCTCCCCGTCAGCACGACGCAAGAATGATACGATGCTACTCTCCATATCCAAACAGTCAATCCAAGCAAAACCGCGCGAGTCTGCATCCGTACGATGGAGCGAGCCCTGATCGCAGTAGAGTGCATTGAGGTCGCGCACCCACTGCTGAACACCGCGATGCGCGTCGTGTTGCAGCAGGCTCCAGTCGAGTTCGCCGTCGTGATTCCACTCGTGCCACGGCGCCAGTTCGGCTCCCATAAAAAGTAGCTTCTTACCGGGATGCCCGTACATAAAGCCATAGAGCAGGCGCAAGTTGGCAAACTTCTGCCAATCGTCACCGGGCATCTTAGCGAGCAAGGAGCCTTTACCGTGCACCACTTCATCGTGCGATAAAGGCAGTACGAAATTCTCGTGATACGCGTAAATCATACTAAAAGTCAGGTCGCCGTGGTGCCATTTTCGGTGGATTGTATCGCGCGTCATATACTGCAGCATATCGTTCATCCACCCCATATTCCACTTGAACCCAAACCCCAGCCCGCCGGCATAAACGGGGCGTGAGACAGCGGGCCAAGCGGTCGATTCTTCGGCGATCATAACCGCCCCAGGACAGCGTGCATACACGGCCGTATTGAGCTCTTTGAGAAACTCGATTGCCTCCAAGTTTTCACGACCGCCGTGGCGATTGGGCACCCACTCCCCCTCTTTGCGCGAGTAATCGAGGTAGAGCATCGAGGCGACGGCATCGACTCGCAGACCGTCGACGTGATAGTGTTCCAGCCAAAATAACGCGTTGGAAAGCAAAAAGGAACGCACTTCGTCGCGGCCATAGTTAAAGACCATCGTATCCCAGTCCGGTTGCCACCCCTGACGCGCATCGAGGTGTTCATAAAGACCCGTTCCGTCAAAACGCGCCAAACCATGCGCGTCTTTGGGGAAGTGCCCAGGCACCCAATCGACGATCACCCCCACGCTGTGTCGGTGGCAATAATCGACGAAGTAGGCAAAGTCAGCCGGCGAACCAAAACGCGAAGTAGGCGCAAAATAACCCGTTACCTGGTACCCCCATGAACCATCGAAAGGATGTTCGGCGACAGGCATGAGTTCCAAGTGGGTAAAGTTCATATCAAGCGCGTATTCGACAAGCGCCTGGGCCATTTCACGCCAGTTGAGATAATTACCATCGGCACTGCGCCGCCACGAACTAGGATGCACTTCGTAAATACTAACCGGCTCTTCGACCCACGTCTTTTCGCTACGCTGATGCATCCACTGCTCGTCATCCCAAACGAATTGATCAATATCTGCTACAACAGAGGCCGTGCTCGGGGGTAATTCTGCCGCAAAGGCATAGGGATCGCTTTTGAGCAACACCTCGCCTTCCTGCGTCAATATCTCGTACTTATATACTGCTCCAACGCTGAGATCTGGAAGAAAGATCTCCCAAATGCCCGAATCTCCTAACGGGCGCATACCGTGACGTCGCCCATCCCAATTATTAAAACCACCCACTGTGCTCACCCGGCGTGCGCTAGGGGCCCATACGGCGAAATAAATACCCGCGACTCCATCGATCTCCACAGGGCGTGCACCCAAAAAGCGATGCGCACTATACTGCTTTCCCTCATTGAACAAGTAGCGATCACTTGCATCCAACATCGTCCAGAAAGAATAGGGGTCTCGACCGTTCCTCTTTGCCCCCTGCGTATCCTCCACTTCCAATTCGTAGGCAAAAAGCGCCACCTCGCCTTCGATGAGCACTTCAAACAAACCTTCGGCCTGCGTGCGCGACATCGGCCAGCGGCGCTTGCTAGCGCGTTCTATCACCGCGACTCCCGTCACCCCAGGCAGAAAAACGCGTACCGCCAACCCGCTCTCCGTTGCGTGCATACCCAGTATGGAGAAGGTATCGGCACATTCGGCGCGCAACAGTGATTGAATGACCTCATTGCTCAACATGGTAAAACCTAGTGTTGGTGATGGTGCTTATGGGCACCGTGGTCGTGGTCGTGCTCACGGCCACAGCCGTGGTCGTGAGCATCATCGGAATCGGCCATATGTGCATGCTCGTCTTCTTCATCACTAGAAAACACCTCGGCGACAAAGGCACGTGGCCCTAGACGCAGCAGAGAGAGCAGAAAGAGTGCGCTTAATCCAAGCAGACACATTCCCTGTAAACTCCACCACTCTAACGCCTCGCCCAACTGGAGGGGGGGAACCTCTACAACGGGTATCACCCTATTGACCACTAAGCCCATAATGACAGCCAGCGACATAATGCCAATGGCAAAAAATAGTGCCAAACGCCGGCCGTGCAGGCGCGTTAAAACACCAAAGGTCGTCAGATTTGTAGCGGGCCCAGTGAGTAGAAATGCCAGTGCAGCTCCCGGCGAGACCCCTTTGAACACCAGTACGGCAGCCAGAGGCGTCGCCGCCGATGCACAGACGTAAATCGGCACACCCAACAGAGCAAAGAGCACAACTTCGACCCCGTCGGGAATAGTCCATAACCACTCCGCCCGCAGCAGCGGTTCAGCAAGCGCCGCCACCCCTAAGCCGAGTACGATCCACGGCGCCGTGTCGTCGACAACTTCTCCCAATCCCATGCGCAAACTACTCCACAAACGCCCCCCCATGCTCCTGCCATTACTCGCTTCTTCTTTGGGGTCCTCTATCGCCACCACAGGCCGCGCCAAACGCCCTACACCCCAACCAACCCCCAACGCCACCAACGCGGCACACACTACGCGCACAATGGTAAACTCACCGCCGAGTAAAGGCAGCGTAATCAACACGGCATCCAGACTCAATTCCGGCGTAGCAATCAAAAAGCTCATCGCAGCTGAAACTGGAACGCCCTGCGCAATCAGACTTCTGTAAACCGGCACAACACCACACGAGCAGATCGGCAACGGCAGACCAAACCCCATACCGCGCAGCGCCTGCGAAAGATTACCGCCGCGCCCCATCCACGCCAGCGAAGCTTTTGGCATCAATCCGTAGACTAACCCGGCCGCCACATAGGCCAAGAGCAAAGCCGGGGCGCTCTCCCAAGCCAGCCGCAAAAATACGCGCCCCGATTCGACGATCACCCCGTCTAGGTGGTCCGTCGCCATAAATACGATTAATGCCAACCCACCAATAGCCCCCATCCCCGCATGTCGGCGCCGCGCCGCTAGCGTCGAGTATTTTTCGTCAACAGGATAAGAACGATGGACGACGACATGTAATAAAGTGCCTGCGACCAACGCTTGAAAGAGACCGCGTCCGTCGTTGGCCATCCCCCCCATCGCAGCTTCACCCAAGGAAAAACCCAATACCGTTGCAACGCCAATTAACGCCAACGTCGCCAAGGCCAGACGCAGTCCATACACCGGGCGAATTAGAAACCATACCATCAATCCCACGGGAAGGCGATGCAATACTACGGCCATCGGCAGCATGTGTTCGCCAACATGCCCGTGTTCGTGCCCACCCTGTCCCAGAGCCAAACCATCCATAAAGGCATGTAGGCCAATACCCGCGACCGCTAACAAGAGCGCAATGGCATGCGCTTGACGCGCCAGACCCTGCAGACGGTGTTCGACCAAACCCGGCCCAACTAAGCCTACTGCCAGGGCAACCAAGGCCGGCCAACCAGTAAGATGGTAGGTTTCGGGCACGATATGGAGAAAGACTAACCCTCCTATAGTGACAAAAACAAAACCATCCAGTACCGCTAGCATAGACCCCGTCACTCGCGCCAATTGGTGCAGCAACGGCCCAACCGCCAACACGAGCAAACTTAATAGGAGTAAATATATTTCAGCACTTTCGCCGTGCACGTTTCTTCCATTAGGTAAAATGAGAGCGTTACCACCCAAATGATCAAAACAAAGTATTTGTTTAAAATAAAGGATTCTCCGTGAACTCCAAACCCTCCTAAGCCTTGCCCTATAGCCCACCTATCATTTTTATTATCTATTACTTATAACATGCCGCACACAGGAGATATTCCACATACCATTGCAAACGCAACCAAGCAGTGGCTGGGGGCTGTACCCCACAGTCGACACCCATACCACCCGCGCGCATTATCACCGCGATCTAATACGCGCCACCCAAGGCGTCCCCACGCTAGCCCAAGGGAATTGCCGATCCTATGGCGACGCCTGTCTTTATGAGCGCGTAGTTTCGACCCTGCCACTACATCACCTACTAGAGTTCGACTCAGATAGAGGACTACTGCGTGCACAAGCCGGTTGCACGCTGGACAAGCTCATCGCCTATAGCCTGCCACGCGGTTTCTTTTTACCCGTCACGCCAGGCACTAAGTTCCCAACGCTGGGCGGTTGTCTAGCCGCTGATGTACATGGAAAGAACCACCATTCCGAAGGATCGATCGCCGCCTTTGTAGAGGATATCGACTTAGTACTGGCCGATGGCAGCCAAGTGACTTGTTCACGTTCGCAACATGCCGATTTGTTCTGGGCCACTCTAGGAGGGATGGGGTTGACTGGATTGATCTATGCGACCACACTACGACTCAAAAAAATTGAATCGGCCTATATGCGCACACGCACGATCAAGACCGAAAACTTCGGCGATCTATGTCAGGTCTTTGATCAGACTCAAAACCAATATACCTATTCTGTATCCTGGATTGACTGCCTGGCAACCGGCAAGAAACTCGGGCGTAGCATGCTCATGCTCGGCGAACATGCCACCGCCGCCGAAGCACCCAGCAGCACCCCTTTCAAGCCACATGAGGACGGTGGGCTGAGCGTCCCCTTTTTCTTGCCCAATATCGCTCTCAACCGCTTTTCAATGCAGGCTTTTAACACCTTGTACTATCATCGACAACTCAGTCGTCAACGCGATGCGGTTATCCATTATAACCCCTACTTCTACCCACTCGATTCCATCCAGCATTGGAATCGCATCTACGGGCGACGCGGCTTTTTACAATATCAGTTCGTCGTGCCCTTTGCAGGGGGACGAGAGATCATGGCCGACCTACTCACACGCATAGCCCGACGCGGCACGGCCTCTTTCCTGGCCGTGCTCAAGACACTCGGCACACAGAGCGAAGGGCTGCTCTCCTTCCCCATGTCAGGCTATACGCTAGCGCTGGATATCCCGCTACACGACGCCGGCATCATCCCCTTTCTGCAAGAAATAAACAAAGAGATCGTCCGCGCAAAAGGCCGTATATACTTGGCCAAGGATGCCATTTTAGACAGAGAGGACTTTGAGGCAATGTATCCACGACTCGACGAATTCAAGCGCATTAAGCGCGAAGCCGACCCGCAGAATCACTTTCGCTCGCTGCAATCAGATCGATTGGGGTTGACGTGAAAAAACGCGCACTAATACTCGGCGCCAAATCGGTCATCGCCCAGGCCATTGTACTGCGCTTGGCCGACGAAGGGTACGACTTTGTGCTGGCCGCTCGCGATATAGCCCAGTTGGATCCCTTTGCCGCCGATCTAAAATTGCGGTGCAAATCCGCAGTTGAACTGCTCGAATTTGATGCGCTCGATTGGGGAGGCTTAGAGAAGCTACCACAGCGCGTCGAGCAGCACGGCGGTGCCTTTGATCTCGTAGTGCTCGTTTTTGGTCATCTCGGCGACCAGAAAAATACGCAGCACAGCACCCAAGAGATGCTAAAAGTCCTCCACAGCAACTTCACGGCTGCCGCCGTCGTTCTCGGCCATCTGGCCAATTATCTAGAGGAAAAAAACAAGGGCGGCGGTATCATCGGCATTTCCTCTGTAGCAGGAGATCGCGGCCGCCAAAGCAATTTTTTTTACGGAGCGGCCAAAGGTGGTCTGACGCTCTTCTTACAGGGGTTGCGCAACCGCCTCGCCCCCCTGGGCATTCACGTGCTGACGGTAAAACCCGGCTTTGTCGATACACCGATGACAGAAGGCCTAGAGGGCCTCTTTTTAGTAGCCAAACCGGAGAAAGTGGCCGCTGATATCGTCCGCGCTTATAAAAATAAAAAGGACGTGCTCTACACGCCCTTTTTCTGGCGCTGGATTATGCTAATTATTAGGAGCATTCCCGAGCGAGTATTTAAAAAAATGAAGTTATAAAGTCGCAACTCAAACTGCGTCCACCCAAGTCCCCCAAAGCCCAGACCCTCCATTATACCGCGAAAAAAACTACGGAGTCACGGAAAAATCCCAACCCATTTCAATTGCCAACCCCTGCGGCAGTAGCGTAGCTGAGTCCGAAAATTCGACGCCTTCGCTCTCAATATGCTCCTTTATGGCTATAGTAAAAGGACTCGCTACCTCCATGAGCGCTGCGACGACCTGCGGCACGTCCTCTGTAGAGTCGGGATCATTTGCTGAACGGCAGAGCACAGCGTCCGAAGTGACATAGTGCGATCGACAAATCGCGGGCCGGACGGCATAAACGCTGCACTGCCCACTGACCAATAAGGGGCAAGAATGATCGTAATGATCTAGTTCGCCCTGACCACCATCCACGCTAGTCTGAGACCGACCCCGTCGGGAAGAATCCCATTCGTGCCATCGCTGCGTCCGCAGATGCAAATCACTCATTTGTTCCGCCGACAACTCTCTTTTTAGGAATTGTACCAACGTGTGAACCTCGGCGCTATTGGTGACAATATGATAACGGCAACAATGGTCACAACCCGCTTTGCAAGTGGGTACAATGCCATCTTCACTCTGCAATAGATCTAGTCCGTCCGCCGTTGCGACATCCATTGACGAATACACGTCGTTGATAAAGACCTCTTGGGGGGTAATTGGAATATCTGCTCTACCGACGTTTCCATCATTATGCTCAATCAAATTTATCACTTCCATTTTCATTATTTATAGACACTGCAGACAGAATTTATAGACACTGCAGACAGACGACATGAGTAATATTCCAACACATACTTCCCTCAGGATCCCGCACCCGCCTCCACTTTCTCTCCCACCTCACCGCGCAACCGTTCTTTTAAAGTAGTAAAACGCTCGGCAACCTGATTGTTTTGCACCGCCATAGCCAAAGCCTGTTTTGTACCGACAATAACGATCATTTCTTTAGCGCGCGTAATAGCGGTATAGAGCAAGTTGCGCTGCAGCATGACGTAGTGCTGTGTTGTTAATGGCAGTACCACCACGGGGAATTCCGACCCCTGTGAACGATGTGTGCTGATGGCATAGGCCAGCGTCAACTCGTCCGTATCGGCCGCGTCGTACTCGATACTGAAATCGAATTTGACCAATAGCATCTGTTTTTCCATATCGATGTGCTCGACGATGCCCATATCGCCATTAAAAACGCCTTTATCATAGTTATTCTTGGTTTGCATCACCTTGTCGTTCAGGCGAAACTCGTTGCCACCGTGGCGAAAAACACGTCCACCGTCGCTCATCTTTTCCTGTAGGCGCTGGTTGATATTGATTGCACCGGTCTCACCGCGATACATCGGCGAGAGCACCTGTATATCGCGCCGCATATCGTAGTCGCCGTGGGCCGGCAGACGGCGCACACACAGGTCTTCAACCACTTCGACGACGCGCGCTGGGTCCCTCTCTTCAATAAAAAAGAAATCGGCCGTTTTTTTATTGTCTAAGATCGGCATTTCACCCTCGTTAATGCGATGGGCATTGGTGATAATATGACTCTCTTCTGCCTGGCGAAAAATTTGCGTTAGACGCACGATGGGCACCTCGCCCGAGTCGATGATATCGCGCAGCACATTACCCGGTCCCACCGAGGGCAATTGGTCTACATCACCCACTAGGACCAGACGCGCCGCATCCGGCAACGCCCGCAACAGTGCATTCATTAGCACCACATCAATCATTGATGACTCATCGACGATAAGCGCCCCGACTTCGAGCTTATCGTCGTAGGATTTTTTAAATTGCCCCGCACCCGGCTGGAATTCCAGCAATCGATGGATCGTGCGCGCTTCGCGCCCCGTCGCCTCGCCAAGCCTTTTGGCCGCCCGCCCTGTCGGCGAACACAGAGACACCTTTAGCCCCCCTTTTTCGAACTGCTGTAATATGCGTTTAGTCACCGTCGTCTTACCCGTGCCCGGCCCCCCCGTTAGCACCATGACCTTTTGCTCAGTAGCAATATCTACCGCTTCCTGTTGAGTCGGGGCTAAGACCAGACCATCATCGCTCTCCGGCTCCCTTTTATCCAACTCATCGCCAGCACCCATGCGCAACAGACGACGCAGCGAAGAGGCCACACCGACTTCAGAGTGATAGAGTGGTGGCAAATAGTAGTGCAGGTCTTCCGTCACGATGCCATCGTCGGCACGTAGAGCCTCTAGCGCAGGTGGAATCAGATCGGCATTTATTTCAAGTATTTCGCGAGCTTGCTCGATCAACTTGACGGCCGGCAAATACACGTGTCCGTCGTCGGCGGCCTGGTTTAACAGATAGCGTATACCGGCCTGCACTCGCTGCGGCGCATCGTGACCGAGCCCAAGATTCTGCGCAATGCGGTCGGCGATGCGAAAACCGATGCCGCGAATATCGCGCTCTAGGCGATAGGGATTGCTGCGTACCTTTTGAATCGACTCTTGCCCATACCGCTTAAAAATCTTAACCGCATAGCCCGTCGTAATACCATGCGACTGTAAAAAGACCATCACGTCCTTGATCTGCCGTTGCCCTTCCCAAGCCTCGGCGATCATATCGACGCGTTTTTTACCCAATTTCGGCACTTCTTCCAGCCGGTGCGGATCTTCGTCGATAACATCTAGGGTATCCTCGCCAAAATGCTCGACAATACGCTTGGCCGACACTGGACCAACTCCCTTAATCAAGCCAGACCCCAGATATTTCTGTATGCCCTCCAGCGTCGTCGGATAAACGGTACGGTAGCTCTCTATCTTAAATTGACGCCCATACTTAGCGTGGTTGGTCCACTCCCCTTCAACTTCTACGCTCTCCCCTTCTTCAAGCGCGGCAATGGCGCCTACAACGGTCAGTTTCTCCTGCTCGCCTTCGGCGACTAGTCGCGCGATCGTATAGCCGTTTTCCGGATTGTGGTAAGTAATCCGATCTATATAACCTTTATAGGTCTCTGTCATGAAGCAACCTGCTCTAAGCTACGTGCAATGCATAGGCCAGGATCGAGACAACGCATCCCAACACAAGACCCGCCACTATTTGTAATCGCGTGTGCGCTAACAGGCTGAAGCGCGCCCAAGAAACGAGGGGGACCAATAACAAACTGGGCCAGAAGGCCATTCCTCCCTCAATACACAATAGAGATACGGCCCCTCCGACCCCAACACAGTGTATGCTGATCTTCCAACGGCGGTTTATCAGCCATACCAGAAGAGTGGCTGTACAGAAGCTCAACCCCGTAGCGCACACCAGAGGATGAGCATCGATTAATAAAAATGATATATACCCCAACCCATAGCTGGTGACCCCTGCCAGCAAAAGCCCATCTCGCTGCTGACGTTGCTGGGGATACAGCGCATCAATACGCCCGGAGTACAATAAGTAAAATAGAACTATTCCCGGTAATATTACGTAAAAAAACAGCCCAATCAATAGCTGTCCACTATCTCCGGGATAGAAGGTTCCCCAAACAAAAAAAACCATTAGAGCGAGCCCGGCGGGATTAAACACATGCGATATTAACCGGGCCACCCCCATTAAATACATCCTTTCACAGCCTTTATATAGAGAGTAAAGGACCTCAAAAGGTACGAGGTCATCGGGCGGGATACGAGCGCTTTAAGTTTTTTCTAAAGTTCCTTTCAAAGTGGGTCGATAGTAGACATAGAGATATCAAGTGATGCCACGTTATTTGCCAATAAACCATATAGTATTTTAATGAATAAAGAATAACACCTAAATGATTGATTTAATTCATGTTAACATGAATTATACAATGGGATCAGGATGCTGCGCTCAATGAATATAGCAAGTGCAGCCCCTATCTCAGCAAAGGAGGTGGACGAAAAGTAGCAGGTGTTCCGCGCGAAAGCAAAGGAACAAAGAAGCACATAACCGAAAATAAAACAGCAGATACACATCAAGGATGAACGCAATAGGAAACAAGGAGGTTTCTAATGCCATTACGCGTTAATAATAATATTGCGGCGATGAACTCGCGCAGACGGTTGAATGCCAACAACCGAGACTTGAACACTCGCTTAGAGCGTCTGTCTTCGGGTCTGCGTGTCAATCGAGCCGCTGATGATGCAGCTGGGCTTTCTGTCCGCGAAGGTATGCGGGCTGAAATTTCCGGATTAAAAATGAACGTAACCAACGCCGAACAGGGTTCTAATCTCCTGCAGGTGGCTGAAGGTTCGCTCAACGAGATCAATGCGATGTTGATCCGTATGCGCGAGCTCTCGGTGCAATCCGCATCGAGCACGGTCAACGATAGCAATCGCGAATCAATCCAGGCTGAGTATACACAGCTCACTCAGGAAATTGACCGCATTGCGCTATCGACAACCTATAATGATACGGTGCTGCTGACGGGTTACGGCAATAATGTCGATACCGGTTCGACGGCGCTGACAACCAGTAATACCACAGGTGTCACCGATCTGAAAATATCGGGGGCTTCTACCGGCACGTATACCTTTGCCGATAGCACCACGGACGGCGAGATCACCTTGGGTAACGGTACCGTTACCCAGACGATCCGCGTCGCCACGCTGCTCGATGGAACGGATGTAGCTACGGGGACTTCAGCCGTAGCTAATTTCGACCGTCTCGGCATTCAAGTGACTCTGGTCGGTGCCAATGTGGGTAATGCCACGGGCAGCTATACCGACGGTGATCTAGATGCCACCAATATCGTCATCAACGGGGGCACCGGTGGTTCGTTCCAAGTCGGTCCCGATGATGGTATCAACAACCGTATCGAAGTAGGCATCCAGGACATGAGGGCCACAGGTGCGGCCCTCAACCTTGGCGTCACTTCGGTTGCGACCCTAGATTCTTCGCGCTCGTCGATCACTGCGATCGACCAAGCGATATCAAAGGTCTCCAACCAACGCGGTGAGCTCGGTGCCTTTCAAAACCGCCTCGCTTTCACCATCTCCTTCACGGAGAACGAAATCGAGAACATTCAGAACTCCGAGGCCTCGATCAGCGATGCCGATGTGGCAGCCGAAGTCACGGCGTTCACACGAGCGCAGATCCTCAGCCAAGCTGCTACATCTATGTTGGCGCAAGCCAATGTGGTGCCGCAGACGGCGTTGTCCTTGCTCCAGTAAAGGACACAGTTCACCAATAAAAGAGGGACGGGAATATCCCGTCCCTCTTTTATTATTTAACCCATTTCTTACCGCTAGCCCCCCCGGGATCGGGCGGCCCCTTTTCTCCTTCTAATGCAAAACCAATAAAGCGCTTCTCTCCCAGCGTCTTTAAATATTGCAATAAAGAGACCTCGGCCTCTTTCCGATTGAGCTGGTATTTTTCGCTGAGCTTCTCGATCATATCCCCCACAGAGTTACGCCCGTTGCACAGTTGCCACACCTCAGTGCCAACCTCGTCGAGCGTTATTTTCCGTTTCTTGGGGATATAGAACAACTTGGAGAGCAGGCGCACCTTCCACGTCTCTTGACGTGCAATGTGGATTTCCACCTCACCTTCGTCGTTGTCTTCCCACTCCAGCGATTCATTGCGCGTCGGCCGCGACGCCAGCATGGCGCCCCGGTTCAGCTTCGGTTTCTTCGATAAAATGGCCATTAACCGTCATATTTACGATATCAGTGGATTCGTCGCGCTTGCGATAGAGATGCTCGACGATGCCTATTTTGTCCAAGTCTTGGCGATACCAGACTCGGCCGTTTAAAAAAAGACGCGGACGCGGATTGACAAAAGGAAGTGGTCTCAACAACTGACGCCAGCGACTGCGCGGACGCCCTTCAACACGTAAACCACCGTGACCACAAACGAGTTCATCGGTTATTTCAACTTGAAAATCCCGCAGGTGTTTCTTAAAAAAATCGGGATACCAATGAGCCAGTTCGCTCCCCTTTAACAAAAAACGCGCCATGCTCAAACGATGCACGCGACACTCGTCCTTGCCTTTTTCAAAATGCAGTTGAATATGGCCGGATTTGAGGTCGTGGCTCGTTAATTTATAATCCTTGGGCATATAAAAGCGCAGCCCGTAGATACTCCACAGCAAGCGATCTTGTCCAGACTCATCTACGAGCGATCGGAAAACGCGTTCGACAAAGTCGGGCATTTGTTCATTGAAATGGCACAACACGCGCAGTAGAACAACGCGGCGGGTGTCGGTAAAACGCAGCGCTAGGTTAAACGCGCGAAAGTCGGCATCCCATGTAAAAACCTCGTAGTCGACCCCCTCTAACCAGGTCTTGTCTTTGAGGAAACGAGCACGGCGCTGTACCTCAAAGGAGGTGCCCGCCTTCTTGGCTTTCTTTTCTAGGCCGGCAAGATAACGATCGACCAAGTCACTCAAAGGCACACTGCTCTCGCGCCCCTTGAGCTGGCGCCATTCAATCTCGGCACGCACGATTTCGGCGTCGTCTAATCGGGCATAGCCCTTTTCAAAGTCGCCGTCGACTCTGCCCAAGTTCCAGTCTTCAGGTGCGCGCAGGCGAAGCCCCTGCCAGCCAAAATCCTCCCAAGCGTCAGTAGTCATTTAGAAAATCAATACCGAAACCGACTTCTGGATCAAAGCCACACCGACAGCAGCCATGCCCATCAGCGCCATGCCACAAGCAAAACCTACCGCCAAAATGGGCGCAAATTGACGCCACTCCTTGCGCCCATATTTGTTCCAGAAATAGTAACGAGCCAGCAAAGCGCCAATGACTTCGGTGACTATAAAGTGCGGCAACACCGTCAACGAGCGCACGAAGCCAAATATGAGCAGGATCGGCAGCCCCAATATCGACAGCGCGATAAAACTGACGATTCCAAATCCAGCGCCCATAGCAATCACTTCGAGTTTGAGTGCGCGAAATAACCACGGCTCATCCGTCGAGCGCTGTATCCAAGAACTGGTAAAGAGCGGATCCGTATCCACTTCAAAATAATAGTGCCAACCGGCGGGCACAGGCGCAACCGCGCGCACTGCTACAGTCGGCCGCGGACTGTGCAGCACCGCGTCCATCGGCGGCCCAGTTGCTTCCAGTATCGGCAGCCCAGGCGTTATTTCCTCACTCGGATCGCTGGCGTCGCGCAGAAAGCGTTCGTCGGAGATTACGGGGTCACCAGGGTCAAAGTGCGTATAGAATATCTGCGTCTTAGACCAAGGTCCAACTTTGCCGTATTTTCCACTGCTCTCCAACCACTCTGTATCCACTAAGCGCGTGCGCCAATACCACCATTCGTCTTCGATCAAATTGGCTGGAGTCCAATCGGCTTGTTGCGGTGCCGTATTGAGTTCGCTGCGCATTGTGCCGGTGATAAATAAACATTGTTGGTAAGCGCGCAGACGCCAAATTAGCTGTGCATAGGGATAGGATGCCGAGGGAATAGGTGCCAATTTCCAGATATAGGAACCATAGAGGAAACTGGTAAAAAGAATGATCGGCACCATGAAAATTTCGGCGCGCATAATACTGGTAAACTTCGTTCCCGTCAGCTCAATCTCGCGAAATTTCTGAGTCTGCGCCCCATAATTGCCAATGGGGAATGGAATAAACCAGATATCGACTCCTCGATAACCCGAGAGGATAATCGTCGCCTCGCGCACAAAGGGAATTTCCACCGTCTGCCCCACCAAACCAACTAAGCGCGCGTTGACAAAGGACTGAAAAGGCGTGAATACAAAACCAAAGAAGAGAAAAAACCAGATAAATTGACTAAAACCGGGCAACAACCAAGCGGCAATGCCAATGAGGGCTGTCGTTGCCGCGGCATAAAGTGAGAGTGCTATCCAAACCGGAAAATCACCGCGCCCCTTGGGCACGTCAAAGCTGCGCCTATCGCTGCTACCCGCTTCGGCGGCATTGGACGTGCGCACCCCTTGTATCACCTGATAAACACCAATTATGGCGATGGCAATGGTCGTGCCAATACCAAAACTCATCCAGAAGTCGACATTGTTGACAAAGAACGTGTCGATAGTCCCCATGCCCTGACGCCATAGAGTCAAATAGGGCTCGTCGCGCCACGGCGGCGTATATAGGTAAAGTATCGGATTGGCGATAGCGGCTACGCACACGCCAAGAAAGGTGCCGATGACTCCCCAAAAGGGCACGACCAACCCCGCAAAAATAGGACCGAGGTGGGCCGTAAAACCAAGCGGTGTCGCCGGAATAAAATTGCCCGTCACCTGTGTAAAATCGACAAAAGGTATGGGAATTAGTTGGATTGGCTCCGTCAGCAGCGCCCCGGTAATCGCAGGCAATGCCACGTAGATCGCACCAAATACCAAACCGACCATCGCGCCAGCAGAGAAGACGCGCCAGCGCCAAGTCTCGGTCCCCTGCGTAGTCTCGGCAAGTGCTGTAGCCCCCTGCGCATTTACTGGAGCAAAGGGAAAGGGCAACCGTTCGTAGTCCGAGTTTAGACGAAAGAGCACATAGGACATGGTAAACCAAGACACGCGAGAAATCAGCATACCGGCGACCAGCAGAACGATGGGCATAAACCAGTCGGCATGCAGGAACGTGCGCGTTATAATCGCCTCGGACTCGGGTTGCGGCGCGACCCAACTTGGAATCAGCTTAGTAATACCAAATTGTTTGGCCGCTGGCGATTGCACGAGATACTGATTGTAGAGCAAGCCCTCAAACGCACCGGTCTCAGCCGAGATCAGCGAAGCGGCAACGTAGAAAAGCAGGTAGACCTCTTGGCGCTTCAGCGTCGAAAAAGATCGCTTGGTAATTTCGGCGAAGAGAATGATGGTCACCCATTCGGCCGCCGCCCCGAGCGAACCACCGATCATCAGGCTCAAATACATATTGCCTGGGACCATGATAAAGGCCACGAAGAGCACGCCAAGGACGGCTTTCATAGTAAAGCCATCCTCGAACTCGTCAGGGACCTGCATCAGATCCCTATATTCTTCGATCTCCTGGTTCGGATTTCTTTTTTTCCGTCCGAGCACTCGCTGTCTTCCTTGGTAATTTTTGTTCCTACGCCGTCATTTCTTCGCGCAGGCCTTCGAGGATTTCGTTTCCCTGCTGCCGATAGCTTTCCTTAGCCTCGCCATCGACCGTCCGCCAGATGAGGAACTGTTTGCGGATAACATTCATAAAGCGTTGGTTGACCCGCCGCCACGACGCATCTTCGCCACTGAGACGCCGCAAGGTCAGTGCTACTGAGTAGAGGTTGTGTTCCGCATCCGGTATAGCTTGCAATATAACGTGCTGACTCACTCCTAAGTCAAAAGGCGCCAACCAAATATTCATATCAATGGCATACGCTTCACCAGCCGGCGTCTCCCTGCGGCTGAGCTCGGCTCCGTCCGTGTAGAAGGTACCGATCGATTCCTCGCTATACGAATCGAAATAGCCGATGAGAAACACATTGAGCCCCAACACTTCGTGACCACTAACGGTAAATGGAAACTCAAAATTCCACTCGTCGCCTTCCGGCGGTGGCAACTTCCATTTGCGCGTCACATCGGGCACAGCCATCTGCGATGCCTTGCGCGCTGGATAGATAGTCGATAACATGACGACGGCCATGACCAACATACAAGAGAGTACGGCAGCCACCGAAGAATAATTGAGCGTAAAACCTGCAAGCAAATTAAACTCGATTAAGACCTTGGCAACGACCTGCCCAGTGAGATAACCAGCCACCACCCCGAGCACGGAATATACGCATGATTCGGCAATAAAGAGCCAAGAGATATGGGCCGGTGCCAAACCTACAGAAGAGTAAATCCCAATTTCGCGAAAGCGCTCGTAGACACTACCCATCATCGTATTGAGAACGATGAGCGAGGCAATCAGAATCGGGATAAATAGGTTGCTCATACCCGAGAACGAAATCATGCCCAGCGAAGAATAGATCGATACTTTGACATATTCATCGCCCTTCTCTTTGATGCCAGCAAAGAGCGTCACCGCTAGACGCGAGAGAAAATTCTCCACCTGCTCACGTTCGTCAATGCCCTCATTAAAGCGCACGCCAACGGACTGCAGCGGGTTGCCACTACCGACATTGCGCAACGTCTCATAGGGAATGATTAGCGTATTGGCAGGTTCGAGGTGGACAAAGGGTTTGATTACGACCTTCGTGTCTTCTAGCCCCTGCTTTTCGCGCTTCTCCTCTTCGGCTATTTCCTGCACCGCCTGCCCGCCCGTTACCGCAAAATCAGCTGGCGTCAGGATCTCGTCATCGAGGTCTTTCAGGTCCTTCATACGCCTGGAATCGAGCACGCCAATAACTGTAAAATGATCGCCAAAGACACGCACCTGCGCCTTGCCGATATCTTCCAGTGGAATATTTAATTTGTCGGCTGTGATCATATCGCTGGGAAGTATGCAGACCTTCTCCTCCCCTTCCTCGAACCAGCGCCCCGCGAGTAGTGCCCGATCGAGAGCCGTTACCAGGCGCTCGTCCGGCGTCAGCCCCAACACACCGAGCGCATTATGCGCACGATCGCCGTGCTTCATTTTTATATGGGCCTTCGACTTATTGCTGTACCAACTGCGAGGTGCAACGGTGCCCACATCGCCAAAATTGCTGCGCGCGTATTCGAGGACCGAATCCTCCATCGGATTCCACGCCTTACTGCGAATGAGCAATCCTTCGTATAACCCCTCGTTGTCGCGCTGAATCTGATTAAAGCGCATACCGGTGCGTATGGAGGTAAATGAAAGCACGGTAAAAGTAAGCAACAACAAGGTCAGAAAAGTCAGGACGGTGCGCGTCTTGCGACGCTTCATATTGGAGATACCGAGTTGGAATGCCGTCATCGAAGCGCTAGAGCGACTGACATCCGTATCGTGTATTACGGCCACTTCCGTGCGCAACTTCTTCATCTGCTCATTGAATCGACCTGATATAATCGACATGACGAGCAGCGCTAGAGCAATAATGACAAAGGCCAATAAGATGACGAATGGATTCGAGAGCTGAAAGGCCGGATGCACCAACCAGAGCACGGTCCAGATCGCCATGAAAACGCCGGCAAATCCTATGATCTGGTTCTTTATAGTCGCGGCCGTAAAAAGAAGGCGCTCGGTGAAGAAGGCACAGGGAATGACCAATGCCATAAAGAAAATAATGCCCTGGACCACGTCATTCTGCGTCGCCTTGACGTCTGGATAGGCACGTGATTCAAGACCGAAACCAGCGCGCGTATGGCGAACAAAATCACTCCAGCGCTTATCGCCCGCCGCCACTTCAGCCGCCTCTAATTCTATGCGGCTGCGTTCGTGTAATTCATTGAGACGCTGGTTTTCAATAGCAAAGCTCTTGAGCTCGCGCATGCGCGACTCGTCGAGCATCCACATGTCCTTGGCCGCCTGATACGTCGTGCGGGCAAAGGACAAACCAGAGCGCATTTCGAACCCCTCGCCCTCGGCTTTATCTTTGTCCGTTACACTGGTAGCATTGAGCAACAGGGAGCGGAAACCAAGCAGCCCTGCGCCAAATCCCATCTTTATTCTAGAACCGGGCCGGGCAAAGAGCACGCCGACCGGTTCGTTGCCCGCAGAGGGCCCCTCCCCCGTCGTATAACCATATTCAACCGGCGCGCTATTGGTCTCGTCAAAAACGCTGATATTGCTGAGTTTTGTCAGATAGCGTGGATCGACAATATCGTAAAAATTATAGGCGACACACGGGAAGAGAATTACCATCCACTCTTTGTCGCGCCAGTCCATCGTCACTTTCATCGGATAGGCTTCATCCCCCTGCACGCCCTTGTCCGGCGCATAGGAAATGCGACCGGTGATCGGGTCCATATAATAGCCCTCGATCTGCACGTTGTTCACGCGCACCCGGTTCACATAAAACGACCCTGTCTCATCGACGACTTCATAGTATTCCCCGCGCACGCCCTTATATGATTTTTTCTTGCCGTTACGCACGACGGCGACAGCGCCCGTGCGGGCGAGGTCTGGAATGATACTACGGCGCGGAAACACCATGGTCCGCCCCGTTAGGGAGCGCAAATTATCGCGCAGACGCATCTTAAAATCGGGAAAGAGCTCTGGGTCTTCGAAGGCCATATGAAACATGCCGGCCAGCATGCGAATCTGTTTGCCCAGGTTGTCGTAATTGGTAGAGCTAGGCCGATCGAGCGGAGTATCAACCTGAAAGCGCGCGTCGTTTACCGTAACAAAGGCCAGAGCCGGTGTGCCGGTGGCCAATACCAATTCGCTGTTGACGGAGATTTCGCCCGGCACGAACGTCGACCAACTCATACCGCCTTCGGGGCTAATTCCATTGACTAACACATCGCGACGCTGGTAGTCTAGTTCGCGGCTAATCTCCCGAGCATAGCGCATGAAGTTCTTGCCAAACGGGGCAAAGTAGCGCTTATAATAAAAGCTGCTATTGCTATTCCACACACCCAGTTCATCTGTCTGCGTCGACAGATCGAGACTGACAAAGAGTTTGACCCGCAATGAATCGACCTTGGGGTCGACCCAGCCGCGAAATAACTCCAAGCGCAGATCGGCATCTGAATTGACTTCTTCCAACAGTTCCGCCTTGTTGGCGAAGCGCTCGTCCCCCAGAACCAGTGCATTGCCCTCGCGACGTATGATACCTTCAGCTAATGCTTCTTCGGCAATATGACCAACCAGAATTTCATCACCTGCTACAACGTGACGCACGAGCGATTCCTTGCCCGTAAACTCCTCACGCCCCAGTTGGTAATGGATACCATCCTTATCTATGAAGTTGCGCGCCAACGCCGCATCAACCACGCGCCGAACGAGCATATGATCGACGAAGGGATCTTCCTTGCGCAGATAGCGCTGTATAAAATCATCGACTCCGCGCAGCCCCAAATGGTGAGCTGAAGTAGCTAAGAACACCACGGTGCGAGCGGGCGGGTTCGCGCGGAAATAGCGCGCCAACTCCAAGAGAGCCGTCGCACTAGCGGCCTGCTCGGCCCCTGGCGCCAGAGCAGGTACGACTGACATCGCATCGTAATACCCCTCCAACACAACGACATCTTCTTTGAGAAGTGGGTCGTATCCAGGAATGGTCCCCATCACGTTCCAGGCGGAACGGCGTTCCCAGTCCATGCGATATTCTAAGTGCACGGACTGCGGTCCATCTCTTGCAATGCGGTCGCGTAGTGCTTGCCCCTCGTCTTTGCCCACCCAGAAGCGAGGTAAGTCGAGTGGCATGGAAAGGAATTTTTTCTCCCCTTCCAAATACATAGTGGAGTCAGGTTCGATAAAAACTACGGCGCTGGCCCCTAAATAGGCGGCATTGAGCCAGGCATCGCCCGAATTAAAATCCATGAGGACGGCAGCACCTTCTATGTCTAAGCCGTCCATGTCGGAATAGTCGCCCAGCCCAGCATCGACCAATCGGGTGCTGAGTCCCCCCTCGGGCAAGGTCGATGTTTTTACTAGATTCGGCCATATGCCATAGATCGGCACTTTATCCGCCGAATTTTCTACCTCGATATATCCACCCTTATCAATCGGGACGGACACGTCGTACTCGTGTACAGTTATATCGTCTAAGCCAATCTGGCGGAAATTGTCCTGCAGAAACCGCGCAGCCTCGTCGGCCCCCGGATAGCCAACGACTCTGGATCCCAAACCTGCGAAGTACTCCAAAGTCTGCCGCAGGCGCTTTACGGGAGCAGCTTCTGCCAGTTCATCAAAGTCTACTTCAGCATCAGCCGGAGCTGCCCACATTACCGCAAGGCACAGCAACGCCATGAGCCTAGCCATGGAATGTACTTTTCTCAAATCCGATTACCCCGTTTTCGGTATTATCCGTCTCAGGTTCGTGGTAATATAAACAAAAGTCGCCCGAGTTCCACCAGCAAAAGAAACAAGCGCTTAGCCTACCCATCAATCGAGCACATCGCTCCACATTCCATGCGCTACCCCAAGGATACTAACCTAATTTTCAATAGCTTTCAGACTCTTGCTTAAAAAGCATCTTCGCCCATCCAACGCGCACGCACCCAATAGGCCAGCAGACCGATTAGCATACCGCTTAACAAGGCACTGAGTAACGCGAGTGGCAGCAGCGAAAAAAGAGCCACCTGACCAATATATAGGTAAGCTACCACCAACTGCGACAATTGATGCGTTAAGGCCCCCCAAACACTCAATCCAACCTCACTAAAATAGGGCCGACCCCATTTCCAGACGACTGCCATAACCATCCAACTGCACAAACCCGCCACGCCACCTATAAAAAAAGAAGGCCCAGCCAAAGCCCCACTCAACAACCCCCCCAAAAATAATTTTAACAGACTGATAGCCAGCGCAGCAGAAGAACCGTAGAAACTCAACCCCAGTACAACTGGGAGATTCCCCAACCCCAATTTCATCCAAGGCAATGGCCTAGGGGCAAGCGATTCAAAGACAAAAAGCACTACGGCCGCCGCTGCCAGCAGTCCTATACGAGCAATGTCCCTCGTGCGCAAAGACTTCAATGAACTACCGCATCGACGTTGGCTGCCGCACCATCCACAATGATTACCAGCTCATTGGGCAGACATACTGCGACATCGCCGCGCCGCTCTATCCACCCTCTGCGCACGCAGACTTGATGACGACAAGGCGATGCCACAATGCGCACCCCTTGTGCTGCGATTTCGATTCGGCTCTCCCCTAGAGGGCCCACAACGGAGAATATGCTCGCAGCAGAGAGGGTATGGCTTTGCGTCTTTCCGGCGGCACGAACCCATACCCTCGTCCCCTCTTCCGCTGCAAATTGAGATGCGAATGAACCCAAAACAGCCAAGGCAAGACAGAGGACTAACCCTTTGTCAGCAGTCGTCAGAACATGCATCCATCGCCGATCAGGAGCGTATCGTTCTAATGTCTTCACGAGAAATACCGCAGGATCGGATACAGTCTCATTATCTCTATATCTTCTATCCCCATATTGACTTACTTGACATCTGAGGTGAACTTTACTACACTTTTTTGCCTCGTTAGTTTCATTGTGCTATTCCTTCTCAAGGAGCTGGTTCTTGGCCAACACCCTAGGCGAAGCCATCCTCGAACACCTCAAATACATCGATGGTGTAGAGGGAGTACTGGGTAAATTTTATTATCTTAGCGATCCGGACGATCTTCAGCAAGGAATTGAACGCTGGCTCCTGCAAACTCCGGAAGGCCGCGCCTGGATGGATGGCCTAGGTTTCGTAAATAAAGAAGCCGTTATAAAGGTTATTGAGCAAATCGAGAACAACCTTGAGGAATCCAGCCGCGAATTGGTGACTAAAATTCAAACGCTGCGTTCCTATATGGATGCCAAAGGCACAGTGACTCCCGCCAGTTAGTCGGGTCTAAACCCTTTTGACATCTGCACCAACTGCGCTATATTGGTTCCTTCGCGTGTCTCGCGGCAAGGAGCACTGCCTTGCCTTTTGATGAGTTACTCTGCGACGAGCGACGACCAACGTCGCCTTTCAAGCTGAGGATTGCATGCACTGGTGGATCGCCACCGTAGTCTGTATCTGCGCTGCGCTACTTATTCAGTACTTCTGTTCTAGCAAGCTGCTGCGCATGAAACAGCAGATATCAATAAAGAACATGGCGCTGCGCGATGCTCGAGAAGAAGGGTCGCGTCTCGAAGATCAGGAGAAGGATCTCAAGAACCAGCAGAAGAGCCTGACCCACAGTATCGGCCGCTTGCGCACAGACATCAAACGCCTGCGCAACCAAATACAGGACAAGGGCCTCCCCATTCCCGAACCTACTTTCTCTCCAGAAGAGTTGGAAGGCGACGAAAACGAGGGGGAAGTTTGATCACCTTATTCACCATCTGCCGATACTCAACACTTCTGCCCCTTGACTAGACGCGCATTACCTTTCGCGCTCACCGTCCTCACTTTTGTACTACTCTTCTTACATACAGCCTGGGAAAAATCCCCAACCTGGGACGAAGTGGGATACATTGGCTTAGGGGCCTATCTGTTAAAAACCGGGCAATGGGATGTGCCGGCAGCCGGTTCACACCCTCCGCTTGCTTTTTATATTAATAGTCCACCATCTTTTCTCTATCCACTCGACTGGAATTTCTGGCAGTATCCCGGGATCGAGCGCGATGTGCGTTTCCTGCGCTCAGCCGATACAATCCGCGGCAATGCCCATCTATTGGATCCGCGTTATGACGGTGAGCAGTTCTTCTTTTATACGCGCGCGACATCGCTGCTTTTCGCCTTTGCCCTTTTCTGGGTGCTCATCCGCTGGAGCAACCAACTATACTCGTTTCCTCGCAGCCTATTGCCCCCTTTTCTCTGCGCTCTTTCCCCCAATATCCTAGCCCATGCCCCTCTTATCAACACGGACTTTGCTTTAACAGCGACCTTTGTGGGCGCCGTCTTCGCCGTGCGCAGTTTACTCTACACGCCCTCCTTACTCACCTTGTCTATAGCCGGCATTGCCCTGGGCCTAGCGCTGCTAAGTAAATTATCGGCCTTAGTCCTACTGCCCATTATTGCATTGCTATTCGCCTGGTTTGTCCTCTGTGCCGATACGACACAGCGCAACGCCTTGGGATCGATCTTTATAGGGCTCTCCCGCAACATATATGTCCACCTAGCAGCACTCTACACAGCTATATGCGCCCTCGCCGCACTAGTGCTCTGGGTTGGTTATGGGTTTCAAATAACGCCCTATTTGCAGACAGTACAGTCGCAGTTGTGGGATATAGGTACGGGGCATTGGGCTTATCTAATGGGTGAGTTTTCCACTAGCGGTTGGTGGTATTACTTCCCCATCACGCTCTTGATCAAGACTCCCCTACCGACCTTGTTATTTACCGCCCTCGGAGCTTATACCTTAGTTGCCCAACGTCAACGCCGCCTCGAAGCTGGTTTCCTTTTACTCCCCCCTCTGCTACTCGTAGCCGGATTTATCGTCGGCAATAGTAAGAATATTGGCCTGCGTTACCTGCTTCCGATCTACCCATTTCTTTTCTTGTTATGCGGCTATGCAGCACTCTCGCTGCGCCGCAATATTCGCGCCGTTATCGCGGGTGGTCTCTGTCTGTGGTATGCCATTGGGGCAGCATATACGCACCCTCATCACCTAGCCTATTTCAACGAGTTAGTTGGCGGTTCGTCACAAGGCTATCGCTATCTAGCCGATTCCAATCTGGATTGGGGTCAGGACTTAAAGGGCCTCAAACACTATATGGATAAACACGGCATAGAAAAAGTTAAACTGAGCTATTTCGGCACGGTAGACCCACGCCTCTACAACCTCGACTATGAATGGCTACCCAGTTTCATGCTTGCCAACCCCCAACCCGATACGCCAGTTACGATTCCCACCGACGGCATCATCGCGATTAGCGCAACCAATTTAGTCGGCGTATACATGGATCAATATGGACATGGCAAAGATATTTTTTCCTGGCTTCGCGACCAACAACCCATAGCGCATATCGGTCATTCGATCCTCATTTACAAAATCGCCCCGCCCTAGTTCCCACCCCCCTCTAATTCCGCTTGTATCTAGCTGTTTCTTTAGTATATTGAGGAGAAACTTACCTAGGCATACTATGATGGAAAGTTCTATCGACACAACAGCAACCACAGCAGATCACTCTCCCGCGTCACAACCTCTGCCTATAGTCACCAGCGACCTAGACACCGTACTAGAACAGGCCAAAGACCAACTACAGCTACAGATGCTGCTCATCGAGGTAGCTTCCTGCGGCGACGGTGCCGACTTCGGTCTCATTGCCCGTGCTTACGAATTTGCTAGAGAACGCCACGAGGGTCAGCATCGCAAGTCGGGGCACCCCTTCCTTCAGCACTGCGTCGAAGTAGCCCGCCTATTAGCCCAGTTGCGCATGGACGGCACGACGGTGGCCGCCGGACTACTGCACGACGTCATAGAAGACACTCCCTCTACCTACGAAGAAGTCGCCGGGCTCTTTGGCAACAAAATCGCCGACTTAATCGACGGCGTCACCAAAATAGACCGCTTTACTTATGAGAGCCGTGAAGCACGCCAGGCCGAAACCTACCGCAAGATGCTCTTGTCCATGGTCAAGGACATCCGCGTCATCCTCATCAAACTCGTCGACCGCCTGCACAATATGCGCACACTCGATTATATTGGCGCCGAGGCACAAGAGCGCATTGCGCGCGAAACACTCGAAGTCTATGCCCCTCTTGCGCATCGTTTTGGCCTGGCCCGCATTCGCTGGGAATTGGAAGATCGAAGCCTGAAATTTCTCCACCCAGAGATCTATGCCGAGCTGCGCGACAAGGTGGCGATGAAACGCCGTGAGCGCGAAGATTATATCGAAGAATTTAAGGCGCCCATCGAAGCGGAGCTGCACAAAGGCGATATTGAAGCAGAGATTGCTGGTCGACCGAAAAACTTCTACAGCATTTACAATAAGATGAAGGCGCGCAACAAGCCATTCGAGGAGATTTACGATCTACTGGCAGTGCGTATTATCGTCAACAACATGCGCGAGTGCTACCACACCTTAGGGTTAGTACACGGTATATATCGACCTATACCAGAGCGTATCAAAGACTATATTTCCATGCCCAAAAGCAATATGTACCAGTCCTTGCATACCTCCGTTATCGGACCGCGCGGCCTGCCCGTAGAAGTACAGATTCGCACGAGTGAAATGCACCATACCGCTGAAATCGGCATTGCGGCACACTGGCGCTATAAATCGGGAGATAGCGCACCGAGCGATCTCGACCAACATATGAGTTGGTTGCGACATGTCATCGATATGCAGCAGGAGGCCACGGACCCCGAGGAGTTTCTGGAAAACCTCAAAATCGAACTATTTCAGGACGAGATCTTCGTTTTTACGCCCAAGGGTGACCTACATCAATTTACCAAAGGCGCGACCCCAATCGATTTCGCCTTCAACATACACACCGACATCGGTCTGCACTGTCTAACGGCGAAGGTCAACAACCAAGTCGTGCCGTTAAGTACGCCGTTAATAAGCGGTGATACAGTGCAAATCGTCACCTCCCCACATCAGTCTCCCAACCGTTCGTGGTTGAATTCAGTAAAGACCATCAAGGCGCGCCAAGCCATACGCCGCTGGCTCAAAGACGAGCAACACGCGCATAGCGTGCGCCTAGGGCAAGAAATACTCGATCGCGAGCTAAAGCGCTACCCGGATATAACACCAAAAGAAGACCTAGAAGCAATTGCCAAAGACCTGGGTATAGCAGACACCGAACATCTATATGCCGCATTTGGCAGCGGTGACCTATCGGTCGGGCGCGTCATCAACCGCCTCATGCCTCAGCAACCCAAAACCCCCAAAACTAAGCGCCATGACCATCGCGGCATCCTCATCCAAGGTATGAACGATCTTATGATCAGCTTCGGCCAATGCTGCACACCGATTCCCGGCGATACGATCATTGGTCTAATTACTCGCGGGCGCGGCGTCACAGTGCACCGCACGGATTGCCCCAATATCGGCCATATCAGCGAAGATCCGGACCGGCTACTACAGGTCAATTGGGATCTGGAGGGCGAACAGGCTTTTACGGTACAACTGCGCGTGCGCAGCCACGACCGCAAGTATCTACTCTCCGATATCAGCAAAGCTCTTGGAGACTGTGGTTGCAATATTCAGTCGGCGACCACGAGCACTGCGGGCGATACAGCTGAACAAAGCTATTGGGTTGATGTCACAGATATCGCCCAGCTAGATCAGGCGATCAAGAAGGCCAATGAAATCGATGGCGTTTTGGACGTGCAGCGGATCGACGAAGCGGGGAATGACCTAGCTCTACCTTCGCATTCCTAACTCGTCGCAAGCGCATTTATGAGTTTCTCCGCAATAGTGCGTTCCTCGATATTACTCGCCGCGCGGCCGTAGGGGCCGTCCATTTGTTCCTCTACCCACCCATAGACTAATTGAGTCTGCAAGCGGCTCAACTGTAGCGGCTCGCCGCTAGTAAGCGCCCGTTTTAACTTGGCAACTAGGCGTATTTCATCAGGCCAGAAAGACTCCGACTTCCAAGAGATTATATATTTTATTTCCCGATCTGTTAGTGGCACAATCACGGGACTCACTTCCGTTGACATGATGCGCGGAGCTGTCTTATATTGCGTCCCCACCTGTCGATACATAATACACACCGAATTGCCCTCTATTATGTGACTGAACTCACGTAAGCTGGGCCCACGAGGACTATGAACGACACCAACACCTTCTTTCGCCCCAACATTGCCCACATGGAAGGATATATTCCCGGTGAGCAGCCTCAAACGGGGAACTTTATAAAACTCAATACCAACGAAAACCCCTATCCCCCCCCCGCTCGGGTGCTCGATAGACTGCGCCAAGCCTGCACCGAGGATCTGCGCCTCTACCCCGATCCCGGCGCCGCAAAACTGCGCCAACTTCTAGCGGATACTTTTGGCACGGCCCCCGAACAGTTTATGGTCGGCAATGGCTCGGACGAATTGCTAACGATCATCATTCGCAGTTTTGCCGGCGAAGGTGACAAGATCGCCTATCCCTACCCGACCTATGGCTACTACAAATCCCTCATAGAAATACAGGGAGCCCAATGCGTTGAGGTCGACTTCCCTGAGGACTTCTCTCTACCCGCAGGTTTGGCAAAAACCGGTGCGCACATCACGTTCTTAGTCAATCCCAACGCCCCCTCAGGCACTCTCTTACCCATCGACGATATAGCCGCATTAGCAGCTCAAATAGATGGCATTCTCGTCGTAGATGAAGCCTATGTAGACTTCTCTGAGGGCGGCAGTATAGCCTTAGTCGAAGAACATGCCAATACCATCGTAGTACGCACGATGTCTAAGTCCTTCTCACTAGCCGGTATGCGCATCGGTTTTGCCTGTGCCCAACCCGAATTGATCGCCGGTATGTGGAAGGTAAAAGACCACTATAACCTAAATCGCTTAAGCCTCGTCGCCGCCGAAGCCGCGTTAGAGGAAATCGAGAGCATGCGACAGAACGCCGAGCGTATCTGCCGCACCCGGGATCGCCTTACGCTCGGGCTGCGCCAACTCGGTTTTCACGTATGGGATTCGGCCGCGAACTTTGCACTCGCACGCAGCACTTCGGTTCCGGCGGCCAAGCTCTATCGGGAACTCAAGGAGAGACACATTCTCGTGCGCCATTTCGACCAACCACGCCTCGACGATTGTCTACGCATCACCGTGGGCACAGACGAAGAAATAGAAGCACTGCTCAATCAATTACAGGATATACTCACAACCTAAGTCTGTGCACTACACCTGGCGGCGATAGCGCAACATTCTAGCCATGAGCTCCACTTCGGCTATTCCCATGCCCAGCTTTCTCGCCACCTCGGCAGGTGCCGTATCATTGGCTAACATATGCCAAGCCTGACTGTATGCATCTTCACCGCGTTCGTCGAGTTCCGGATCGGGCTCGGCACTCTTATCGCTTCGATTCCGACCTACGCTTTGGCCCAACAGTTCTAGCGATCGACATGCGGCCTGCAAACGGCCGCAAATGCGATCCAAATGGGCCTGCTGCGCTTCGAGTGCGTTCAAGCGGCGATCCATCTCCTCCTTTTCTCGGCGCAGCCAGGCGCGAAACCACAGCCCGAGCCCTACGGCCAGACAGAGCAAAAGCCCGTCTGCCAATGCAATCTGCCATAGGAGAGCTCCCATTATTTGGGCCCCTGCTTATCTCCAGTGTCGATCGGCAGACGTATAATAAAGGTAGTCCCATCACCCACGGTACTCTCTACTGTAATCTGACCCTGGTGGCGCTCGATAATTCCATAGCTAACGGCCAGCCCCAGCCCCGTGCCCCCTTCGTCGGAACGCGTCGTGAAAAATGGGTCAAAAATGCGCTCGAGTAGTTCTGGAGAAATGCCAACTCCCGTATCGGCAAAACGCACTTCTATCTTATCACCTTCTCTCCGCGATGAAACCTTTAACTGCCCACCGTGTGGCATCGCATTTTGTGCATTGATAATGAGGTTAATAAAAACTTGCTCCAATTCTCCAACATTACCTTCTATAGATGGCAGCGATTCCTCACAGGTAAATTCTGCTTCAATCAGTCCCTTGTCGAACTGGTGCTGAACCAATGCCATAGCCTGATCCAGGGCCTGGCGAATATCGCATTCTCCCCATTCGCCATCTTGCGCATTGTTCCCGGCAAATCCCAACAGGGCGCGAATGATTTGCGAAATTCGGCGCACATTGTGCTCGACCAGATCCAACCCTTGTACGATCTTGGTCGCCTCGCGGTTCTGCATACGCATTAGTTGCACGCGGCTGAGAATGATCTGTAGGGGATTGTTTACTTCGTGGGCAACACCGCCTGCCAGCTCGCCAATAGCGGCCATTTTCGCCGCAATTAGCAGCTGATGCTGCGAGTCCTTGAGTTGGTCATTCGTCGTTTCGAGATCGCTGTAAAGATGGGCATTTTCGATGGCAATGGCCGTCTGGCTACTCAACACGCCCAATAGATCCATCTCACCGGAGTTAAACTCGTCTTTGGGACGGCGACAGTAGAGCGCGTAAATGCCGACTTCTTTACCGCGAACGCTCAACGGCGTGAGCACCGTACAGCACTCTTCAACCCCAGGTTGCTCTACCGTCTCCATGTCTTCTATCACCACGGGGCGGCGCTCGCGCAGCACCCAGTCGATGATACCATCTTCCCACTGCGCACGCACGCGTTCTTCGATGCGCCCATCACCGCGCGTAGCCATCGCCTCTAAGGTTTGGCCCCCTTCACCGAGGGCAAAGACACCGCAGCCCTCATAGGGCAGAAATCGGCCGGATAGATCCATCAATGCCGCGAGGATATCTTGGATGGCAAAGCTAGAGCTGATGGTTTCCGTAAGCTCGTGTAGGTTGAGCAATTCGTCCATCGAGGCGCGCAGTTCGGCATAGTCCCGATGTTCGCGTCGCAATCGCTCCTGCAATTGGCGATTTTCTTCCTCTAACCCTAGGCGGCGCGCCGCGCTCTCTTTGAGAGACTCACTTAGTGCATCGACGTGAAAACCGAGTTCCCAAACTGCTTCAGCGGCAGAGGCATCCTGCAACTGGCCCAATAAGCGACGCACCTGAGCGAGGGATTCTTCCTCTTCAGCTATGGGCGGGTCTTGCTCGACGTCGGCCATAATCACCTCATCCCTAAAAAAAAGCGGCGCGAATTACTCACGCGGGCGTTTCGTCGCCCGCTTTTCCCCCGACCTCGTCCTCGGCTTTCTCACCGCCCTCAACCTTCTCCCCACCCTCGTCTTCTTCACCACGCGCGATGCGAGTAAAGATATCGGCCTTCTCCATTTCTTCCTGTAACAACTCGCCATAACCAAAGATGCGCCGGATAGCAGCCTTGGGTTCCTCGTGTATACCGAAGGTGCGCAGGGCAGCCGGATCGAGGTTGGGCAGACGCGTACCACCACCATCGCCAATTTTTTCGCGGCGGCATAGAAAATCAGCCAAATGTATTAACGAAGGTAATTCCGCTCCGCGTTCGAGCCTTCCCGGTGCGTGATGATGGGCGATAGCATCGACGAGCTGATCTGGCAAATTCCATTTCTCGGCTAACCACAAGCCAATTTCCGTATGCGTCACGCCCAGTACCATCTCCTCCGCCTTGCCGATATAAATATCTTCATCGCGCGTTAATCTCAGTATTTCTTCAAACTCTTCTGTAAAATACTGGCTGAGAATTAGTTTACCGATATCGTGAAGAATACCAGCAGCAAAAGCTTCGCCCTGAACGCGATAGCGCAACTTAGCAGCCAAGAGACGCGCGGCAACGCCACAGGCAATCGAGTGCTCCCAGAACTTCTGACGGTCGAAACTAGTGCCCGTGCCACCAGCTGCAAAGCGTTCCAGCACTGATACACTGAGCCCTAGGCTCTTCACCGTTTCGAAACCGAGAACGACAACGGAATGACTGACGGTAGATATTTCGCGTGGAAAACCGTAAAAAGAAGAATTGGCGAGTTTGAGTATTTTCGCCGTCAACGCCTGATCCGTCGAGATCAGACGGGCCACGTCGCTCGCCGATGTTTTGGGATTGTCGATCAGACCGATCATCTGGGTGATGACCGTCGGTAGAGTGGGTAAGCCGATGATGCTCTGGGTTATTTTTTTTATACGTTGCTGTTTGTCTGCGTCCAATATGGCGACCTCTGGCGACCGGGCACTTCAGGCCATGAAGCGCTTTCTCAATTTGGCCCTGAGCCCAAGGACGGCTTTGGTGTGCAGCTGGGAGACGCGCGATTCGGACAATTCGAGCACCTGGCCAATTTCCTTCAGCGTGAGTTCTTCGTAGTAGTATAGCGCGATGACTAGACGTTCCTGTTCAGTGATTTGACCGAGTGAATCGGCCAACAAATCGCGCATCTCTTCACGCTCTAGGTTCGTCAGAGCACTGGGTTGGTCTGGCGAGCGCAAATTATCGATCAAAGCTACCGGTTTGTCGTCGTCACCACCGAAGCTCGAGTCGTCGAGTGAGAGTAACGATGCCGAACTAACGTCGTCCATGATGTGGTAATAGGCGCTCATTTCGATCCCCATACCAGCGGCCAATTCTTCTTCAGTTGGCGAGCGCCCTAACTCATTCTCGAGCTTGGAGATAGTGCGCTCGACTTCACGGGAGCGCGAGCGCGTTGAGCGCGGCACCCAATCCATGCCGCGCAATTCGTCGAGGATCGAACCGCGTATGCGCAGAGATGCATACGTCTCAAATTTAACACCTTTAGCCACATCAAAATTGCTGTAAGCCCCAATCAACCCCACTACTCCGGCATTGATCAAGTCATCTATCTCGACAGATCTCGGCAAAGTGATAGCCAAGCGCCCTGCTATGTACTTTACCAGCGACAGGTATTCGACTAGTTCTTTGCGCGGGTCTGCTTTGCTCGGGTCTACATCACCGGCTGCCTGTGTAGGCTGTTTATGCTGGGCATATTTTTTTGTGGCCTTGTTCGGCGGCGTTTTCTTAGCACTCATGTACTTACTTTCGACTGTGTTTTCCATGGTCAATCGGAGCCTGCATTCCGCCATCCCAACACCTGGTTAAAAAAACCTGGGCTTTCGTTGGAAACTGGCATCCCCCCAAAATACCTCGCCAGTTCCTCCACGGCATCAGCCGCCGGAGAAGGCGGGTCCATCTGCGCAAAAGGCATTTGCCTCTTAGCAGCCTCACGCACATACCGATCTAAAGGAATATAACCCCGATTGTCAATCTGCGCCCCTATAAATCGCATTGCTAACTCTGCAAACTTCTCTTGCAAATCTTCGGCCTCTCGGCGGGACTCAGCCATATTGACCAATAAATGGATCTCCAACGCCATACTCCTGCCCAGCAGCGACTTCATAGTCGCATACGCATCGGCAATAGCGGCGGGTTCGGGCGTGGCTACGAGTAAAATACGCTCGGCTGCCGCCGCTGAATCCACGGTCTTAGATGCCAATCCAGCACCTGTATCAACCACGATCATTTCAAAATTGGCCTCGAATTCACTCAAATCGACGCGCACTTCCTCCACGCCAATCCCCAGATCCCAACCTGCATTACCCCCATCACTCGCCGAGGCTAAGACCTGTAGTCCTTCAGGGCCGGGAATGGCCGCTTCAGCAGCCTTAGAGTGGCCGAGTAGCACGTCTTCCAAGTTGTATTCAGGTGCACTCCCCATTAACAAGGCGCTAGAGCCAAGACCAAAGTCGGCATCGACCAGCAGGGTACGCCGCCCCTGGCGCGCCACCGCAATGGCGAGATTGAGCGCGATACAACTCTTGCCCACCCCCCCCTTTCCACTGGTTACAGCCACGACACTAGGCATCGAATCCCCCCATCCCTAAGGCCCCTTCCCTGGCATATGACCGACTATTTGTGCTACAACTTTAGCCAACTCTCCGGCTTCAATATCTCCCGGCACCTCGCAACCGATGGTCATATACGATGTAGGTATTTGGCTCTGAATCGCCGTGCTCAGCATCGGGCCCGGACGCGACACCTCATCAGTTTTCGTAAAGAGAAGGCGGCGCTCGGAAAAAATGCTACTCGCTTCAACGAGATCTAACATATGCTCCAAGCTACTCAGGGCATCTATGACGATATGCACCTCCTGCACACCTGCCGCAGCAAAGAGCCGGTGCTGGCGCTCTCGTTCACCTTGGTCGTTGGGGCCACAGCCCGGCGCATCCACCAAAATAAGCTGAGCCTGATCGTGCCGCTCTATAACGGCAGCCATCTCTTCTTCGCTATAAGCGCATTCCAGTGCAACGCCAATGATATGGGCAAAGGCCCGAGCCTGATCTAACCCACCCACGCGACGATCATCAGCAGAAACGAGGACTATGCGCTCTTTGCGCTTGAGTGCAAAACCAGCGGCAATCTTGGCGACCGCCGTAGTCTTCCCCGCCCCGGATGAACCAAAAAAACCAATAACCTTGCGTTTTTTACCAATGCGGATATGCTTGCATGACGGCAATCGCTGCGCTAAAAAACTAGCGGCACGTCCCCCCACTTCGTCGCGGTCGTCC
>JBLHGI010000020.1:0-32728 GCA_047616505.1 Planctomycetota bacterium
CTCAAGCATCTTTCTGAACCTTTGCCCGCAAAGCGGCGAGTTCAGTCTCGACGCGGTGCTCCGCCTCAATCCTCTTTAATTCGCGATCGTTGCGTTCGCTCTCGCCCATCTCACGCTGTAATTCGGCTTCGGCTTCGGCGACCATGGCCTTTTCTTCAAAACGAGAAAAATCTCTCTCGTGATCGCGTACCTGCCGCTCTATTTCAGCAAAGCGCACATAGGCCTCCCCTTCCGATCCGACATCGCCGCTTTCTGTCCCCCCTCCACTACGACGCCCAGCGCGAATTCGTTCGATCAAAACTTGCTGGCGATTCTTTGCTTCCTGTAGACGACTGCGCAATTCCTCCAATTGAGACCGCAATTGAGTTGCAGCCTCGCTGCTCTCTGCCAATGCCGGCTCCAAAGCCTCATGAGTCCGCCCCAATTGCGCCTTCTTCTCTATATATAGACGCGCAGCCCGCTCGTCATCCTTCTCTATAGCAATCTCAGCCTTTTCCTGACACTCGGCGATTTGTTCGACGTTTTTTGCCTGCTCTTTTTGCAAGCGCTTCTCATTGGCCATAGCCCGACCAAGAGACGCTACGGCGCGATCAACCGCATCCTCCATATCGCGCACGAGCTGAGGTACGAGCTTTTCTGGATCTTCGAGATGATCGAGCACTTCGTTTACATTCGAGCGCCAAATGGCGGCAATCCGATCGAGCGTTCCTTTTGACATGGCGAGTCTCCTTTTCTAATTGCAGTTTCTCGTTAGCCGGTCGCCTCTTCTAATGCAAGCGGCATGCCAAGCGAACATTACCTATCACTTTTTATCCTATAGCCCTATTTATAAATGCTTTAAGAAAAAGGCTATCATTAGTGCACCCCGGTTGTTTGGCCCCTGCCGCCAATTTACTTGGCGATCTGCGCCATCCCCCTGAACAAAAAAGAGCCACCTCATTGCTGAGGTGGCTCCCATATTCGAATACAAAATTCTATCCAGCAGCGACCGCTCGTTCCCTAAACCGGCTAGATACGCGCCGCTTGCGATCAAAAGGCGATTCAATTTCGTATTTGCGACAAAGCCTGCTAAAGCTGCGAATCGTAATGCCCAGAGCACTGCTGGCACCTTGGTTGCAATTGTACACCCGCGCAACTCGCTCAATCTGCTCTTTGGAAAATCCCCGGTTCATAAACACCTCCGTAGCCATAGGGCAAAATGCTGTGAATTTACCATCCTTTAGCAAGGTGTGTACCTACGCAGCAAAGGCTATTATTTTGCGGAAAAAACCACCGGGACTACCACAAAAGAGTTATTTTTTTGGCGCGCACCGCCATTCCAATGGCGTCATGCGCCATCCTCTGCAACACCGCACTCAGCCCAGTAGCGCTGCTCTATGAGTTCGGCTCCTCGTATAGAATCGCGATACCACTGCAAACGAAGTTCGGCCTTTTCTTTTTCACCCAAAGCCCAAGGCACCTTCTCTGCACGTATTTTTCGCGTCAATTCATGCAGCATCAAAGCGGCGCAAACCGAAATATTAAAGCTCTCAGTAAAACCGTACATAGGAATGCGCACAAAGGTATCGGCCGCCGCCAAAGCCCGTTCGCTCAATCCCGTCTCTTCGGTGCCAAAGAGCAGCGCGATCGGTTGATGAACCGCCAAGTCTTCCAACAGACAGTCATCGCGGTGTGGCGTCGTAGCAACCAGCTTATACCCGCGTTCCCGCAGCACATCCAACGCCAACTCCGTATTGTCGCGTTCCTCCTCATAGCGGTTTAGCGTCAGCCAACCGGAAGAGCCCATATCGACTTGGGGACTTGGATTGTACTCGTTGCGATTCTCTATTATATGCACATCCTGCACGCCAAAACATTCGCAAGACCGCAAAACGGCCGATGTATTATGTGGCTGATAAATATCCTCTAGCCCTAGCGTAATCCACCGCGTGCGCTCAGCCAAGACCTGCTCCATCCGTCGCCTGCGCGGCTCGGATACGAAACCGCTCAAATACGACGTGAGTTGCTCTATCTTATCTTCGTGCACGACTCAGAGCACCTCTGCGCCGTTGGTGGCACAACACACATAGACACTCGCTTCATGACCGGTGCTTTCACCGTAAAGCCGTGCTGTATTCTCAGCGAACTCGTCTGCTCGTTCTGCCGTGACAAGCGCCACGGCGCAACCGCCAAAACCGGCCCCCGTCATGCGCGCACCAAAGCAACCCGGCTGCGCCCGCGCACAGTCAACCATCGCATCCAGTGCGGCACTCGACACCTCAAAATCGTCGCGCAAACTCACATGACTCTCATCCATCAGCAGCCCAAGCGCCACTGCATCCCCTGCTTTCATAGCCGCTGCCGCGCGCTCTGTGCGTGCATTTTCGTAAATGACGTGCCGCGCCCGCCGCCGCGTCATCTCGTCCAACTCACGCATGCGCCGGACAAAGGTTTGCTCATCTACATCGCGCAGTGCACTCACCGAAAAAAAGCGCGACGCCGTTTCGCACTGGGCGCGGCGTTCGTTATAAGCCGAATCGACGAGCCCGCGTCGCGTTCCCGTATCGAGCACCACCACGGCTATCCCCTCGGGCAGCGGCACCAATTCCCCCTCTAACGTGCGACAGTCCAAAAGCAGCGCATGTCCCGCACGGCCACGCGCCGAGATCATCTGGTCCATAATGCCGCAATTGACACCGACCCACTTATTCTCCGCCCGCTGCCCCAAGAGCGCCATCGCCGCCGCATCCCACGCCAGCCCAGAAGAAACGGCAAAAGCTCTCGCCACCCCCATCTCGACGGCCGCCGAAGAGGAGAGCCCGGCACCTAGGGGGACATCTCCCACGATCACGCCCTCCCATCCCTTGAGTTGGCACCCGGCATCCTGTAATGCCCAAGCCGTGCCCTTGATATATTCGAGCCAACTATCAACGCCAGGACTCAGCGTTTGCACCGCATCGAGCGGAAATTCATGTGTTTCGTCAAAATCGAGCGAATGCACCTTAACTCGTCCCGTATCTACGCTGCGACCCGCTACAAAAACAGCTCGATCAATGGCCATCGGCAAGACAAAACCTTCGTTGTAATCCGTGTGCTCGCCAATGAGATTGACGCGACCGGGCGCGCGTACGACCCACTCTTCTCCAGCGCCAAACTGTTCTCTAAATGCGTCACAGACGCGCGATCTAAGCGACATGCTTGGACTCCTCACCTAGCTTTTTAATTTTGTTTATAATGAGTATCTGAAACATCGCGCAGCCGCGCGGCCGCTTGCTCCGGCGTCAAATCGCGCTGCGCTTCGGCGAGCATCTCATAGCCTACCATAAATTTCTTGACGCTGGCCGAACGCAGCAGCGGCGGATAGAAATGTGCGTGCAAGGTCCAGTGTTCGTTCTGGCCTCCAGTAAAGGGCGCTCCATGCCATCCCATCGAATAGGGGAACGAAGTCTCAAACAAGTTGTCGTAGCACACCAAAAGCCGCTTGAGCAGTTGTGCTAGGCTCCGCTGCTCTTTCTCACCTAGCGCATCCATGCGCCCAATGGCATTCTTCGATTTTGGTAAGACCAGCGTTTCAAAAGGCCACAGCGCCCAATAGGGCACCACCGCCAACCAATGCTCTTCCTCGACCACCATGCGATCGCCCTGTCCTAGTTCAAACTCGGCGTATTCAGCCAGAAGTGGTCGTCCGTAGTCTCGCCAATAGGTCCGCTGTTTTTCATCCTCGCGCGCCACTTCGTCGGGCAATATATCTTCTGCCCAGACCTGCCCGTGCGGATGCGGATTCGAGCACCCCATAACAGCGCCTTTGTTCTCAAAGAGCTGCACCCAACTATACCGTTCTCCTAATTCGCGCGTCTGTGCCGACCACAAATCTATCACACCGCTAATTTCGCTTATTTCCATTTCTGCCAGACTGAGATCGTGACGCGGCGAAAAACACAGTACGCGACAGGTGCCTTGTACACCGCTGCTCAACAAGAGCGGGTGCGCCGCTGGACCGGGCTTGGGCGCCTCTTCGAGCAGGGCGGCAAAATCGTTGGTAAAAGCGTAAGTCCCTTCGTATGGAGGATTCTGTATACCCCCTGCGCGCTCGTTGCCCGGACACAGATAACACTGCGGGTCATAGGACGGTCGGCTCTCGGCAGAATCGACCTCGCGCTGTCCTTGCCAGGGCCGTTTAGCCCGATGTGGCGATACCAGCACCCACTGTCCGTTGAGCGGATTGTAGCGCCGGTGCGGGTGGTCGTGCGCAGCAAATTCCATATATCAGTCTCCGTAGCCGTGTGGATTGCGCACATGCCAATTCCAAGCGCTCTCCACAATGCTCTGCAAGTCGGCATACTGTGGCTGCCACCCCAAGACAGCGCGCGCCTTCTCCGATTTAGCTACGAGGAAAGAAGGGTCTCCCACGCGCGGCGCCTCGATACGTGCCTCGATCACCTCGCCCGTAATCTTCCTTGCCGTTTCGATAACTTCCAGCACCGAATAGCCTTGTCCATTGCCCAGATTGATACACTGCGATGATCCCCCCTCGCGCAGATAATTCAACGCCAATGCATGCGCTCGCCCCAAATCTGCCACGTGTACGTAGTCGCGCACCGGCGTGCCATCCGGCGTCGGATACTGATCGCCAAAGACGGAGAGATAGTCCCTTTTGCCCAAGGCGGCAAAGAGCACATTGGGCACTAAGTGCGACTCGGGTTCGTGATCTTCGCCGCGCTCGCTCGTAGCCCCTGCGGCATTGAAATAGCGCAGCGCCACAAAGCGCAGGCCATGCGCATTATCGCAAGCATCCAGCGCGCGTTCTACTAATAGCTTACCCCAACCATAGGGATTTTCTGGTTTTTGCGGATGTTCTTCGTCGAGTGGCGAGTACTGCGGTTCGCCGTAGGTCGCCGCCGTCGAAGAAAAGACCACTCGCCGCACGCCGCCGCGCACGAGTTCGCGCAACAGCGACAAACTCTGCGCCGTATTATTCTCATAATAATGCAGCGGATCCTCTACCGACTCGCCGACATAGGTCAAAGCAGCAAAATGAACGCAGGCCTCAATATCGTACATTTTTAACAGCCGACGCACTAGCTCGCAATCCCCGACCTGGCCCTCGTGCAGCGGCACTCCCGCTGGCAGCGCCGCTCTATGCCCCCTGAAAAGATCGTCGAGCACGACCACATCCTCCCCTCCAGCGCGCAGTATTTCGACTGCGACACTACCGATATAACCCGTACCACCCGTTACCAGAACTGCCATTTTCCAACTCCTCTCCCAACCGCCGTGCCAGAGAAAATATCCCCCTTCCACACCAGGGGCTAGCTGCAGCGTGAGACCGCCATATTTAGATTAAAACTGCCCTTTTATGGAACGTCACAAAACATAGCCCGACCCAGCGTAGCGTCAAGAAGGCTTGACGCGGTCACATGCAGTGAATTCGTTACTTAGAGGTCGTAGAACCTCAAACCACGCCCTTTGTCCAGGAGCCCATTGACCATGTGTGGACGTTTTGCACTCTATCACGACGGCGCCGCTATCACGCAACACTTAGCCGTGCAACAGATCGCCGTCGAATTTAAACCGCGCTATAATATCGCCCCGACGCAGGCGGTGGCGGCCATACTGCAGCATCCCGAGCAGTCGGAGCCAGTCCTCGATGCGCTGCAGTGGGGCTTGGTCCCCTTCTGGGCCAAAGACGCCAAGATCGGCAGCCGCATGATCAATGCCCGTGCCGAAACCGTCGCCGAAAAACCCGCCTATCGCGCCGCCTTCAAACGTCGCCGATGTCTAATTGCTGCCAGTGGATACTACGAATGGAAAAAACAGGAAAATGGCAAGATACCCTATTATTTTACCATGCGCGACAACCGTCCATTTGCCATGGCCGGCCTCTGGGAAGAATGGCATTCACCCGACGGAGAATTGCTGCATACCTGCACTCTCGTCACCACACAAGCCAATGCCACCGTCTCTGCCATCCACCACCGCATGCCCGTCATTCTAACGCTTCCCCAGCAGCGAGCTTGGTTCGACACGGACCCAGAAAACCGCACGGCATTAGAAAACCTGCTCCAGCCTTACGAGGGAAACGATCTCTCAGCCCACCCCGTATCTACCCAGGTCAACGCCGCCACATGGGATACCCCTTCTTGTATTGAAGAAATCATAAATTAAAGGCGGAGATTCAAATTATTGTTTTATAATAAAAAAAGATTCGAATTGAATTTTTCTCACTATAACTTGATTGAGTTTTGTCGAAAACTTATTAACTTATGGCAGCAAAGTAATCCTTTACGCTAACGTCATATTTTTTTTAAGGGAGTAGATTTCTTGGATCCTCATAAGCGAGAAGTTATTGCTGATATGGAGGGCTTTGTCGAAAGCCAGCTCCCCATACTCAAATCCGTTGAGGATAGCTGGCAGCCCGATGATTTTCTACCCGATATGACCTCCGACAACTGGGACGAGCAGCTACGCCAATTCCGCTCGGGCGCCGAAGCCCTTCCCGACGAAGTGCTCGTCGTGCTCGTTGGCGATATGGTTACAGAAGAGGCACTGCCGACCTACCAGACCCTGCTCAATAGCTTTGAAGGAGTTTCTGACCCAACCGGCGCGAGTTCGAGCGCGTGGGCGCGTTGGTCGCGCGGCTGGACCGCCGAAGAAAATCGCCACGGTGACCTACTCAACAAATACCTGTATCTCACCGGACGCGTCGATATGCGCGCCGTCGAGATTACCATCCAGCACCTAATCCGCAACGGCTTTGATCCCGGCGCCCATCAGGACCCCTACAAGGGATTTATCTATACTTCGTTCCAAGAACGCGCTACCCGCATATCACACCGAAATGTCGCTCGCCTAGCCCAAAAAGCGGGAGACGACCACCTCAAGACAATATGCGGACTTATCGCGGGAGACGAAGCGCGCCACGAAAAAGCCTATACCGCTTTTATCACTAAGATATTTGAGATCGATCCCAATGGAGCCATCTTAGCATTTCGCGACCTGATGAAAAATCAAATCGTCATGCCAGCCCATCTCATGTACGATGGCAAAGACCCCGACCTCTTCGACCATTTCTCGCTCGTCGCCCAGCGCCTTGGCGTCTATACGGCTTTGCACTATGCCGATATTATAGAGCATCTCGTGCGCACCTGGGAGATAGAAACTCTTTCCAACCTATCGGCCGAAGCAGCCGAAGCGCAGGATTTTCTCTGCCAGCTTGGTCCTCGCTACACCCGTTTAGCAGAAAGATCTCAGCGCAAACTCGACCAAGTCTCCACGTTCCAATTCAGCTGGATACACGACCGCTCGGTATAGAGACAACTGCTCAACATACACCGCCTCCTGCCGATAGATAACAGACGAGCCTCTCAGCCCACTGAACTCGGTGGAAGATCGAGCCCCTGTGGCCCCAAAACTTGGCGCAGCGAATAAAGAACTTATACTGCATTTACCACGTGACACTTAGACTTATTCCAATATATAAACCCTATGCGTCCACAGTCTTCGGATCCATTCTTCGCGCTCTTACAAGGCCATATAGACCTTGGGCGAGCGGCTCTATTGATCGCCCAACAGGCTCGTCCCGAACTAGAGATCGAACACTATATAGAATGCCTTGATCAGTTAGCGGAAGGATTTCGCAGCCGCCATCCACAAATGCGCAGCGGCGCAGCGGCGGTATCCGCTCTGAACGAATATCTATTCGGCGAACTTGGTTTTCGCGGCAATAGAGCAAACTATGACGATCCGACCAATAGTTATCTCGACGAAGTCCTCGATCGTCGCCTCGGCATCCCCATTACACTCTCGTTAGTCTATATCGAAGTAGGCAACCGCCTCAACTTATCCCTGTCCGGCGTCAATTTTCCCTATCATTTCCTCGTTCGTTGCGACGCCGTCAGCGAACCTATTTTCATCGACCCTTTCGCCAATGGCCAACTTCTAAGCCCCCTACAGCTAGCCGACCGCTTACCCGTAGTCGATGGCGTGCAACTACCCCTCGAGGACCGCTATTTACAGCCGGCCTCCCCCCGCGACATACTAGCGCGCATACTGCGCAACCTCAAGCGGATTCACACCTACAACCGCCAGCTCAAAGATGCTATTTGCTGCGGCGAACGCATCGCTCTACTAGAGCCAGAGGAAACCGACAACTATCGGGACCTCGGCTTCCTATACTACCGCACCCGCGAGTATCAGAAGTCGCTGAATGCCTTTGAGCACTATTTGCGCTGGGTCGTAGAGGCACCCGATGCCGACGAAATACGGCAGAATATCCAAGTTATATCCAATCGTCTAGGCATGCTAAACTGAAAGGCCTAGTATCATTATACAATCGATCATAGCTCGCTTAGGCTTAGTTCCACGCGAAGAAATGCAAAAGGCGCAGGCCAAAAAAGAAGTTTGGCACAGCTTAGTCCGCGATGTCTTTGCCCGCTACTACCTAAAGCTCCGCGAACCTTTCCCCGATTTGTTGCCAAATTTACCACGCCGCTATTCGCGCGATTGGGAACAGCAAATGCAACAGGGCCTGGAGCATATTCTCACTGTAGACTTTCAAGGCGTAGACAAACTGCTAAAGACCTGTGGATTTGGCACGCCGAGTTGGCAGCATTTTATCCACGAGGTTCTCCCCCGTATAGAGCAGCTTATCAACGAACAAGTAGAGCAGGCAAACGACGAAGATCTACCTCTCGTTCTCAACGCACGGCTACAAACCGAACTAAGCGATGTACGCGAAGAGGTTCGCAAGTTGCGCATAGGCGGCCGTCGCGCCTTGGAACAGCTACGTGCCTACGAACGTCAATTAGAAGAATCGCCCCCTTTTGCAGATCCCAAAATCACGAATCCCGAATTCGAATCAGCGCAATTCCTCGAGCCCAGCGCCGAAGACAACCGCCGCTTGAACGAGTTAGAACAAGAAAATAGCAAATTGCGCGGACAGTTAGCCACGCACGAACAGAACATAGCCGCGCTCAACAACCAACTCGAAGACTTAGAAAACGATATGTCTCTGCTGCCCGCACCCGCCGTAGACGACGACGACCTGCGCACAGATCTACACGGAGATCACGAAGCTGAGGAACTACTGCAAAAAAACGCAGAGTTGCAGAAAAATCTACGGGCCAAAGAACATACTGTGGGCTCTTTACGAGGACGCGTTGAAGAATTAGAAGACGAGATGGGTTCAGCGCGCGACCAATTACTCGACGAGGTAAAAAAGTTAAAGGAGTTGACCTCCGGACAGATCGAGATCAAAGCAACGGCAGAATTAGAGTATATGGATGCAGACTCGCTGCTCAGTTATGCTCAGGATGTTGCCACCGACCTCGACGTGCGCCGCCAAACCTTCGACGAGAGTCTCAAAGGCATCGACACACTCAAGAACAATTATGGCGAAAGTCATGAGCGTTACGAAAAGCAGCAACTCGAGATAGAGCAACAGTTAGAGAAAATGGTGGGCGAGTTGCAGGTTTTTGAGGAACAGGCACAGCGGCAAGAGGAACAAAATAACCTTAGAGAAAACAAGCAAGGCGAAGATCAGAGCGAAAAAAACAGTGCCGTACTGACCGCACAAAGCGAACAATTGCGTTTACTCAGCGGCCGCATCAAAGAGCTACAGGACTCCAATCGCACGCTCAATGAGTCAAACCAAAAGACCTACCGCGATTTAGACACCGCCATCAAACGCATTATTCCCCTGCGTAAACAAATCGAAGAATTAGAGAGCCTGCGCGACACGCTCACTAATTACATACGTCAGAAATATGACCGCACCTTCACAATGCGCAAGCTAAACTAAACGACTCGATGCTCGACAGTTTAGGCCATACGTGGCAATAGGCTTGCCCATGCCTCCATTTCGTCACTCAAGTCTCGTTTCTTGTTGGCCGCAATTTCGCACAACTTATCGACCTCTGCGCTCAGACGCAAAACCCCCTCGTCAAAGACTCCTTCGAGATCGACGACCTTAGCTTCGCTGCGCAACTCTTGTATCGTAGTAGTAGCTTGTTCGCGCAGTGCTTCAATATCGGCGACTAAACGCTGTGCCGTATCTCCCAGCGAAGCTCTCAGCGCTTCGACTTCCCCATGCAACTGCTGTCCGCGCTCGCTGACCTGCGCACCCAAGACGGCGACTTCCTCGCGCAATTGGTCGCCGCGTTCGGCAACGCGATCGACCATCTTCTGCCAATCCTGAAATAACCTATCGCCACCTTCAGCCACTATGTCGGCCGTCTTTTGCCATTCCATCCCAAGAGCGATTTTGCCCACATCAGAAGTATCGTTAACCCGATATTGCAAAGAGGCACCGCGTTCACCGATTTGCCGCTTTAATTCGGTCAACTCTGAGCGCCAAGCGACACCGCGCGTTCCCAATTCCACCCGCATATTCTGCATCTCGACACGCACTCGCTCCAGCGTATCAGCGACAAAACCAACGGGGATAGCCGGCATCTTCGCCAACAAGTCGCTAACTTGCACCGGGCTGGGCGAAAAAATGAGACCCGCCGCATTAGCCGTGCGCCGCTGGTAGCGATTGAGACGCCCTTCTTCGAGGATCTTGGCCGGCACCGGCGTCAAGTTGCGCACCAATCCCAACCACGATAGCACCTTCAGCACGCCGTATGTTATATCGATCTCGTGCCAGAAAAAGCCGTTGCGCGTCGAAGCCTGATAACGGTGGTGGTTATTGTGCCATCCCTCACCGAGAGTGATCAGGGCCAGCAGCCAGTGGTTGCGGCTCTCATCGCCGGTAAAATACTGTTGTTTACCCCAGTAGTGCATGAGTGAATTGATCGTATAGGTCGCGTTGCTCAACAAAAAGGTCGACACAAAATACCCCCAGACCACCCAGTGCCATCCCCCTAGAGCATAGAGCGTCCCGCCCAATAGAGCCGGCGGTACAAACCACAAACGGTCCAAGATTCTCAACTCGGGATAACGAGCCAATTCGGGAATGGCCTCCATATCCGTATCAACACTTTCTTCGTAGAGAAACCACAGCCAGTGGGAATGCCAGAACCCCTCGCGCGAATTGTGCGGATCATCCTGCGTATCGCTTTCCTTGTGGTGCACGCGATGATGCGCCGCCCACCACAGGGCACCTTTTTGCGTCGCCGTAGACCCCAATAAAGCAGCAAAAAACTGCATATTCCTTCCCATACGGTAGGTGCGATGTGAAAAGTAACGGTGGTAAAAACCCGTAATCGCAAACATGCGCACCCCGTAGGAAAGCGCGCACACCAGCACGCCCGTCCAGGAGAAATAGGTCGAAAACACGAGTAGGACGGATGCCTGCAAGAGCAAGAATGGCAAGACAGACGTCGTCAATGTTCCGTAATTTACGTGCAGCAAGAATTTTTTCCGTGCATTCATCTCTGTTATCCCAGATTCCAATTACATCTCATGTAGTTTCTGCGGCCGATACGAATAAAATAAATGAACAACTATTGTATGCAAGCACGCCATTTGAGCACGCGTTTTAATCGTCCTATACTTGGGGGAGCCTACGGGAAAAGAAAAAGCGCTCAACAAGTGCATCTCGATCATACTAGCAGCGCAGCTGGAAAAATTAGCCCATAAAAAGGGAGCCTATACCATGTCGCGCACCGGTTATCAGCATCTAGTCCACGATTATTATATAGAGCGCCTGCGCGCCATCAGCAGCCAGCGCCGAGAGCGCCTGTCCAATATCCGCACACGCACCCAAGCGCTGCACTACCAAAAACAAACCCGCCTTGCCATCCGGCGCGCCTTCTCGCCGCGTCCGGCGCGCAGCCCACTCAATGCCCGCATCACCGGCGAGATATCGTGCCGCCATCACCGCATTGAAAAGATACTTTTCGAGAGCCGACCCGGGTGCTTAGTCACGGCTCATCTCTACCTACCCAAAAAAATGAGCGGACCGTTCCCGGCCATTATCGGCACCTGTGGACACGACGCCGACGGCATCCAAGCCAACCTCTACCAAGAGTTCTGCCAACGCCTAGCCCGGGCAGGTTTCGCCGTACTGATTTACGACCCCTTTAACCAAGGTGAACGCGACCAGTACTGGCACTTAGAGGACAAGAGCGCCGTCGCCTCCTGCACCCACGCGCATAATATGATGGGAAAACAGCTCGAACTCGTCGGTGAATTCTTCGGTATGTGGCGAGCATGGGACGGCGTGCGCGCACTCGACTACCTACTCACGCGACCAGAAATTGATCCTACGCGCATCGGCCTAACCGGCAATTCTGGTGGTGGCACCGTAACGACCTGGCTCTGGGCTATTGAAGAGCGCATCACCATGGCCGCACCTAGCTGTTTTGTCACGACCTTTCTCCACAACCTCGAAAACGAGTTGCCCGCCGATAGCGAACAGTATCCGCCCGGCATCCTAGGCGCGGGGTTGGACATGGCCGACTTTATCATTGCCCGCGCCCCCGAACCAGCACTGCTCTTGGGCCAGCACTTCGATTTTTTTGACCGCCGCGGCTTAAGAGAAGCTTTCGCCGATGTCGAATATTTCTACGACGTGCTAGGTGCGCCAACAGCGAATCGCGACCTTTTTATCGGCCCACAGGGGCACGGCTTTTCTCGCCATAACCAAGAAGCTATGGTCGCATTCTTTGCGTATCACGCCGGATTGGCCAAACCCACAACTATAAAAAAACCACGGCATCTTCAGACCGACGATCTCAACGTCACGGAGCGCGGCAATACCATCGAAGCCGGTGCAACCCCCATATACGAGTGGATCAGTCATCGCACCACTGAATTGACCGATAAGCGCAAAAAACTTGGCACTGCAGAGCTAAAAAAACGCCTCAACTCGCTGCTGCACTTACCCAAGCGCCTCGGCAGTCCCCACTATCGCGTGTTGCGCCCCCTGGGCTTAGAAGGATCGACCTACGCGCGCTATGCCATCGAGAGCGAGCACAATGTGCGCGCCTTGTTGCGCAAACGACTAGCAGACCCTGCACACGGACACACACTCGATATCGAGCGCGAGTTAAAACTCTATCTACCGCATATCAGCGCCGAAGAAGAGCTACTCCAACTCGACAAGGGCCAAGCACCTCTATACGGTTTAGATCCACGCGGTCTCGGCGAGTTGCAGCCCGAAGACGCCGATTTCTTTGCCCCTTATGGCATGGACTATATGTTCCACGGCCATGCGCTATTATTAGGAGAAAGTTATATCGGACGCCGCGTTTACGACACGCTCTCGACCCTCGATTTACTCGTCGCAGAAGGGGCGAAAAAAATACACCTGCACGGTCGCGGCCAGGGAGCTCTGATCGCCCTCTTCGCCACACTGCTACACGATGGTGTCGGCCATATAACATTAGAAAATGCGCCGCTCTCCTTTGCGTCCTGGTGCCAAACTCCGCTCGTATTTTGGCCAGCAGCCAATTTCCCCCACGGCATCCTCAAGCATTTTGACCTACCCGACCTCTATCGCATCGTAAAAAAACGCTTAACACTAGTGCAGCCATGGGGGCCCGATATGCGCCCGCTCAAGGGGCGCGCCCTCCAGCGGGCGTTAAAAGAAGCGGGGTTGAAATAAATAGACGCGCGATTTAATCGCGCCAGCGGTACTGTGGTTTCCAACCGAGCACTTGCCGAGCCCGCCGTCCATCAACCAGAGCCCTATAGGGCTCGCTCTCGTATTGCTCGCCACCGCGCCATTCAATATGGGGCAGCAGTTTTTGCGCCAACTGGCGACTCGTCAAATCGCGCGAGGAAATATCCTCGGCCACGACTAGCAGCACTTGGTGCCCCGGATCTTTGCAGGTCAGCGCACAGACGGTAGCACTGGCCAAATCTTCGATGTGGATATAACAACCGTATTCCCAGATGGGCGTCCACTCGTTTTCTTCGTTCTCTTCGCGCGCGGCACGCAGCGAGGCAATGCGCTCATCTGTGAGCACGGCTGGCGGACGAATACAGAGGGTGGCAATGCCCGTGCGCTCTGTAAAGAGACGACAGATTTCCTCGCCCAGATATTTTGCCATACCGTAGGGGCGCCCCGGTCGGCAGGGGTGTTCTTCATCAAAGGGCAGATAGTCCGGCTCGGCTTCGCCCATAAATAAACCCATAGCATTGACGCTGCTATAAGAAACCACGCGGCGAATGCCATGCGTTTCGGCCGCATCGAGCACATTCCACGTGCCAACGGTGCCGCTGGCAAAAACCAAATCGCGCGCTTTGTCACGCCCCATGACCATCGCCAGATGTGCGACGCTATCACACCCCTCCATCGCTTGCATGACCGCCGCTGCATCGAGAATATCGCCGCCGGTTTCGATATCAAAACCAACTACTTCGTGCCCGGCCTCGAGCAATTGACGCTCGACAACAGAGCCAATTCGACCTTTGTTACCCGTTAGAAAGACTTTCACTATATGCTCCTTGTATAGTTTGTTACTCGTATAGTAAACTTGACGTTTCCATCTTCGATCCCTACCCTAACGCGCGAAACATTAGGAGGAATAAGATGCCCAAACTCTTTGGACGCAACTACAACAAACGCCAACTACTCGACCGAGTCGGCGATATAAGCCAGCTCATCCACGCACGCCGCTCCTCGACTAGTGAAGGGTTCTCACAGGGCGCCGACCTAATTGAAGTCAGCAATGCCTCGGGGCTCAATTTTACGGTGCTGCCCGGCCGCGCCCTCGACATTGCCTCTGCTAGCTACAAAGGGCAATCGCTTTGCTTCCGCGCCAGTCCCGGCGATGTCGGCCCCTCTTTTTACGAACCAGCGGGTTTCGGCTGGTTGCGCGGCTGGTTTGGCGGTTTGGTCACGTCCTGCGGCATGACCTTTACCGGGCACCCCGAAACTGATCCCGAGCTAGAAAACGAGGAAATGCCCCTGCACGGCCGCCTCTCCTATACTCCCGCCCGCGACGTATCCGTCGGCGGCTCTTGGCTGGGCGATGATTATGCCATAAAAATTGGCGGCAAAATGCGCGAAGCCGTCGTCTTTGGCACCAACCTTGAACTGACGCGCGAGATATCGACCGTCCTCGGCGAGAAGTCCATTCGCATCCGCGACCGCATCGAAAACTTGAGCGTCGATCCCTCACCGCTGATGTTCGTATACCACTGCAACCCTGGCTTCCCCATTCTCGATGCCGGCACGCGCTTGATCTTAAATAGCCGTAAGAGCACCGAGTGGACCCAAGACCGCGAAGTGGGACCGGAGCAATACACCGTAGCCAAAGGCCCGCAAAACAAGGCGGACGATATCGTTTTTGTTCACCGCCCATTGGCCGACCGGCAAGGCAATGTGCACGTGGCCCTGATCAACGATCGCTTAGAACTCGGTTTGTATTGGAAGTTCAATCACAAAGAAATCCCCATCGTCAGCCAGTGGCAACACTTCCACAAAGGCACCTATGTCACGGGTATCGAACCGGGTAACGCCTCTATGCTGGGCCGCGACTGGAATCGCAAACACGGCTATTTACAGACCATCGACCCAGGCCAAGTGCGTGAGTTCAACCTCGAAATAGGGATTCTCGATGGCGCTAAAGAAATCCGTGCCTTCGAACGCCAAGTCAAACAGGGCCTGCAATTGAATAAAAAGAAGTAGCACGGAGAGCTTCTGTCAAAATTATAGATACCAACCGCCCCGCATACTCAATAGAGAGATCAATGACGAAAATAGAAAGTGGAGAACAATAGAATGGCAGCCGTTTACATCACAGGAGGAGCGACCGGCATCGGCGCGGCATCGGCACGCAAATTTGCAGCGGATGGAGCCGATGTCGCCATTTTTGACGTCAACGCCACTGCCGTCGAAGATTTGGCAGCCGAAGGGCACAATGGCTCAATACATTTTTTTGCTACGGATGTACGCAACCGCGACAACGTGCGCCAATCCGTAGCCGCCGCCGCAAAAAAATTAGGCCCTCCCGCAGCGCTCTTTATCAACGCCGGCATCCAGAAACTCGCCGGTATCTTTGAGATGGAAGACGAGGACATCGATGCGATCATAGATGTCAATTTAAAGGGAGCACTCTATACCGTGGCCGAGGTGGCGGCCCTTATGAGAGATGCCGAGAACGGCGGCACCATCGTTTTGATGGCTTCGGACCAAGCACTCGTCGGCAAAGAGGGATCTATCGTCTACGGCGCCACCAAAGGAGCCGTAGCACAGATGGCCAAAAGCCTGTCGGTCGCGCTCAGCCCATTTGGTATCCGCGTCAATGCCGTATGCCCTGCAACGGTCAAAACGCCGCTAACGGAACGCGTGTTCCAGTGGATTGCCGACAAGAATTTTGCGGGAGACACGGAGGCTGCTTGGGCAGCCGAAGCAAAACTGCTGCCGATCGGCCGCGTTGCCCAACCCGAGGAAATCGCCGAGGTAGTCTATTTCTTGAGCCAGCCGACTTCTTCTTTTATGACGGGGGCACTCGTGCCCGTCGATGGCGGTTTTACCGCTCAATAACCCGCCAGTAGTTTCAATAGAAAACTTTTACAAGGATTACTACACATGCTCAACTGGGGAATCATTGGTCCCGGGCACATTGCGCGCGTGTTCTGCAATGGACTTCGCTTTTCGACGACGGGCCGCGCCACAGCGGTGGCCAGCCGCGACAGAAACAAGGCGGAACAATTCGCCGAGATATTTTCCATTCCAACGGTGCACGATTCCTACGAAGCCCTACTAGCGGACACTTCCGTAGATGCCGTCTATATAGCGACGATCCATCCCGCTCACCTAGAGTGGGTCGAAAAAGCAGCCCAGGCGGGCAAGCATATATTGGTCGAGAAACCGATGGGCATCAACGCGCATCAAGTAGCGGCCATGACTGCAGCGGCCAAAGAAAACGATGTCTTTTTGATGGAAGCGTTTATGTATCGCTGCCACCCGCAAATGGACAAGCTAGCGAGCCTCATTCAGGACGGCGCCATTGGCGAGGTAAAAGTCGTGCGTTCGGCTTTTGGTTATCACGCCGCCTACAATCCTTCTTCCCGCGCTTATAGCCACTCCTTAGCCGGTGGCGCTATTATGGATGTCGGCTGTTATCCAGCTTCTGCAGCCCGCCTCGTCGCCGGCGCCGCTTGCGGAAAGAGCTTCCTCGATCCGGTCGAGCTCAAAGCCTCCGGTGTCATTGGAGACACGGGAGTCGACTTTTACACCGCCGCCGTCCTGCAATTCGACAACGGCGTCGTCGGACAAATTAGCACGGCCATCGCCTGTAATCTTCCGGGAGAAATTGCCGTCTTCGGCACGGCGGGCATCCTGACCATCCCGCAGCCTTGGTTGCCTTCTTCCCCCTGTCGAATAGCTCAGGACGCCTTGGCCTTGGACACCCAATTCCCCGCCAGTGAAATCCTCTTAGAGCGCAAAGGGCAAACGGAATCAATCGCAGTCGAAGTCGACCGCGACCTGTTTACCTACGAAGCGGATATGGTGGCCGCTCATATCGCCGCACGCCAGGCTCCGGCTATGAGTTGGGCCGACAGCGAGGGCAATATACAGGTAATGGATCAGTGGCGCGCGCAGATCGGCCTAGTGTATCCGCAGGATGCGCAATAATTACTGTCTATGGGTATTATACAGCGACACTAACCGCGCCGTCACCTGCGCCTCGGTATACTCTCGTTGTACCTGTTGCTTTCCAGCTACAGCCAGACGCGTGCGCTGTGCATCGTCTGCAAGCAGTTCGACGACGACCTCGCTAAAACCATCGACCTCTTTTAGTGGAAACAGTCTGCCAGTCTCGCCGTCTTTTATGACCTCGCGACAGCCGCGAATATCCGTCGCGGCCACAGCCGTGCCCATCGCCGCCGCTTCGAGAATACAGCGCGGTAGCCCCTCGCGATACGAGGGCAATACGCAGAGATCCATGCTCAAATAAAGTTCCGGCATATCCTGCCGGTGTTCGAGCAATATGCAGCGCGCTTCGACCCCATATTGACGCGCCAGGGCTAGCGCATCGACCGCATCCGATTGGTCTTTTTCTTCGGGAATGCCCACTAAGAGAAAACGCGCACGCGGATTTTCTTTTGCCACGCGCGCGGCCATCGCAAAAAACTCTATACAACCCTTCTCGCGCACCAACCGCGTCACCATACCCACGACCAGATCATCGTCGCCCAAGCCCAATTCCCGCCGTTTCTCGCGCCGCGCATTGGCGTAGAGCGCTGGATCATAGCGCCGTTCATCCACACCGTTGCCAATTAAGTGTAGCTGCTCTGGCCTCTTAAAACGATGCTCGACTGCATAGGCGTGATCCGCCTCGCTCTGAAAGAATAGGTGGTCGCTCCACGCTGCACACCAGCGCTCCGCTGCCACGGCCGCCGCCCGATGCAGACCGCGGCTATTCTCATTAAACAAAAAACCGTGCACCGTATGTACTACCAGGGGCGTGCGCGCCCATTGCGCCGTGATGGGCCCCAACAAGGTGCCCTTCGGATTATGCGAGTGCATAATGTCGAACTGCCCTTCTCGTAACACCCGCCGCAGCGCCCACACACAGCGCGCATCGGTCCACGGGGAAATTTCGCGCGCAAAGGGAATCGGAATTACATGCAGGCCACATTGTCGCAAGGGCTCCACATAGCCGCGATCACCGCAGACCACGCTGACGGAGAAATCGTGTTCTTGTAGCCGCATCAATCGCGCGCGCATCAAGTAGGCCACGCGATCCGTCGGCACAATATGGGCGACGCGCACACTCATAGTACGCGTGACCTATTCCCTTCCAAACCCACGTCCTCGCCTAAAGCCCGGACTCTTGCCAGACGCGATTCAATGCCGCCGCCGTAGCCGCTACCGCATCTTCTCTGTCCATCTGCCGCACGCGCTCGCTAAAAGGTTCTACCATCACCGGACCATCGTATTTCAGCTCCTTGAGCACTCCGAAAAAGCCGGCGATATCTATCACCCCCGTCTCGCCGGGCAAAGCGCGCTTATTGTCCACCTGCGCGTCGACATCAATACCCGCAGGCGCGTCATTAACATGCACATCCACGATCTGCTCGACGGATAAAGCTCGCAGCGTATCAACCGTTTCTTGCGCCGTGTACCAGTGCCAAGCATCGAGTAAAAAACCCACGTTATCACCCACTGCCGCACACAGTTCGCCCATCTGTTCCATCGTATGGGCAAAGGGGTGCTTGCTATTGATCCACGAGGTCTGCGGCCCCACGTATTCCAAGCCTAAACGAATTCCCTGCGCGGCCAATACGGCAGCCGCCGGCTTTAAGCGCTCGACGTGGAAACTAAAGTTCTCCTCATAGGTCAATTCGTCGGAAGCAGGCATAATCCACGTCGCCGTGCGCAGCACGCCCAATTCAGCCGCCACCTTTGCCTGTGCCGGTAGCTTGGCCATATCCGCTTCATAGGCGGCCTGGTCCTGGCGGAAATTTACCGCAAAGCCCCAGGCCGACAGACGCATATCCTTGCTCGCGGCCAGATCCAACGTTTGCGCAGAGCCCAATTCCACCGCTTCGTCGATGCTAAAGTGATACCCCGCAAAGCCGTGGCGCTTGGCCAAGTCCAACCCGTCTGCTAAATTTTCTACCTGTGCGCCGATAGCGCCCGGTGACAATGAACGAAACATCGCACTTCTCCCGTTATATATAACTGATAACTCCTTACATAGCTGCGTTATATAGCTACGTTATTCTGTGTTTTACCCTCTAAAAATGCGATGATATTGTCGACGGCTCCTTCGTTGAGCAAATCGACTCCCTCCGGCGTCTGATCCGCCGCATGCGGTGTCAGCACCACCTGCTCACAGTCCAATATCGGATGATCGGATTCCAGTGGCTCCTGCGGATAAACATCCAAACCCGCCCCCGCCAAATGTCCCGCCTGTAAAGAACCGTGCAGCGCATCGAGATCGAGCACATCGCCGCGCGCGCCGTTGAGCAACAGCGCTCCCTCCTTCATCCACGCCAACTCTTTGGCAGCGATCAAATGATGGGAATCCGGCGTGAGCTTCACGTGCAGGCTGACGACATCAGAGGTCTTTAAAAGTTCTTCCAACTCGACATAACGCACGCCCAACTCTTTGCCACGTGCATCCGATGGATTAAAGGTCCAAGCTAAGACATCCATGCCGATAGCCCGCCCCAAACGCGCCATCTCGGCACCAATAGCTCCGGTGCCAACAATGCCCAACACTTTCTTTTGCAGCATGATATTCATCTGCCGCGTCCAGCGCCCGGCCTTTAGTTCAGCCGTCTGAAAATGCGCGCGTTTGGCCAGAGCAAACATCAAACCAAACATGTGCTCAGCCACCACCGGCGCCGTGCGCCCCGGTTGGTTCGACACGACCATTCCCAACTCCTTGGCCAAGACTAAATCCACCATATCCGTGCCAATTGAACAGGTCGTAATCATCTTCAACTGCGGCAGCGACCGCAACTCTTCGGCGCGCCAAGTGACGGAACCGCGCGAATTGATGATGATCTGCGCGTCTGCAGTCCGCGCTATCTTTTCGGCGCTATCCGCTGGGCGCGTATCGTATACAACTACATCGCCGTAGGGAACGAGACGTTCTAAGTGCGGTGATCCCGCGATCTGTACCGGGTCGTCGCCTGGTATGACAATTTTTACGCGTTCCGACATATTTCCTCCGACTCAATTGCTGGTAGACGTGCTTTTTTCTATTTTCGCAACTCGGACAATATAGGTAAGTAACACGCTGGCTTCCAGGCCCATCACGCCCTTTGGCAACCTATTAGAAGAATATCCAAAAATCACCAGCGCACCGGAACAAAATATAAAATTGGGAGTAGTATTCTAAATGCAGATCCTCTTTAACACGATCATGATCGAGCCCAATAAATGGGCCGATGACAAGACGCCACAGCGCCCCCTCATTGAACTCTTACCAGCTTTGGCTGAAGCGGGATTCGACGCACTCGAAATATGGCAGTACCACGCCTCGTCTCTCGATACACGCGGTATTAGCCATCTGGCCTCCGCCCTGCGCGAACAGTCTCAAACAGCCGTCGGTTTAGGCGCCTATCCCTTTCTGCACTTAGAGGGACCAGAGGGCGACGAAGCGACGACGAGACTCGGCCGCTTGGTCGCCTACGCCGCCAGTATCGGCGTCTCTGTTTTCAAAATATTTCCCGGGCGCGTCCCCAGCGCGCAGGCCGACAGCGCGATATGGACCCGTTCGCTCCTACAGTTGCGCGGCATAGCGCAGCAATTGGCCGAACGCAAGATCACGTTGACCTTAGAGACCCATCGCAATACGCTCTGCGATACAGAGGAGAGCACCCTGCGCTTACTCGCAGGTCTTAGCGACCTAGACAATATCGGTATCTGTTTCCAGCCCTATACTGACCAGGACACCGATGCGGCTATCTCATTTTACCAGACGCTGGCCCCACACGTGCGCCACGTCCACCTTCAAAATCGCTCCTCGGCCATCGGCGGCGCCTGCTGCCGACTAAGTGAAGGCGACTGGATCGACTACACGCGCCTATTGCCGGCGATACAAAGCGGCGGTTTCGACGGCCCGTTTTCGTTAGAGTTTACCGCTGATATGCCGACGCCCAAAGACACAGGTGGCGATCTAAAAAACGCGCTCGACAATGCGGCTAAAGATCGCGACTTTGTGCTCGAAATATGGGGGAGCTAAATATTTGACACATCTTCCTGTATTTCATACCATTTATGAATACATAACCAACCATTTATTGCATTAGAAACCACCCCCTATGGCCAAAAAAAAATCAAAAGTTGAACCGGAAATAGAACTAAATAATCCGGAGCTCTATATCAATCGAGAACTCTCCTGGCTCGATTTTAATTTCCGCGTTTTAGAAGAGGCACAAGACCCGCGCAACCCCCTGCTCGAACGGGTCAAATTCCTCGCGATTGTCGCCAACAACCTCGACGAATTTTTTGAGGTGCGCGTCGCGGGCGTTCTACAACTGCACGAATCGGGCGCAGACCCCACCCGCCCCGATCGCCTAACACCGGCGCAGCAATTAGAACACATTAGCGAAAAGTCACAGCAGATGGTCGCCCTCCAGTATCGCTGTTGGAACGAAGAGCTACTGCCCGCCCTAGCCGACGAGGGCATCCGCTTCTGGGAAGCCCGCCACCTACAGGGTGCTCACCTAGAGTTCGTCCAGCGCTATTGGCGCGAAGAATTAGAGCCGATCCTGACTCCGATTGTCGTCGATCCCGCCCACCCCTTCCCCACCGTGCTCAACAAGGCGCTGTGTATTGGTGCCCTGCTGCGCTCTGAGGGCCAACCACTCGTGGGTGTAGCCACCGTGCCGCGCGTGTTACCGCGCCTTCTGCGCCTGCCCGATCGCGACGGTCGCCAACACTTCGTCACCCTTGCCGGCATTATGGACCTACAGGTCAGCGAATTATTTCGCGGCTACGAAGTAGAGGCTTCCTCACCGTTTCGCGTCACGCGTAACACCGAACTCTATCTCAACGAAGAAGAAGCCGATAATCTGCTCGAAGAAATAGCCGAACAGGTTCGCAACCAGCGGCAAGCAGGTGCCGTGCGCTTGGAAATAGCCAGCAGCGCGCCCGAAGGACTCGTGCGGCGGCTACAACGCCAGTTCGATCTCGGCAATAGCCAAACCTATCGCACAAACGGCCCGGTCAACCTAAACCGGATGATGACGCTATATGATTTGGTCCAGCGCCACGATCTCAAATTCTCGCCCTTTACCCCTGTAACCTGCGAGTTACCCACCGATCCCGAGCATTTCTTTGAGACTATCCGCGACAAAGATGTGCTGCTACATCATCCCTATGAATCCTTTGCCACTGTTATCGATTTTATCCGCATGGCCGCCAACGATCCGCAGGTGCTGGCCATCAAACAGACGCTCTATCGCACTGGGGATGATTCGCAAGTAGCCCAAGCGCTCATCCACGCCGCCGAACGCAACAAAGAAGTCACCGTATTAGTCGAACTTAAAGCGCGCGGTGACGAAGTCGCCAATATCGAATGGGCCAAGCGCTTCGAAGACAGCGGCGTACAGGTAGTCTATGGCGTTATGGGCCTTAAGACGCACTGTAAATTGTCCATGATAGTGCGCCGCGACAGCGATCACTTGCGCCGTTATGTGCACATGGGCACCGGCAACTACAACCACATCACTGCGCGCTTTTATACCGACCTCGGGCTCATCACTGCGCGCGAAGATATCACAGCCGAAGTAGCCGAAGTATTTAATCTGCTGACAACGCACAACCGCAAGACGGACTTTAAAAAACTATTAGTTGCCCCCGCTGGCCTTATAAAAGGCATGCTCGATCGTATCAATCGCGAGATCGAACACGCTCGCGCCGGCCGCCCAGCAGCCATCATCGCCAAGATGAACGGCCTGATGGACCAGGCCATTATGACCGAGCTCTACCGCGCCTCGCAGGCGGGAGTCGAAATCGACCTAATCGTGCGCGGCATTTGCTGCTTGCGCGCTGGCATTCCCGGCGTCAGCGAAAATATCCGCGTCTACAGCCTGATTGGCCGTTTTCTCGAACACAGCCGCGTATTCTACTTTGCCAACGGTGGCCAGGAAGAAGTCTGGCTCGGCAGCGCCGACTGGATGAACCGCAACCTGCGCGGCCGCGTCGAAGTGGTCTTCCCCATAGAAGACGAAGACCACAAGCGCCGCATCTACCACGACCTGATCGAATTGGCGTTGGCAGATCGCAGCAAGGCCCGGCAAATGCAAGCAGACGGCACCTATATCCGCCGACACCCTATCGCCGACGAATTGGCGCCCGGCATGCAGGAGCAGCTCATGGGCATGGCCAACGGCAAGTTGCCCAAGTCCCCATAGACCCATCCTATTTATTCACATGGCAAATCACATGGCAAAAAGTAGCAGCGACGTGCGCTCAGCCCTCAGCCAACTCAACGGCGAAATAGTAACGGCGACTCCACGCATTGGCATCGTTCTAGCGGCCGGCCACGGCAAGCGCATCCGTTCGGAAACATCCAAAATGCTGCACGAGATCTGGGGGGAACCGACCGTACTGCGCGTCTCTAAGGCAATCCAAAAGGGCCTCGACAGCCCCAACCAAGTCATAGTTGTCGGCATCAAAGGTCAAGAAGTCGCCGAGGCAACGGGCCGTCAGCTCGGCAGGCTCTTTGCGTACCAAGAAAACCCCGTCCTCGGTTTACCTGCAGGCACCGGCGATGCTGTACGCGTTGCTCTAAGCACATTCTCGCCATCATCGCAAGCGCGAGATATTTATATCTTCCTCGGTGATATGGGCCTGCTCACGCGCGAAGTCGTCACTCAATTTCGCCACAGCTTTGACCGTGCCGCCTGCGATATGATGGTACTCACTGGCAACTATAGTGGTCCAGTAGGAGAAAACTACTACGGGCGTATTATACGCGTACCAGCAACGGATAAAACCGGAGCACCTTCGGGAGACGACGAGGGTAAAGTCATCGAAATAAAAGAACACAAGGACATCCTCAGCCTCGGAGAAAAACAGTCTTACTCAGTCGACTATAGCGACCGCACCTATGCCTTTAGCCGCAACCAACTCCTAGAAACACGCGAGATCAATACCGGCGTGTTTGCCTTTAAAGAAGAAGCATTGCGCCACTATATCGACGAGATCAACACGGACAATGTGCAGGGTGAACTGATGCTGACCGACCTAGTCCACATCTTTAATGGCCACGCTAAGGTCGTGCGCGCATCCGTAGCGGCGAGCGAAGAAGAGATCCTCGCCTTTAACGTCAAGAGCGTGCTGCGGCAAATGCAAAGTATCGCGCGACGCTGGGCCTACGAGCGCCTCAAGGACACCATCACTATTGCCGACGAAGAGGATTTCTTTATTGCCGACGAAGTAATCGATCAAATCCTGGCCATGGATAAAGACCGCGGCCCCCTCGATATCGTGCTGGGCAAAGGGGTACATATTGGGCCACAGGTCCGCCTGAACTCTCGCGTAAGAATTGGCGATCGCAGCCACTTGAGCGGGCATATTGTCCTCGGCGAAGATGTGCACATAGGCAGCAGCGTCGAGCTCAGTACCTATCCAGAGCAGACGCTCGTATTGGGCGATCGCGTCACGGTGCTCAACCGCAATATAATAAAGGGCAACTTGCAAATTGGCGAAGACTCCCGCATCGAATCTGGCGTCATCTTAACGGGCAGTAGCAAAGACCCAATGCGCATCGGGCGCCGCGTAACCATCAAGGGAACATCCTATCTCTACGGCTGTCAGGTCGATGACGAAATACTCATTGAGCACTCCGTGCTCAAATGCCAACGCATCGAACGAATCCGCCGCCGCGATGGCCAGATTCAGCCCATTCGCTACGTCTTGCCCCAACCAGAGGGCCTCGACTCGTTGACTGATCTCTAGGTATAAAGACTATGTATACAGAAAAGCCCCCGGCGCATACCAAATGCACCGGGGGCTTCTTCTATATCGAGACCAACAGAAATATACTACCAAAAATATACTACGCGCGTTTTGCCCCTACTCTTTCTAGCAGATCTTTGCGCACCTTGCAGACCATCGTATAGGCTGGATCAAAGACATTGCCCATATCGTACTCTACGCACTGTCCCAAGAGCTGGTGTGCACTCAGCGGGTCCAACCCGTACGACCCTTCCAACCAACGCACCAACTCGGTCGTCGCATGCTGCACGCATTGGTCCAACGGCCGCGCATTGCCGGCGACAAAAATATGCGTATCATTTTCGCCGCGCGGCCAACCGATATCAGCACCTTTGATAAGGTCTACGCTAAACGTCACGTCAAAAGAAATCTCTACGCCCGTACCGACGATCTCGCCGTCTCCTTGTATCGCGTGACCATCGCCGATATGGAATAGGGCTCCGGGTGCCGACACGGGCAAATATACCGTAACGCCCTCCGCAAAACCGCGGTAGTCCATATTGCCACCATAAGTCGACGAAGTCGCCGTGGATATAGCCTGCCCACCCGGCGGTGCCACGCCAAAACAGCCCACCATCGGCGCCATCGGCAAAAGCAAATCTCCGAGCCGCGTTTGCGGCTCTTGTAGGCGCACGGTGCCCGCCTCTAAATCGACTGCCCAACGACACAGGTCGGCATCGGTTTCTACATTCGACTGGTAACCAGGATCCAGTACATTGGCGGCAATGCGCAGCCCTGTCCATCCCCAATCGCGGTTGGGCCACAGCTTATCAAAATGCACGACGAGCGCATCGCCCGCTTCGGCGCCTTCTATATAAAAAGGCCCCGTCATTGGATTGCCGCGCTCGGTAACCTGCTCGCCACTCTGGTCGCGCCCGCGTGCATCCACCGTCGTCGTGCTAATGGAATCACCCGGTGCAACGCTCAGCACAGGTTCGTGCCAACCAATCGTCGTGTAGTAGTGCTGCGGTGTGAATTTGTGGTGTGCCATTTCTTTATCCTATTTTTACTTCTTTGCCCGTGCGCGCCGATTCAAAAATGCCATTAATAATCTCGACGGCGTGCCGCGCACTATCCAATGTGATCAGCGGTTCGCGCCCTTCGGCCAAGGCCTCGTACATATCGACGATGATTTGTGTATGACCATCAAAACCCACAGCGAACGGATCGGCAGAGCCACTGACGTCCTTACTGGCCCCATAGAGCCCGAGCAGCTCTTTTTCTTCTGTCCCCTCGGTATCGGCGAGTAACTTCCATCCTTCTAGCTCGCTGTGATTTTTCGATACAGATCCTTCGCTCCCATAAATCATCACGCGTTGATCATAGCCGGGATAACAGCAGGTCGTCGTATAGAGCGTTCCCAGTGCACCGCTCTTAAAACGCAGCAGTGCCACGCTCTGATCTTCCGCTTCTATCTCGTGACCAAAAACTCCATACATGCCCGCAACCGCCTCGACCGGCCCTGCTAACCACTGTAAAAGGTCGACCGTATGCACCCCCTGGTTCATAAGTGACCCCCCCCCATCCATATCCCAAGTAGCCTTCCACTTACCGTGCGGCCCATCGTAATAGCTCTGTTTACGGTACCAAGGTAAGTGACCATGTACACCAATCAGCTTGCCCAACCGCCCGCTCTGGATTGCCTCGCGGATACGGATATTCAGCGGATCTAGACGCGATTGAAAAATACCAGCGACCTGTACGGAGTGCTCCTTGCCCGCCGCTATCAATTCGTCAATGCGTTCGGGTTTGATATCGGCTGGTTTCTCAACAATCATATGTTTGCCCGCCGCCGCTGCCTGTACTCCCATTGCCGCGTGCATGCCCGAAGGGGTGGCGATATTGACTACTGTAACCTCTTCATCAGCTAAGAGCTCTGTATAATCATCATAGGCGCGACAATTATATTCTTCGGCCACTGAGCTAAGACGCTCGCCATCCGTATCGCATACGGCAACTAAGCGCGCGCCTGGTGCAGCGGCAATCGCCTTGCAGTGATGGCGGCCCATGCCCAAACCAACTACAGCAAATCCCGTTTGTTCTGCCATGTCCTCTCTCTCTCTTTCCTTCAAAAAGTTGGAAATATCTTCGCTCCCCCACCTTCGGCGCGGATACAACCATTGAGCAATTCGCTGGGGCTGCTGCCAAAGAGTTTTTTTGTGCGGCCAACTGGAAACAAATATTTGCGCCCCGTCTGCAACTCCTCGACGCCTTCTTCTTCTTCTTCTTTTTTGGCCGCGGCGTGTACTCGCGATGGTTTGTATTCGCGCAGCTCAAAGAGGTCGACAAAGTCACCGCTTTCATAGCCTTCGATATAAGCTACTTTACCATCATCATCCACGCGCACATAATATTCTTTTAAATTGGTATTACCCGTTAGTTTGTCGAGACCCACCACCTGTAGGGCAAATGAAGGCTGCTCCTGAGGACGCTTCATCTCCGGCGTCAATTCAAAGGCGCCTACCAATACCTGACGCAACCCTTCTTTGAGGCGCCCGACGACCAGTTCTGGCTGGTGCACAGGCGTCATAACTTTCCACACCTCGCCGATGCTATATCGACAAGCCTCATCAAAGATTTCACCCACATTTTCCGAGACGAGTAAGTCGGCCGACACCTCGCCCAAATTGCCAACCTCTTCGACGCCCTCGAACTCTATCGGATCCTCGCTGCATGCCATCTTGAAGTCGTCTATTTTTTTTGTGCGCCCCTCATCGCGCAAACGGGTCATATAGGCACAAGTCTTCTTTATGAGTTCTTCGGCAAACTCCTCGGCGCGAAACATCGCCAATAGCACATTGGTATCGCTATCGGCTTTCTGCCGTGCCGTGCCGCGAATTTCAGGATCGGCCAGATCCGTTAGCGCTCGCAGAGCTTCCTCGTAATAGAGCGTGACGGCCTCGCGCGTATAGCGTTCCGGATGGTCGTTGGAAAAATTATAGTTGGTGCGCAGAGCCTCTAAGCGCACCAACGCAGCCGCTGCATGATCTAGAATACGCACCAGCGGTGCCAGTTGACGGCTATTGGGGTCGAGTGTGCGATTATTGCCCGTGCTATTGATAAAAGAGCGCACTTCGATCATAAAATTCCGATCTTTCCGCACGTTTTTTTCTTGCACATTGAGCATTTGTTTCATCTTGAGGTAGCGGGATATCTGCTTGATATTATTGTATGCTTTGTCGGCCCCTGTGCCCTCTGTCCCCAACATGCGCGACAAACCGCGCTTGTCGGCAATATCGGAAGCCGGATCGACGACCAACGCCCACACCTGTTGTTCATGTGGTTCTATCGATGCCAACAGCTTAGAAATTTCCTGCGCTTTCTCGCCCAATTCCGGCAAATTGACTTCTTCGGGCTCAACCATATCGGCCGGCGCAACGTCTACCCCATGATTGGCACTCCCCGCATTAGAGCCCGCCTTATTCGCTACCCCAGGTTTACCCATCTTCGAAGATGGTTTCCCTCCGCTCTGCCCCCCGCTCTTTACGGTCATTGCCGAACCATCGGCCCCCGTTAACGAACTACCGCCGCCGCCGCCGCCGCCGCCACCACCGCCACCGCCACCACCACCACCGCCACCACCACCCATGATCGGCTTATGAACGCGCGCCGGGTTCCGCTTGGCTTCATCCCTGCGCGCAATGACCTGAGCCTCCTCGACAGAGGGAATCGTCGCCTGTAGCGGTTTAAACAATGTGATCGCCTTTAGACGCTCATCGAGCAAGACCTCAATATTCTCAATGCGTTCCTCGTCTTCTTCCAGGTCGCATTCAACTTCGGATTCTATTTCGTAAATTTGATGTAGGGACGTTTTAAACTTTATAAGAAATGCATCCATCGCCCCTGTATCATCGCCATATTCGTCATCCTCCTCTTCCTCTTCGTAATCGTCTTCTTCGTAATCGTCAGCATCTTCACTGCTGGCACTTGTAGCATCGTCATCGTCATCGTCTGCATCGTCAGATTCTGCATCGCGATTTACATATTTACTGCGCTCGTCCAAACACTCTCGCACTATTTTAGCATAGGGTTTGTCCCCAAGTGCCTTGAGCCCCAAATGCAATATCTGATCCAGGCTACCGCGCCCTTCAATGACGGGTTTCATAACACCCGCCAAGCAGATCGTCGCAGCAGGCAGCACTTTGGCTACGAGAATGACGGAGCAGAGATCCATTATGAATTGTTCGACGAAGGCGCTCTGATGCATGCCGGGGGGACTGTTCAGTGCAGCTTTGCGATAGAACTTGAGCAGGGCACTTTTGACCTTGCCCTTAGTAAGGCGTTCATCCTTAAGCGAGTATATGAACGCGACGAGATGGAGTATTTTGGGTACTTCTTCGCGAAAATCAAAAATATCGAGTTCGAGCCGGGAGGCTCGCATTTGCAGGATATACGGAACTTCGGGCACCTCGCGTGTTGCGAGCATAATCGGGTGACAAATCTCTTCCCATACGTCGACGGCATCGATCGGGTCCAGTTTTAGCAGATTACACCACTGCCGCCACGTGCTAGCAGGTATTCGGCTTTGGTTCTGTAGCCGCGACAGACCGTCATTTACTAGTTTACTCATAATTGCTCTTTTATATCACTGACGCAAGATAGCGCCGACAGAATAAGCGAATAATTAGTCTTTTAATATATGTGCTTATTGATGTTAGATACAGTCATATTTGTACTATACACAAAGAGAGAAACACTGCAAAATACAAGAGAAATTAATTAGATAAAAAAAGGGAGGCAGAGATAAATACCAAACACCCCTAATACAGCTCCGGGGCGTTGTTCCTAAGTTAGCTCTTGAACCGGCTGCGACACATAACTGACGTAGAGCCCCTCGAGATCTTCCCGTTCCAGTTCTTCGCGCGTCAATACTTTGACCAATTGACCATTAACCATGATTCCCACTCGATCAGCGATCTCTTTGGCGCGAAAAATATCGTGCGTCGTCATCCAGATCGCTTTCCCTTCGCGTCGCAGTTCGGACAGCAGTTGCAGAAACTCAGCTCCAGATTTAGGATCTAAGCCACTCGTAGGTTCGTCGAGCAAAATGACCTCGGCATCTTTCATAATGGCAATAGCGATACCCAGCTTCTGACGCATCCCCTTCGAAAAACCCTTCACGCGGCGGTCGACAGCTTCTGCTTGTAGTCCAACTCTCGCCAACACCTGTTCATAATCGCTATCACCGGCGTCCTTGCGCCCGCCGAGTTTAGTGAAAAAATCGAGGTTCTGCCGCGCCGTGAAATTGCCGTAGAGCATGACATTTTCAGAGACATAGGCCACGTGCTGTTTTGCCCGCAGCGGTTCTTTTGTCACATCGACACCACAAATGCGCACCGTACCTTTGGTCGGTTCAGTAAACCCCAAAGCCACCATTAGCGTCGTCGTTTTCCCAGCGCCGTTGGCCCCCAGCATGCAGAACACCTCGCCTGCGCCGACGGTCAAATTTAGATCTTGCACCGCCTTGACATCGCCGTAGTGCTTAGAGAGATCGACAATTTCTAACATCGCCTCACCGCCCCCGACCGCCGGGCCCGCCGCCGCCGCCCTGGCGCAACTTAAGGCTGTTAAACATATCGAGCTGCTCGGGCGCTAGTATATTATTGACCGCACCATCCAACTCGCCCTGTATCGTACCTACCTGCTCCATCATATCAGCTGGGTTACCACTACGGTCCCCACCCACCAGCTCCTTGCGCTGATCCCAGGCCACCTGATAGGCCAGTTGCAACGCCTTGGCCTGATCACCCCTGACCTTGAGTTCAAAGCTCAACAGCGCCCAGTCGCGCTCCAGCGCAGCCAACGGCGCCCCACCGCGGCCGCGACCACCCCTCTGCTGAGCCTGCACATAAGCTCCCCAGCCCACGGCCAGAACTACCAGCAGCAGCGTCCATTTTTTCATGGTATCCTCCTCATTCGCATTTGTTAAACATACTTATTCGCTACGATATATCCGTGCGCAAAAAAGCAACAAAAGCCATCATAAAGAACAACACGGCAAATACGACCAATAACAACACATCCGTAGAGCGCACTTCTAAGCGCATACCCAACTCTTCGGGTTTATAGTCAAAGACGGGCATATCGTCTATCGAGTAATCCCGATCGTCGTTATTGCCACCCCAGAACGTGCCACCGCCCCCACTCTCCTCTAATTTCTCGTCTACATAACGGGCGAATTGGCGCTGGTAAGCCCGTAGCGAGTTGACCAACTGTTGCTCGTGACGCACCCCTGTAACGCCGATATCGGTGTTGGCGTAGACATAAGTGGCCACGGGAGAAATGCGCGTGATATTGCGTGCCACTTCGACCTGGTTTTGCAATTGTCGCTCAAAATCGCGTACGATTTGTTCGGTGGCACGATTGATATTTCGCTGCAATTCTTCGCGACCCTCGACCCCTTTTCGCCGCACAGCAGCGCGGTCTTCACGGCTCATAGAGCGCCAATTTCCCCCGCGCCGCATAGAGCGCATCTCCGCAGAAAACACATCGTTGAGCGCTTTGCTGCGCTCGGCGATCAGCCGCTGTATCTGACCGACATCGGGGACCGGCTCGACGATCTCCGCAACATAGGGGCCCGCATTGGGCACGATCAGCGCCAAGAGCACCCACACGGCCAACAAGCTGAGAATAGAAGTAGAGGGGTTACTCATACATACGGAAAAGAACAAACCAATAGAGAACATCACGGCGATGAGAATCAGCGAGACGCCTCCAGAGACCACAAAGGCCTGCCAATCTTGTGCCGAAAAGCCAATTTCATCTGAGACGCTAATCAGGAGAGCGCTAAAAATAAGCGAGACAAAAAAGGGCAGCGCCAAGCTGATATAACCACCAATCCACTTGGCCAGTATGACCAAGTCGCGTGGGACAGAGTACGACATCAAAAGCTTGAGTGTGCCGCTCGCACGTTCGCCAGCAACCGCATCATACGATATAAAAAATGCCAGTAGGCTGAGCACGACCCCCACGACAAAGAGCATATCGGCCACCGGCATCATCATCACCATCGGGTTGGCATTAAGATTGCCTTCAAAGCCGGGCATAAAATCGCCACCAATCTGCGCCGTGCGGTCCGTAGTTTTTTCCATACCAAAAAACAATACCTGGAAATCTTGCGGCGGTCGATCGACGCGCACCCCCAGATTCTCTAAATCGCGATAGCTGCCATATTCCTCGGCCTGCTGGCGATAGAGCTGGCGATTGCTACTATAGTCGGCGCGCTTGGTCGCCAAGTCGGCACGCAGCACAAATACGCTAAGCGCTCCCAGCACAACGCAGAGGATCGCACAAACGATAAAGCGCAGTTCGAGCAGATTTTGCACCAATTCTTTGCGCACCATAGTCCAGAGCATACCGCGCCTAACCCATTAAGTCGTAGCGCAT
>JBLHGI010000021.1:0-32724 GCA_047616505.1 Planctomycetota bacterium
TGCCGTGGGCGAATCGTCGTAGACGGTGGCGCCCAGCGCGCCATAGCCCAGCAGTATCGCAGCCTACTGCCGGCCGGCGTAATAGCCTGCGAAGGCAATTTTGCCAACGGCGAAGTGGTATGTATCGACAACGAATGCGGAGAGGAATTGGGACGGGGGTTGAGCCGCTATTCTTCCGAGGAACTGTGTCGAATCTTTGGCAAGAGTTCGCCGGCGGTAGAAAAAGAGCTAGGGCGGCCGGCTCTCGAAGTGATTCACCGGGACGACCTCGTGCTCTTTTAAATCGACCTGCTAGACGAGATAGCTATGAGTCACAAGCTCACAGAAAAAAAACGCGGGACCTCAATCGTCCTTGCGAGTTCGCGCTGGCAACTCGTCATCTCCGTGTTGGCACTAGGCCTTGCCGGTTATCTGGTCTTGGGGAGCCGCGAGATGTGGCAGATGGACGACAAAAAAAATGACCTCGCAGATTTAGAAGCTCGTGTCGAGCGTTTACAAACGGAGAGGGACAGTCTAAAAAACGTCTTGTGGCGTTTAGAAAATGACCTCGGGTACGTCGAAAAAGTAGCGCGCGAGGAATACGGCATGAGCAAAAAGGGCGAACGCGTCTATACTCTTCCCGCCGATGGGAGTGACTGAAAATGCCGCGCACTATCGTAAAAACGCGAGGGATCGTGCTGCGCAGCCGACGCATGGGTGAGACTAGCCGCATAACAACGCTCTATACGGAAGACTTCGGCAAGCTAAAGGTCACGGCCAAAGGCGCGCGCCGAGTAAAGAGTAAATTCGGCTCTGCCCTAGAGCTCATGGCCGAAGTGCAGGCCATCTGTTATATCCGCACGGCGCGCGACCTACAGACGCTGAGCGAATGTGGGCTCTTGACTCCACCGCCCGTGCTCAGCAACGATTTGCAGCGCTTCTCGTTCGGCAACGCTGCCATCGAGCTCATCGATGGACTGACGATTGAAGGCGAGGCCAACAAGCGCCTCTACCAATGTCTGCGCGGCGTATTGCGCGGCTTAGAAGAAGTAGACTCCACACAGGTGGAGTCGCTGTTCTGGTATTACGAACTAAGAGTACTCGACGCACTAGGCTACAGCCCCGAGTTGCGTCAATGCGTCGCTTGTCGACGTGAGTTAATCGGTGCATGGCTATGGTTTAGCCCGGCACAGGGAGGCGGTATGTGCGCCGCCTGCGGCCAGGGGCACGGCATGCGTTTACCGGGCGAGAGTCTGCAATTTCTCGCCCATTTGCAGGCGCTAAAGACCTATGCCAAAGACGTCCTGCCCCCAACCCCAACGCGGCGCGGCGAGATACGCGCGGCCTTGAGTGCTTTTGTAGACTACTACGGTAGCGGCCGAGGCCATCTGCGTTCTCTGCATTTTATGGAGTCCCTGAGCGGGGAACCTTCCGCCTTAAATTCCTGAAAAAAACAATATTTCAGGCGCCGCCGGCATCTTTTTACAATCCGCGTGCGCCTTTTTAAAGAGAGAGATAAGTATGGCTGACCTGATGGAGAAACTAGTATCCCTGTGCAAGCGCAAAGGGTTCGTCTTCCAAAGCTCGGAGATCTACGGCGGGCTCAACGGCTGCTGGGACTACGGGCCGCTCGGCGTCGAGTTGCTAAGGAATGTCAAGGATTCTTGGTGGAAAGCCATGACCTATCGCGAAGACGTTGAAGGACTCGATGCCAGCATCCTCATGCACCCCAAGGTATGGGAAGCCTCCGGGCACGTCGCCGGTTTTTCAGATCCAATGGTCGAAGATAAAAAGACCAATGAGCGCTTCCGCCTCGATAACTTACTTGAAGAGAATGGCGTCGACGTCACCGGCATGGGGATGGATGCCATGATAGCCAAGGCACTCGAAATCGACCTCAAGAGCCCCAAGGGCAACGAACTGAGCGAAGCGCGGCAGTTCAACCTTATGTTCAAGACCTTCGTAGGGCCCTTGGAAGACGAAAGTGCGCGCGTTTATCTGCGCCCGGAAACCGCACAAGGTATCTTCGTCAACTATCTCAACGTGCAGTCGGCGATGCGCCAGAAACTGCCCTTCGGCATCGCGCAAATCGGCAAGGCCTTCCGCAACGAGATCACGACCAAGAACTTTCTCTTCCGCACGCGCGAGTTTGAGCAGATGGAGATGCAGTATTTTGTCGCTCCCGGCACACAAGACGAGCACTTTGAATACTGGCGCGAGCAACGCTGGAACTGGTTTAAAAATATTGGGCTGCCCGAAAGCAAGCTAAGCTGGCACGAACACCAGGGGGATGAATTGGCCCATTACGCCAGCGCCGCCTTCGATATCCAGTACGAATTCCCCTTTGGGCCAGGCGAAATTGAGGGCATTCATAACCGCTCGAACTTCGACTTGACGCAGCACGAGAAATTTTCGGGGAAAAAACTGCAGTATTTCGACGAGCAGAGCCGCGAGAAGTTCGTGCCCTCAGTTATCGAGACTTCCATCGGTGCCAGCCGCACGACCATGGCCTGTTTAGTCAATGCCTATCACGAAGAAGAAGTCAAAGGGGACACGCGCGTGGTAATGCGTTTTCATCCGCGCATGGCACCGATCAAGGCGGCGATCCTACCGCTGGTAAAACGAGAAGGCATGCCCGAAATTGCGCACAAAATCGCCGAGGGCCTGCGCCAGCACTTCCGCGTCGCCTACGACGAAAGTGGGGCCATCGGTCGCCGCTATCGCCGCATGGACGAGGTGGGCACGCCCTACTGCGTCACCGTCGATTCGGAAACGCTGGAGAACGAGACGGTCACCGTGCGCGAACGCGATACGATGGAACAGCAGCGAGTACCTATTTCCGAACTGCGCGCCCATCTCGAAAACCACATGGACGCTTGGCAAGCAGCCTGAGAACCTTGACCCTCAAACGAAATACTATATTATTATAGTTACCCCAAAATGGAATAGTTACTCCAAAATGGGGCACTGCCTCGGTTCAAACCGAGACCTGGCATGTGCGAAAGTGGCGAAATTGGTATACGCGCTAGATTTAGGATCTAGTGCCCGAGAGGGCGTAGGGGTTCGAGTCCCCTCTTTCGCACCATTAAAATACACCTTAAATGCGCCGCGCCGTCCGCGAATATCGGGCGGCGCGCGCTTTCTGTTTCACACTTTTTTTAGCAAGGCAGAAGCACGTGAAGACCAATGTCGTCGAAAAGGGCCAATGGGGACGCGAAATAGAAGTAGAGATCGCCCCCGAACGCGTGGAAAAAGAGCTCAACAAAGCTTATCGCAATTATCAGAAGCGCATAGAAGTACCCGGTTTCCGTAAGGGAAAAGTGCCTCTGCGCATTATCGAAACACGCTACGGCGAGTCGATTCGCGGCGAGGTAATTGGCGATATGCTGCCAACCTTTCTCGAGGAAGCCACGCGCGAAGCCGGGCTAGTCCCAGCTGCACCACCCAAAATATCCAAAATCGATCACGAGCCGGGCGCAGCCCTGACCTTTACTGCTACGCTCGACATTTGGCCGGAAATCGAATTGGAGACGTACGAGAAGCTAGAATGCACGCGCATGGCACACGAAATTGCCGATGAAGAAGTGGACTCGCAGCTACAAGAGCTACAGACCCGCCAGGCCGCCGAACGCGCAGTAGAGCGCCCACTCGGCCAAGGCGACGTGCTCATAGCCGATCTACAGCGCCTAGACGAGAGCGGCACGCCGATCATCGGCGAAAAATTTGAAGAGCGCTATTTTCTCATCGGCGACGAGAATGCCCCCAGCCCCGAGTTCGAGGAAGCGCTGGTAGGCATCAGCGCTGGCGACGAACGCAATGTGCAGTTTTCCTATCGCGAAGACCTCCCCAACGAAGAGCTAAAGGGCAAAACCGAACATTTTGCTGTAACGGCGCGCGAAGTGCGCGAGCGCACGCTGCCCGAGTTGGACGATGAGTTCGCCAAGGATGTGGGCGAACAGTTCCAAACGCTGGAGGACCTGCGCAACAATATCAAGCAACAGATCGAAGAACGCTGGCAGTACATGGCCAAACAGCGCGAGCGCAACGAGTTGGTTTCGCAGCTGATTGAGAAGAACCCTTTTGATCTGCCCGACAGCATGGTGGAAAACTACCTCGTCTCCATGCAGCGCGAAAAGCAGAGCCAGAACCAGCAGGATCATAGTCACGATCACGATCACGATCACGATCACGACCACGACCACGATCACAGCGACGAGGATCGCGAGGGAGCAATCCGCCGCCTCAAGAGCTACCTGCTCACCGAAGCCGTGCGCAAAAAGGCCGAAATCGATGTTTCGGACGAAGAATTCGAGCAGTATCTAGAAGAGCGGGCTAAGCAGGCGGGCGTACAAGTCGAAGATATCAAACGCAGCGGCCGTGCAGACGACTTGCGCAGTGAACTTTCAGAAGACAAAGTCTTCGCCCTGCTCAGCGAAAAAGCTGTGATTAAAGAAGAGAAAGTATAGTCGGCGCCAAGGCGCAGGCGGAAAGAAGGACCTATATGTCTCTGATACCTATGGTCATCGAACAGACGGGGCGCGGCGAGCGTTCGTATGATATTTACTCGCGCCTGTTAAAAGACCGCATCATCTTCGTGGGCACGCCCATCAATGATCAAATCGCCAACCTGATCATTGCACAGCTGCTCTTTTTGGCATCGGAAGATCCCAAGAAAGATATTGCACTCTACCTCAACACGCCCGGTGGTCTGATCACAGCGGGCATGGCCATATTCGACACGATGCAATACATCGCCGCCGATGTGGCGACCATTTGCATTGGTCAAGCTTCGAGCATGGGGGCTATTCTGCTCGCCGGTGGCACCAAAGGTAAGCGCCAGGCCTTGCCCAATGCGCGCATTATGTTACACCAGCCCATGGGCGGTATTGGCGGCCAGGCAGCCGACATGGAAATCCACGCCCGCGAGATCATCAAAATGCGCCAACAGATCAACGAAATCCTCGCCGAATGCACGGGCCAGTCGTTAGAGCGCATCGGCGAAGACACGGAGCGCGATTTCTTTATGACCACCGAACAAGCCGTGGAGTACGGCGTGATTGACGAAATCATTGCTCCTTCTAAAGTCGCTTCAACTGCCGAAATCGGCAGCTGATTCACCGGACCCTCTCAGGGAGTTTTCGCCTTGCGCAGACGGCCTACCAAAAGCGACCCCCGCTGTTCGTTTTGCGGACGTAGCCATAACCAGGTAGAAAAGATCATCACCGGCCCCTCGGTGCATATTTGCAACGAGTGCGTTAAACTCTGCAACGAGGTGATGGCCGAAGAAAAAAAACAAACGCTGCCTTGGGAAACGAGCGATATACCCAAACCGACGCAGATGAAGGATTTTCTCGACGAGTATGTAATCGCCCAAGAGCGCGCCAAGAAGATTCTCTCTGTGGCCGTCTACAACCACTACAAACGCATACGCTCTAACGTTGAACTCGAAGATGTCGAGCTCGAAAAGAGCAATGTCATGCTCATCGGGCCGACGGGTACGGGCAAGACCGAATTGGCCAAAACGCTGGCTAAAATATTGCAGGTCCCCTTTTCCATAGCCGATGCCACCATTCTGACGGAAGCCGGCTACGTAGGCGAGGACGTCGAAAATATTCTCGTGGGCCTCTTGCAGGCCGCCGACTACGATGTCGCCCGTGCCGAAAAGGGCATACTCTACTTAGATGAGGTCGACAAAGTAGCGCGCAAAAGTGCGGCACCGGCCGTTAGCCGCGATGTATCGGGAGAAGGCGTGCAGCAAGCGCTGCTCAAGATATTGGAAGGTACCATTGCCAATATTCCGCCCAAAGGCGGGCGCAAACACCCCGAACAGCCCATGATTCAGATGAATACCCGCAACATTCTCTTTATTTGTGGTGGTGCCTTCGAAGGTTTAGACAAAGTCATAAGCCAACGCGTCGGCGAACGCACCATGGGCTTTGGCTCAGCGGGTGCCGAGGAATCCCTTGACCATGATGCCAACGAGCTTTTAGCTCAAGTACAACCCGAAGACCTGCTCGGTTTTGGCATGATCCCCGAATTCGTCGGTCGCGTTCCCGTCGTCACGACTATGGACACCCTAGATGAGGACGATTTGCTGCGTATCCTAACGGAGCCGCGCGATGCCATCATCAAACAGTCCAAGCGACTCTTTGAGATGGATGGTGTCGATGTTGACTTCACCGAAGAGGCCTTGCGCAAAGTAGTGGCCCTCACGGTGCGCAAGGGCACGGGCGCACGAGGATTGCGTTCCGTTCTCGAGCAGGCAATGATGGATATCATGTATGATCTACCCTCGCAGGAGGGCGTTACATCTCTGCAGATAACAGCCGAGATGATCGAGAAAGGTATTGATAGCTTCGATCACGAGGATGACGAGGAGATGCGGCGCAAACGCGCCTAAATTTTGCCATCTGCCATGAAGTTTAGATCCGCCGAATTTACGATTGGCGCCGTGCGCGCAGCCGACTTGCCTAGTGCAGGTCAGCCCGAGATCGCCTTTTCCGGTCGTTCAAACGTCGGTAAATCGACGCTAATCAACCGGATTTTGCAGCGCAAAAAGCTGGCGCGCACTTCGTCGACACCGGGTAAGACCCAGCAGTTGAACTACTACTGGATCAACGAGCAGTTCTACTTCGTCGACCTGCCTGGCTACGGTTATGTACGCGGCGGAATCAACTTGCGCGAAAAGTTGGGGCGCATGACGCGGGGCTATGTAGAAAAACGCGAGCCACTGCGCGCTATTATACAACTCGTAGATATCCGCCACGGGCCGACCGAGTTAGATCTCATGATGATCGACTGGCTCAAGGAAATGCAAAGAACTTTTCTCTTGGTCTTTACCAAAGCCGACAAGCTATCGCAGAGTAAACAAAAACAGCTCTTCGACCGGCTGGAGTCCGAGGGGACACTCGCCGGTATTTCTTTTGTGCCGTTTTCCGCGCTGAACGGTCAAGGGCGTCAAGACGTGCTGGGCTGGATAGAAAACGTGTTAGAAGAACCGACCGACTTGTAATTTTAAGTAGCACACTTTATAGAGGTTTGTTTTGAAAGTACTAATAAGCGACAAGATGGATCCGCGCTGTGTCGAAATTCTACAGGAGAATGACGGCATAGAAATAGACGTTAACACCGGATTAGACCCAGAAGCACTAAAAGAAATCATCGGCGACTACGAAGCTCTTATCGTGCGTAGCAGCACGCAAGTGACAGCCGATATTCTCGAGGTAGCGAAAAAACTAAAAGTCGTCGGTCGCGCCGGAGCGGGCGTCGACAATATCGACATAGAAGCGGCGACGCGCAGCGGTGTCATCGTCATGAATACACCGGGGGGGAATTCCGTATCGACCGCCGAGCACAGCTTCGCTATGCTCATGGCATTAGCTCGCAATATCCCGCAGGGCACCGCCTCGATTAAGAGCGGGTTATGGGAGCGCAGCAAGCTAACGGGGGTTGAACTGAGGGGCAAGACCATCGGCGTACTCGGCTTGGGCAAAGTAGGCAGCGAAGTCGCCCTGCGCGCCAACGCCTTTGGCATGAAGGTCTTGAGCTATGATCCCGTCGTCTCGCGCGAAGTGGCCGAGTCCTTCGGTGCCAAGCTAGCCGAACCCGACGAGATCTACGCCGCCGCCGATTTTATCACCGTGCATTTACCGCTGATCGAACAGACCCGCCATATGATCTCCGACGCGCAGATTGCCAATTGCAAAGACGGTGTTTTTCTGATCAACTGCGCGCGCGGTGGCATCCTAGACGAGGCAGCCGTGCTGCGCGGCCTAGAATCGGGCAAGGTCGGCGGCGCAGCCTTAGACGTCTATGAGGAAGAGCCACCCACCGCTACGGGTCTAATTGCCCACGAGCGCGTTATCTGCACACCTCACTTGGGTGCATCAACGCGCGAAGCACAAGAAAGCGTGGCGCTGCAAGTAGCGGCACAAGTCGGCGATGTATTAATGGGCCGCGTTATCCGCAACGCCATCAACGCCCCATCCGTAGAACCTGAAGTATACGCAAAAATGCGCCCTTATTTGGATTTGGCCGAGCGCCTTGGCAAACTCCAGGCGCAGCTGAGCGAGGGACGTTTAGAGCGTCTAACGGTAGAATATCATGGCGATGTGACCTACCCGACATCGCTTATGACGGCAGCCGTGCTACAAGGTATCATGTCGACGGTATCGGACGAACCAGTAAACGCCATCAACGCCCCTTTCTTTGCGCAGCAGCGCGGGGTTCGCGTAGACGAATTGCGCAGCAGCGAACACGAAAATTTTGCCAGCCTGATCACCGTGGTATATCAAACGGATAAAGAACAGCGCCGCCTAGCCGGTACCCTCTTTGGCAAGAGCGATCCTCGCCTAGTGCGTTTTGACGAATACACCTTTGACGCCGTCCCCAAAGGCGATATGCTCTTTTACGTAAACAAAGATATACCGGGCATCATCGGCCACATGGGTTCGGTGATGGGCGACCACCACGTTAACATCGCGCAGATGTCGTGTGGGCGCCAAGAAGTCGGCGGCAGTGCACTGACCATCCTCAACGTCGATGGCCCTATTCCACAGGCCGTCCTCGACGACGTGCTGTCCCGAGACTATATATCCTGGGCCAAAAGCGCCAGTCTCTAAAGGAAACATATTATGCCAACTAAAATTGCATTGGGCGCCCAATGGGGCGACGAAGGCAAGGCCAAGGTCGTCGATTATCTGACCTTAGAAGCCGATATCGTAGTCCGCTATCAGGGCGGGGCCAACGCCGGTCACACCGTCGTAGTGGGCGACACGGAGTTCGTGTTCCACATGATCCCTTCGGGCATCATGCACCAAGACAAAGCCTGCGTTGTGGGCAACGGCGTCGTCGTCGACCCAGAAGCCCTACTTAGCGAAATAGATGACCTTAAAGAGAAGGGGTTTTCTTGCGCCGGTAGACTGTTTATCAGCCAAAGTGCACACGTAGTCATGCCCTATCACAAGGCACTCGACAAGGCGGGCGAAGACAGTAAAGCCGGCGTAACGATTGGCACGACCGGTCGCGGCATTGGCCCGGCCTATCGCGACAAGGTAGAGCGCACCTTTGGCATACGCGTGATGGACTTGCTCAATACCGATACACTCAGCGAGAAATTACACGCCTCTATTAATGCCAAAAACGAGATCCTCACCAAGATCTATGGTATAGAAGCGCTGGAAGCAGCACCGATCATTGATACCTATGCCGCCTATGGAGAGCGCATGCGCCCCTATGTGCGTGATATTTCGCTCTACTTAAACGAGGCAATTGATAAAGGGCACAACCTGCTCTTTGAAGGCGCACAGGGCACGTTGCTCGATGTCGACCACGGCACGTATCCCTATGTCACCTCTTCCAATACAACGGCGGGAGCCGCCTGTACTGGCAGTGGCGTTGGCCCGACTAAAATCGACGAAGTCATCGGCGTGACCAAAGCCTATACCACGCGCGTCGGCAACGGTCCATTCCCGACGGAAATGCTCGGTGCCGAAGGCGACCACCTGCGAAAATTGGGCAACGAGTACGGAGCGACTACCGGCCGAGCGCGCCGCTGCGGCTGGTTCGACGCCCCCATAGTACGCGCGGCGACACGCCTCAACGGACTGACGAGCATCGCCCTAACGCGCCTCGACACACTCGATACGATGGAACGTCTCAAGCTCTGCATCGCTTACCGCTGCGACGGCGAAATACTTGAGCAGTTTCCCTCCGACCCACGCGTGTTGGAGCGCTGCGAACCCATATACGAAGAAGTTGAAGGCTGGCAGACGGCGACGAGTGGCATCCGCCGCTACGAAGACTTGCCGCCCCTCGCGCGCAACTATGTCGACCGCATTGCCGAACTCAGCCACGCACCCGTCTCGCTGATTTCAGTCGGCCCCGAACGCGATGCGACGATCGACATGAAATAACGCATTAGATACGCGTATAACATCAGATAGATACGAGGCGCCGATAGCTGTAGCTATCGGCGCCTCGTGCGTTCTGCCTCTTACAGAACTGCACGATAGACGCACTCTCCTCCATCCTTTTTATATACAGCAGCCTACTTTGCACGTGACGTCGATCACACCTTGACCACGATGATGCGTGACAGACGTCACCTTTATACATTATTCTTGCCTTTTTCTTTTTCCGCGTGACTTCAGTCACGTCCGTTCTCAGCCATTGCCCCTACTTTCGCTTTAGTCCATGGCAGTCGAATAACTGCCGACTAAACGGAGACAAATCGATGGAAACGAACGAAGATAATTTTCACTCCAGGGCCACACGCCTAGCGCTCGCCCTGCTCTTTATTTACTGTACCGCAACACCCATACTAGCCGTGACTCCAGCCAATTGTCCAAACTGCGATACACTCGACGAACTCGTAGACTTTGTAAAAGATAGCATGCCCAGCGAGGACAGTGGCCTCTATAGCGAACCCGATGCGCAAGCACTTTCAGACTGGCGCCAGACCATCGGCCAGATTATGAGCGGCCAGTGTCAGTCACTTGTCTTACCAACCTCTTTGCTCAACCACTATACGGCAATCGAGTTCAACGACACCACCGACGGACGCGATTATTGCGTGCTCTATGAAATGGGAGATAGCGATATAGACGGAATAGTCGACCTCGGCTGGGGCACCTTTATCTTTAATAGCGCCAACGATGCGAAGCCGCTTGCCATCGATGTGCCGCACCCTCTAAACGACAGCCATACACCCTTAAGGGCACTAACGCGCGCACCTTCGCCATGGCGGGTTCGCACCGCGATGCCATCGATGCACCAAGTCCCTGTATAAACAATCCAAACTACAGCCATTGCGGGACTGGTCAAGATATCTCTGCACAAAAATGGATCGTATTATAAAACGATTGCCACTACGGCACCCAATACCGGCTTCTACTCCTGGTCCGTGCCTTCTTATGTTGCGCCAGGGGATGCCTATAGCGTACACGTGCGCAGCGTCGACAATACGAGCATCAAGGATTTTAGCGACCAAGTTTTCAGTATCGTCGAAATGGCGCAACCACTTTGGCCCGCCGACAATTATCCCACCCCCTTTAACCCAGAAACGACTATTCGCTTCTCGCTTCCGACGCCCAGCCAAGTGAAGGTGCAAGTCTACGGTGCGCTGGGCCAACCCGTCTCAACACTAGTAGGCGGCTATCGCGCTGCGGGTGCTCATCAAGTGCGCTTTGCCGCTTCCCATTTAGGCAGCGGTTATTATTTATTTCGCATCGAGACGAGCAAGCAAACACTCGTGCACAGCATGCTATTACTAATAGTAGAATCGAGAAAGGGGGGAGGGCGATATGGTCCAGCCCTCGAGGCAAGCACCGGGCCATATCGGCGTTTATACGTTCTTGCGGAGCGCCTTGAGCCACCGTCGCCGCTCCAACAAAAAATGCTGCACCAACTCGCTCTGATAGTCGAGATAAGTCCACGGCAAAGGGCGATATTCCCCCTTCTGATAGAGTAAGGTCGTCTCGGCATACAGACTCGGAGCAATACAGATACGGTGCCCTGCGCGTTTACTCGTGGCTAAAACCAAACTCTCTATCGAGAGCAGCCCCGGATCAATATTGACGCGACGGAGCAGTTGACTGCCGCTGCTTCTGGCAAGATTTCTCTCTATATCCATGGCATCTAATTTACACTGCGCTAAGGCGGCGGGATCGATTAGGTCTTCAAAATAAACTATTTTTTTGCTCAATCCCACTCCCATCTCCTGCGCATAATATCCCGCCACATCAATTGAATAGCAGTCACTTTCGCCGCCGATAGGCCCAAAACGAGCAGCGAGCTCTGACAGGGCGCGTTGATAGATCGATTCTCCATCGACCGTCAAAGCACATACGAAGGCGACGGGAACAGCAGGCTCTAAGTAAATGGGCATATATATATGTAATTGGGACTGGGTGAACGATAAGGGCAGGACTTCTATATTGACAGTCCCCGGTAGCGCATATAATGTATGTTCCAGCCGAAAGGAGTGCGACTATGCGCATAGAAGAGTTAGACACACCGAGCCTCATCGTCGATTTAGACGGCCTTGAGGACAATATAGACCGCTACCAGAGCTACTTCGACCAGCATGGGATCGGCCTGCGTCCACATATCAAAACCCATAAATCCATCGCCATCGCCCATATGCAGATGCGGCGCGGCGCCATTGGCATCACGTGCCAGAAGTTGGGCGAAGCCGAGGTCATGGTATCAGGCGGCATCGATCAAGATATTCTAATCCCCTTTAATATCATCGGTGAAAAAAAACTGGAGCGCCTGACCGCGTTAGCGCGCCGCACGCGACTCACCGTCGCCGCCGACTCGCATTACACCGTCGACGGGCTGTCGCAGGCCGCCGCTAAAGCTGGAGTCGAAGTCGGCGTCATCGTCGAGTTAGACCAAGGCCGCACGGGGGTCCCCACAGCCGCCGATGCCTGTGCCTTGGGCCAATACATACACGCGGCGCAGGGGCTCGAACTGCGCGGTATAATGATTATGCCGGCACCGCCTAGTACGCGGCCATTTATACAAGAAGTATTGGCCGCTTTTGATGCGGCGGGTTTGCCGTATCCCATCGTCAGCGGTGGCAGCACCCCCTCCGCCTTTACGGCACACGAGATCCCCGAACTGACGGAATTTCGCGCCGGCGAGTATCCCGTCGGTGGCATCAAGCACTTAGAAGGTGGCACGCACACCGTCGCGCAGTGCGCCGGACGCATACTGGCCACCGTAGTCAGTCGCCCCAACGACTATCGTGCCATTATCGATGCCGGTAGCAAATCACTGAGCGCGGCGACCGCTAGTTACGAGGGGCACTCCACCATGGGCTATATCGTCGAGTATCCGCAGGCACGACTGAGCGGTGCATCGGAAGAACACGGCCAACTCGACCTGAACGCCTGCGAGAAAAAGCCGCAGATTGGCGAGCGAGTACAGGTGATACTGGCACACCCCTGCCCCTGCTTTAATGAACACGACCATATCTACGCACTGCGCAGCGGGCAAGTCGAGGCCATATGGCCGGTAGATGCGCGCGGCAAAATACACTAAAACACAAAATAAATGCAGTAGAAAGGGCCGACATGGCAATAGAAGTATCAAAAGAGATATGCGCACAACTCAAAAAATCCAGCACGGCGACTTTGACCTCGGTGCTGCGCTCGCACGGCCTGCAAAACACCTTTATGCACAAGGTCGCTCCCTTAGGACCCGGCATGAAGATGGCAGGCCCCGCCTTCACTCTGCGCTATATCCCAGCGCGCGAAGATCTCGACGAAGTGCCGCTGGATAATTTAAAAGACGTGCAGCGCGTAGGCATCGAACAGGTACAGGAAGGAACGGTCTTCGTCATCGATGCACGCGGCGACACCCGCGCCGGCACGATGGGCTCCATTTTAGCCGCGCGCCTGCAGATGCGCGGCACCGTGGGCATCGTAACAGATGGCGCCTACCGCGACACCCCGACCATCGTAGCGAGCGGTATGCCCGCCTACGCAGCCGCCATGAATGCCCACACCAATAAAACAATCCATCATCCGAGCGAAATCCAGGTGCCCATAGCCTGCGGCGAAGTCGCCGTATATCCCGGCGATATCATCGTCGGCGACCAGGAGGGCGTAGTCGTAGTACCCGCCGCCTTAGCGCAACAAGTGGCGATAGAAGCCGAGGAAATGGAACTAAAAGAAGAGTTTATCTTGGAAAAAATACACGGCGGGGCCAGCATCGTCGGCACCTACCCTCCCAACGAAGAAACCGTTGCCGAATACGCCGCGTGGAGGATACGACACAAACGCTAAGAGACTACCTGCCGCGCGATTCTACGCCCTGTCCATTTACGCCACGAGCATCGCGGCTCCGAAGACGCCGGCACTATCCCCGAGTTCGTGACGCACAATGCGCGTGTCCATGCGATAATTAAATACGTGCCGAGCCGCTTCCTCTACGCCGCGCGAATAGAGCACATCGATATTGCTAACGCCACCACCCAAAACGACAACATGCGGGTCGATTACGTTAATGACACTCGCTATGCCGCGACCAAAATAAGTAACGAGACGATCTATGGTGCTGATAGCCGCCTCGTCCACACCGCGCTCGGCGCGTTCGACAATCTCGGAGAGCAGACGATTTTCGCCCGCCAACTCGGCGTAATAGCGCTCTAAAAAAGGACCGGCCAAAATCGTCTCAACACAGCCCTTGCGACCGCAATAACAGTCTGGACCAGACGGGTCGAGTAGGTTATGTCCCCATTCGCCGGCGATGCCCTGCCCCCCATAAAGCGCCTGGTTGCCAACTACGATACCGCCACCTACACCCGAGCCGAGAATGACACCAAATACCGTTTTGGCCCCGCGCGCCGCACCCAACCGCGCCTCGGCCAATGCAAAACAATTGGCGTCGTTAGAGGTGATAATTTCCACGGCCAGTGCCTCCGCTAGATCGCGCGCCAAAGGCTGGCCGTTGAGACAAGTGGCATTACAGTTTTTCAGGTTTCCCGTATGCGGGTCAATTACACCGGGCGTACAGATCCCAATGCGCGCAGGCCGCGCGCCTATTTCCGCCGCCATCTCGTCGACGAGTTGGCGAAACTGTCCAATGACGTGTTCGTATCCCCGTGCTGCTTCCGTCGGCACGCGCAGGCGCACTAGCGGCGCCGGCTCGTCGGTAGAAGTAAGTACGACGCCTTCTATTTTTGTACCACCTAGATCGATGCCCCAATAGTGTTCGCTCATGCTATTCTCCGTGAAAAATGCGCCCGAGCAGATTCGCTATTTACAGTGCTCTTGTCAAGGGATACTCGTTATAATAACCATATATAAAATGGGGTGCATATGACGAATAAACGCGAAGTATTGCTAGAATGGTTACGCGGCCACATCGATACAAAACAGGCGGCCACAGACCTCGATATAAAAATCGACGAGATCGACGCATACTACCGCGCTTATATGGCAGACAAGCTGCCGCAGACCAACGGTCAACTAAGCGTGGGGATCGGCAACCGCGCTGCGCTCCAGCGGGACCGTTGGGGCGTGGCACACGCTTGTGCCGCAACGTTGGCAGATGCCTATTTTGCCCTCGGTTTCGCCATGGGACAAGACCGGCTTTGGCAGCTCGACTATTTGCGCCGCCGCGTGCGCGGTCGCCTAGCCGAAATCATGGGAATGTCATGTTTGGCCTCGGATAGATTGATGCGCACCTTGGGCATTGCCGCTGCTGCAGAGCGGGCAGCAGCGGCGGCGACACCTGAAATTTCAGAAGTATTAGCTGCGCTAACGCGGGGCATCAACGCAGCAGCAGAGCAGGCAGCCAGCAATATGCCGCTGGAATTTGAAGTCTTGGACTACGCGTTTGAACCCTGGGCCCCAGCCGACTCAATTGCCCTGTGGAAATGGCGTTGGTGGATGCTGAGCGGGCGCATGGATCTAATCGCCTTACAAGAAGTCTGCAAGCGCCATTTGCCGCCCAACTTGCTAGCCGCCTTTTTACAGGTCGAAGCCGGTGAAGAGACCATCGTGCCAGGAATGGGCTCCGGCGGCGCTCGCGGCCACGACTCCGGTCTAGGCAGCAATAACTGGGTCGTCGGCCCAGAGCGCAGCAGCAGCGGCTTCCCGGTCTTGGCCTCCGATCCGCACAATGCACTAGACCACCCCAGCCAGTGGTATGAAGCCCATATACAGGCACCGGGCATCGATGCAATCGGCGCCTTTTATTTGGGCACACCAGGCATTTATTTAGGCCGCACACGGGGCGCGAGTTGGGGCCTGACCAACCACCTGGCCTCGGGACGCGATCTATATATAGAAAAAATAGAAGACAGCTGTTACCGAGAAGGGGATAGCTGGCAAAAGCTGGATATCGACATACAGCAAATTGCCGTGCGCAACGCCACGACAGAAGAGTTGCGCATCGTGCGCACAGCGCGCGGTCCACTCGTAAACGAATTTATAGCCCCCGTAGCCGAAGAAGGAGACCCGCCGCTGGCGTTGCGCTGGGTCGGCGCCGGAGCACAGAGCGGATTTGAAGCGATGCTCGCGCTCATGCGCGCCAATTCACAGGAGCAAATCCTAGGGGCACTAGAGCAGTGGCCCTTTCCCAACCTCAACTTCGTCTTTGCCGACCGCGACGGCCATATCGGTTATCATGCGGTTGGCACCGTGCCGCGTCGTCGCGCCGACTGGCTCGGCTTTCGCCCCACGGACCAAAAGCAGCACCAGTGGCAGGGCCAGTGGTCATTTGACGAATTGCCGCAGTTGATCGACCCACCGTGCGCCTGGGTCGCAACAGCCAACAATCCGCCCTGGGCCGAGAATGACGACTATGTGCAGTTGGGACACTGGGCAGATGGATACCGCTTTCGCCGCATTCGCGAGCAGCTGCAGACAGGCGACAAACTCCACCGTGACCAAGTCGCGGCAATCCAGGCCGATGTCGTGCATCCGCGCTCTGGTGAATTGGCAGCACCGGCAGCGGCAGTTTTGCGGCGCTGTCCGCTAGCAGGAGCAGAACAGCTGGCGACCCTACTCGCAGCGTGGAACGGCTCGTACGCCATAGACGAAACGGCGCCGACGCTCTTCGAAGCGTTCTGGACGTGCTGGCGGCGACGCGTGGCCTCTGCGCGCTTTCCCAAACACTGGCTAGAGGCCGCCGCCGAGCGCAGTGGCTCCATTGCGCGCCGACTCTTATTGGGCGAACTAAGCGAATGGTTTGGCGATCGGTCCGTAGAAAGAGAAAGCGAAGCAGCTTGGCGCGAAGCGCTCGCGTGGCTGCACAAAGAGCTGGGCGATTACGGCGATAGCTGGCGTTGGGGTGCCGTGCATACCGTACAGTTCCCCCATCCATTGGCCAACGAGAATCCGCGACTAGAGCGGCTACTCTCGCCCGGCCCTTTCCCGACCGCGGGCGGTAACGGCACGGTGCGTGCCGCCGGTTTTTCCACGACACAACCCTTCGTTATGACCTCGGGGTCAACCTATCGTTTAGTCGTGGATATGGGCTGGAAATCACATGCGTTGGCCACTATGACAGGGGGTAGTTCGGGCCATGCAAATAGCCCGCACTATGCAGACCAAACGGCCCTGTGGTTAACCGATTCATACCATCCACTCGAAATGGACCTAGCAGATGACGATGTAGAAAGCCTACTAGTATTAGTTCCTTAGGAGAGTTTCGGTGCCTCTTCGATAACGCGCATGGTTTTCCAACGCCCGCCGCGAAAGCGCAAAAAGAAAATAATCCCCATCACGACGATATAGGCACAGATGAAAATCCACAGCACAAAGATTCCGGCATCAAAGTAGGTGAGGGCGACAAAAGCTGGCAAGACCATAATAGCCCAACTCATAGCGACGGAAACCCACATGACAAAGCGCGTGTCACCAGCGCCTTTGAGCGCTGCCGTAAAAATCATATAGAAGGCGTCAAAGAGACAGTAGATAGCCACGACCCGCAACAGCGTCCGGGCGAGATCGCGTGCCGCTACAAAATCAGCTCCTTGCGCGTGCATGCCGAAGGGCGACAGAAAGAGATCGGGCAGCAACAAATAACCCAAGGACATACAGCCCATATAAAACAAGGCGAGATGCACACCGGTCCAAGTGCAATATTCGGCCCCCTGCGGATCGTCCCGCCCCAGGCGCTGACCGACCATAGTAGATACTGCAATACCACAGCCGATAAGCGGCATAAAGGCCAGACTATTAATATTAAAGGCCAGATTCGTCGCCGCTAGCTCGATGGGCCCCAGGCGACCGACGATGAGTAAAAAGAACGTAAAAGCCATGATGTCAAGCATGAAATTGACGCCATTAGGCCCCCCATAGCGCAGCAGGCGACGCAAGAGTTCGCCATCGGGTTTCCAACCGCGCAGCGTTGCGAACTCATCGCGATAGCGCTTGCGCAAAAAGAGTGCCGTAAAGGCCAATGCCGATACGAGCAGGCCGATATTAGTCGCCCAGGCCGCGCCTTCCATGCCCATAGCAGGCAGTCCCCAATTGCCAAAGATCAGCGCGTAATCGAGCACGATATTTACGAGGATGGCAGCGATATTGACGGCCAGCAAAATCCAAGTCTCGCCGCGTCCGCTAAAAAAGCACGAAGTCGCCGTAGCGAGCACCTGTAGAGCGGTGCCATAACAGAGGATGCGAAAGTAGACGACCTCTTCGCTGCGAATAGCTGGATCGTGACCGATAAAATCAAAGAGCTCGGTCGCAAAGTGAGCAGGCACCAATGCCAGCACGCCGCTGAGTAGGGCCAGATATATCCCCTGCCAGACCGCAGGGCCGACTCGCTCGGGACGCCGTGCCCCCATATATTGAGCGATAAACGTGTTGGCGTATTGCGCGGTACCCATAAAGAGACTGATAATGGTAAAACTAGCGATACCAGCAGGCAGGGCGGCGGCCAGGGCTTCCGTCGAGTACCAAGTTAGAAAGACTCGGTCGACAAAGTGCTGAACGCTCCAACTGGCCGTGCTCAAAATGAGCGGTGTCGCAATCAATAGGAATTCGCGGTAGCCACCGCTAGCTCCCCAACGCCGCTGCAGAGATCGTTTTAGATTCAAATTCAACTCTCAAAAAAGTGAAGCGCGCATATTTTTATTATATTTCGTTAAATCTCGACATCGACAGCGCCTTATGCCAAGAGCAAAACTCCATGTACAGCATCATTGCGATGGACGAGCAAGGGTGCATCATCGAGTTCAACTCAGCCGCAGAAGAAACATTTGGCTGGAGTCGATCTAAAGTACTTGGCAAGAAACTAGCGGAGATCATTATCTCACCCTCTTTGCGCGAGGCATTCGAGCGCGACCTCCGCCACGACTTAGAAACGGGTGAGCACAGCATATTAGATCGCCGCATAGAGATAGACGCCATCCCCCGCAACGGCACGACCTTTCCCGTGGAACTGGGCATTACAGCGGTGCGCGTCGACCATCAGCGCGTGCTCACCGCCTACGTGCGCGACATATGCAGCACTCCGCCGAGCCGAAGAACAAATACGCGACCTGGCCAAGTTTCCCGATGAAAACCCCAACCCGATCCTGCGCGTCGATAAAGATGGCACATTACTCTACTCCAACGACCCCGGACAGACACTCGTAGAAGCCTGGCAAGGTGGGGTTGGAGACGCACTACCCGCTCCTTGGAGCCAACGTTTTATAGATATTTTTATTGATGGAACAGATCAGGAAATCGAAATGGAGCATGGGGCGCGCATATTTCCACTGGTCTGCGCGCCCATTGCAGAAGCCGGTTATACCAACCTCTATGGTCGCGATATAACGGATCGGCGCCTGCAAGAACAGTTGGCCCTACTCAGTTCTGAAGTAGGCATCGCACTGACGACAGGGGACGATTTAGAGCAGATGCTGTACGACGCAGCCGAGGCCATCGTCAACCACCTCGATACCGTAGTAGTACAGATCTGGGCGCGGGGAATCGAGGACGACGCGATAGTGCAACGCGCCGTTGTTGGCATACCAGATGATATGACAAACTTTCAGATAGACTTCCTCGTAAAAGACCGCCAGCGGTATTGGACCAATGATATCTACGAAGCACCGTGCTTAGGTGATTTGCAGTGGGCGCGTGCTCAGAATGCCGTTTCCTTTGCAGGCTTTCCACTCATTGTCGGCGGCCGTCTAATGGAACTCGACCTAGAAGAATTTGCAGTAGGCCCCATGTTGGCAGCGGTCGCCACTACGATTCGACCGCTATTCGAAAAGAACGGCAATAGTTTTGCATGGGGAGAGACCGATGAACTCGGGCTCTTGCATGCGGACAAAACCAAGGTGCGCCAAATTCTTTTTAACCTTTTGAGCAACGCCTGCAAATTCACAGAAGGGGGCCGGGTTGGCATGCAAACCCTTCGGTATACAGAAGACGAGAGAGAATGGCTGGGCTTCGCAATCAGCGATACCGGCATCGGCATGACGCCCGCACAAATAGACAAACTATTCCAGCCCTTTACTCAGGCCGACTCGTCGACCACGCGCCGTTACGGGGGCACGGGGCTCGGTCTGACCATTAGCAAACGCTTCTGCCAGATGATGGGAGGCGATATCGAGATCGTTAGCAGCGTCGGTATAGGGTCGACGTGCGAATGCCCGGTATGGATGGATCGGCAGTACTATCTGCCATCAAGGCCGACGACGAGTTGCGCGAGATACCCGTCATAATGCTAACCATGGTAGACGACCGCAACATGGGCGTTGCGATAATCCGCCCTGCCCCCTTCTATTGGTGGAAGACGATGCACCAACGCGCGAGATGACACGGCGTATGTTGGAGCGCGAAGGATGGGTAGTGGTCGAAGAAGCGGCAAATGGCAGCGTAGCACTAGACCGAGCAAAAGAGAACACCCCCGAGCTCGTGCTACTATACCTCATGATGCCGGAGATGGACGGCTTCCAATTTGTAGACGAATTTCGCCGCAACCCGCTATGGCAGCATATACCGGTCGTCGTCATAACGGCTAAAGAGCTAGACCACGAAGACAAAGAGCGGCTCGACGGTCGCGTAGAAAAAGTGGTGCAAAAAGGCGCCTACAGTCGCGACGGGGCTTTGTTGCATGAATCGGGGATAGCGAGTTGAAACGAGACAGGCTTTCCAGTTAGATTGGTTCGTGGTTTCCTGTAAGAAACACGTTCCTCTCTTCCAGCAAAGCCTGTGATGAGCAAAGTATCGCGTGGTCCTAAATCGGTCAAGCCGAAATCTATTTACCGTGTCAAGAATTGGTCGTCGTATAATCGCGCCCTGATTGCTCGGGGTAGCCTGACGCTGTGGTTGGATGCATCGGTATTGTCGAGTTGGTATTACGAAGGCCCGCCCCAGCGCGGTGCGCAATATACCTACTCAGATCAGGCCATAGAAATGGCGCTGACGCTGCGCTGTCTGTTGAATTTTCCGCTGCGCCAGACGCAAGGTTTTATTCATTCGATCTTAGTTTTGATGGGACTGGATGACCTGCTGGTCGTGCCCAACTATTCGACCTTGTCGCGCCGTCAAGCGCGTTTGGCCGTGGCTATACCGATCCAACCGACCCAAGAGCCGATGCATTTAGTAGTCGATTCGACGGGGCTGAAAGTCTACGGCGAAGGGTAGTGGAAGGTGCGCAAACATGGCTGGCGGACCCGGCGGACCTGGCGTGAATTACACCTGGGCGTCAATGCAGACACCCAAGAGATCGTCGCCCATCAATTGACGCCTGCTTATGCGGATGATGCTCGCCAACTCAAGCCCTTGCTGGCACAGATCAAGACACCAGTGGCCCGATGCTACGCCGATGGGGCTTATGATCGGTGGCATGCTCACCGGCTGTTGGCCTATCCGTCCGCAGGACAACCCTCGTCCATCGAAGCAATCATTCCACCGCGCGACTCTGCACAGATAAAGAAAAGTAAACGGCGCTACCGGCACATCGAGGCGCGCAATCAACGGGTCCAACAGATGAGGAAAATCGGGCGGAAAAAGTGGAAACAACAAAGTGGATATCATCGACGGTCGTTAGTCGAGACCGCGATGGCGCGTTTTAAACGCTTCATCGGTCCCCAGTTACAAGCGCGGGAATGGGCACGGCAAAAAGTAGAAGTCCAAATCGGCTGTGCTATACTCAATCGAATGACCCACCTCGGCATGCCCCAATCCTATAAAATCGAAACCGGAAATGGAATTAAATCAAGACCGGACTCGCTTTAGGCGATTCATGCAACAAAGCCTATATTTCAGCTGATCTGGTTCGCTGGGATGTGGAACGAAACATATCCGACCATCATTCGGGCCTGGCCCCACAAGTTGGATCGACGCACGCCTTTTTTACCAATCCACCGCAAACCTGAAAGGTGCAGCCGAATATAATGGACACACAATCAAGCCTTAAAGTGACCTCTATGATGCATTTTATGCATGGCAAGCGCGTTGTTGGCTACCTGAGACTGCTGCGCAAACATCTACCCCAGCAGCAGGCTTTTATGCCGGCCTTTCGGGGTGTCCGTTGCATGCTCGTTTTACTGGCTTTTTTTCTGCCTCTGCAGCAAGCTTCTGCCCAGAAGGTTGCTACGTTGCTGCATACGACTAGCACCAAAGCCGAGGGAAACGATGTATTTGTCTTTGGTTTCGATCGCATCTTCGTCTCCTTTAAAGGATCAATAAACGAACATGCGGCCTACAAGATTATGGTCGACTTCAACAAGTACTTTAACCAATCGCTGATCGCCCGGAAACCGGCCGACGCAGCTGCTTCCAGCGATTTCATCGACAAAGACGGTGAAACGCCCACGGCACTCAAAGACGCCTTCATCACGTTTTCCCTGCCGGTGTCGGCTATTAACGGATTCAAACTATCTGTGGGCAAAAAGAAAACAGCGGCGGGCATGGAGTTCAATGCACCGGCTAGTAAGCTAGATTTTGTCAAGCGGGGCTTGGGGCAGAAGTTGATTTTCAATCGCAATGTCGGCCTCATGTTGCATGCATCGGGCCTGGGCGAACGAGGCATCGGTTTTTCCGCGGGAGTTTATAACGCTGGGCCCAGTAATGCGAGTGATATTGGCATCGTGGGACAGGACTACACGCTTGTTGGCCAGATAGAAATTAATCCAAGTAAGCATCTGCATGTGGAAACCTACCTGGGGCATGCTCAAACAAGCGTTGCAGGTCAAGAAACGGTGCAATTGGTTGGTTTGGGCGCCCGACTCATCCCATTGCCGCGGTTGACCATTAAGGGAGAGTTGATGCAAAGAGACGATCCCAACAACCCCGCTGTCGACGGTAGCAATGCCTACTTGCAAGCCGCTTACCAATTTTCCCCGCGCTTTCAATTGGCCTTCAAACTGGATGCGTTGGACGTTGCTGGCAACGGTAAGGATCGCACCGATATAACCATAGGCCTCAACGCATACGTCGATTCAAAGAATCCACATGCAGCCAAAGTACAGATTAACTATGTCGCATCGGACCGGTCAGGTAAAGATGCAATTCAATTGCTGTTTCAGACCGTATTTTAGCGCTTATTCACGTGAAGCATAAGCGCGTAGACAACGAACCGCATAGCCACGATGATATTTTTTCGAGACAGGGTAGACCATGAAATTGAGTATTAAATATGCACCTGCTATCGCGCTGATCTTTTTGCTAGGTGCCCCGTCGTATGCAGACGAACCCACTCCGCTTTCGTTTGCCATAGTACCACAGCAATCGGCAACAAAACTTGCCAAGTTGTGGTCACCCATCTTGCGCTATATCGGAGAAAAAGCCGGTTATACGCTGGTATTTCGCACGGCAAAAGACATTTCAACGTTTGAAAATCGCCTGCTATCCGGAGAGTATGACCTGGCTTATATGAACCCGTACCACTATACGGTAGTCCATGAGAAACAGGGCTACCTTGCTTTTGCAAAACAGCGGGACAAATTGCTCAAGGGCATAATTGTCACGAGAGTTGGCAGTGATATAAAAAAGATTGCACAGCTTGACAGCGCCTCATTGTGTTTTCCAAGCCCAGCTGCTTTTGCTGCTTCTATACTGCCCCAGGCATTTCTACAATCGCAGGGCTTATACTTCACCCCCAAATATGTTTCCTCGCATGACTCGGTGTATCGCAACGTCGCGATGGGGCGATACACCGCTGGAGGGGGTATTCAGCGCACATTAAACAACGTCGAAAAAAATATCAGAGACCAAATCCACGTTTTACATACCACACCAGGCCACACACCTCATGCCATTGCTCACCACCCACGCATTGCTCGCGAAAGCATAGAAAAGATCCAGCAGGTCATGGTGCAGATGGCGAACGATCCCGTTGGTAAAAAACTACTCAAAACCATCAATTTCACCGGGATTGATTCGGCCGCTAATCAAGAATGGGACGATATCAGAGAATTGAAAATCGATCTAAAACTCGGGAATAATACCCCCTGATACTCTACTGAGGCTCTACCATGTCTTTTAAACTCAAAACTGTCCTTGGCATTGCGCTCATTGAAGCGCTGATTTTGGCTTTACTGGTGACCCTATCTCTCAACTTTCTGTATAATTCGTATTCAGAAGCTGTACAGGATCAGACCCGAGCAACGGCCGAACAATTCTCTCTCACGGTCAGAAATGCCCTGCTCTCCGACGACTTGGCATCTCTAGAAACGTTCGCCAGATCGATTGTTGGTTCGGACGATATCGTTTATTCGCGTATTCTCGACGGCAAGGGAGCAGTTCTGGCTGAGGCCGGTGAACTCGAAGCACTGGCGCGCGAATTTCATCAAGACACATCGCTTCAAAGCGTGGAAGACGATGTCTTTGATATGGCGGTGAAGATTGAGGTCGATGGGTATTTTTTTGGCAACATCCAGATAGGAATCTCCACACAAGAAGTGTATCTCGCAATGCGTGAAGCACGCAACGAGCTAATATTAATTGCCCTGACAGAGATGGTATTGGTCGCCATTTTCTCCTTGCTTCTAGGGTTCTATCTCACTCGTCAGCTAGATTTATTGCAGAAGGGCGCCGATAGTATTGCCTCGGGTGATTTAGGCCATACACTGTCCGTCGTTGGCAACGACGAACTAGCCGATACGGCGCGTAGTTTCAACAAGATGTCGGTCGATCTATTAGAAGCTCGGCATATAGCGGCGCTACAGAGCCAGTTGTTTGAAGATCTGGTAGATACCTCCTCAGACTGGTTCTGGGAGACCGGCGACACGGGGAGACTGGAACGAATATCAAAAGATTTCTACCACTACGATCAGGTTCCGATTTTAGAAAAAGATATTATTGGTCAGACGTGGTCAGAAATTATTATCGCGGGCGACTCGGAACAGAAAGATATTGAAGCCCGCCTGAGGGATTGTGTATTCAAAGAAGAGCCATTCCGAGACATTGTCTACGTACGCAATGAGCAAGGCGAAGAGATGCAGTGGCTGTCGATCTCTGGCAAACCGGCCTATCTGGAAACAGGAGAGCTGATCGGCTATCGCGGCACGGGTAGAGAAGTGACTTCTGCCGTTCGCCGAGAACATGACTTAGTCAATGCAAAAATCACGGCAGAAGAAAGCGTACTGGCCAAGTCGCGTTTTCTAGCCAATATGAGCCACGAATTGCGTACGCCCTTAAACGGTGTGCTGGGCATGGCATCTCTGCTTGAAGATAGCACCTTGGACGCAGAGCAGAAGAGATATTTGGATGCCATTACTCAGAGCGGTGAAATGTTGCTGAGGGTCCTTTCTGATATTTTGGATATATCGAAGGTAGAGGGAGGCGACTTCAGTATTTCCGCGGGCCCCTTTGTCGCTCAGGATTTGGTTGGATCGGTGACCCACCTGTTTGAAGGAAAAGCCAGACAGGGTGGCAATACGCTCATAGGCACGGTAGAGCCACCTGAGCCCATCGTATTGTCAGGCGATGCAGGACGCATCAAGCAGGTCCTTGCCAATCTGATCGGCAACGCCACCAAATTTTGTACCAATGGCACGATCTCCGTTGAAACCGTGGTGAGTGAAAAAGAGTCGGCTGAAGACGTCGGTTTGCGTATTTGTGTGCGGGACACCGGCATTGGTATCCCTAGTGAAAAGATTGGAACTATCTTTGATCCGTTCGTTCAGGTTGATGACAGTTCAACTCGCCAACAGGGCGGAACCGGTCTGGGGTTGGCACTGGTACGCGAATTTGTCAGCTTGATGAAGGGCACCTATGGGGTCGACTCCACGTTCGGGGAAGGGTCGGCTTTTTGGTTCGATATTCCAGTGAAAAAATCAAACCCCGTTGTCAATTATGACGTTGTCTCCAATCGCACCGTGGCAAAGTCGCCGACGCTCGGGGCAGATAAGACGCTTCATGTTCTGGTTGCAGAAGACAATCGTGTTAATCAATTGCTGATCATAGAGCTGCTAAAAAAACAGGGCTATGAAGTCACACTGGCACAAAACGGACGCATTGCCTTAAATATGGTGATGCAACAGAATTTCGACCTGGTTTTGATGGATCTGCATATGCCAGAGCTTGATGGGTTTGAAGCTACCCGCTTGATCCGCGCAGCACAGTCGCCTTGGGTCGAGAGCCTACCGATCATCGCTGTAACGGCTAATGCGATGGATGGAGATCGAGAAAAGTGCCTGCAGGCCGGAATGAATGGATATATATCCAAACCCGTCAACATAAAAGAGCTCTTATCTATGGTCGATGAGTTCACCTCTGCATAAAAGGGTTGGTGTGGAACACCGGTCTCGTTTCAATTCCCTAAGACCGATTGATGCAACAAAGTCTCGCGATGAACTCATGGAACAAGTGCGCTCGTTAGTCGTATCGCACCTAAAGAGCCCAGACTGATATTACGCGTTATAATGACATAAAATAAGGAAAACAAATGGCCAAGATTCTACTGGTCGAAGACAACGAAATGAACCGCGACATGCTGAGCCGTCGCCTATTGCGGAACGGCTTTGAAGTATCGGTCGCCGTAGATGGGCAGGAAGGCGTCGATCTGGCGCGCTCCGAATTGCCCGACCTAGTATTGATGGACATGAGTCTGCCCATTATGGATGGTTGGGAGGCGACGCACCAACTCAAGGCAGACGAGCAGACCCGCGCTATTCCCGTTATTGCACTCACGGCACATGCCATGGCCGGAGACCGCGAAAAAGCGATAGAAGCGGGGTGCGACGACTACGATACTAAACCCATCGAATTGCCACGACTCTTAGAAAAAATCGCCGCACTCCTAGAAGCCGGTGATGGATAGAGAACTATTTGAAACACGTTTATCCAAGGCTCGCCACGACCTGCGCACCCCTCTCAACCACATCATCGGCTATTGCTAAATCCTCATAGAGGATGCCGAGGACCAGAGGAGCGATGATTTAATACCCGACCTAAAAAAAGTTCGCGGCGCCGGCCAGCAACTGCTCGACTTAGCTGGCACATTGCTCTCAGGTAACCACTTGCTCGGAGAAGCCGTGCTCATCGTCGACGACGTGCCCGACAACCTCGACATTCTCTGCCGATCCTTGGGCCGAGCCGACTACGACGTGCTGGTGGCAACTAGCGGTGTACAGGCTATCGATATTGCCACGCGCGCGCCCCGAACTAATTCTACTCGATGTTATGATGCCTGAGATGGATGGCTATGAGACCTGCCGCCGCCTCAAAGCACAGGAGCCAACGCGGGAAATACCGGTGATATTCCTCACGGCACTGACACAGCCCGAATAGATCGTCGAGGGCTTCCGCGTCGGCGGCATCGACTATATGACCAAACCATTTCACCAAGAGGAAGTTTTAGTCCGCATCCAGACGCACTTAGAACGCAGCCGCCTCGCCAGTGAACTGGCACGCCTCAACCGCGAATTGGAGGCCGAAGTGCAAGCCCGCACGCGCGAATTAGAAGGCAAAGATCGCATCGCCGAACATTTACTAAAATATCACACTTTAGAAGAAACGCTCGAACTAGTGCTAGAGGTAGTAGCCCAACTAGTCGAAGTAGAGCGCGCTGTCTTCTATCTATGCGACGGCGCGCAGCCGCGGACCGTCGCCGCATTAGGCAGCGATGGCAGCGCATTGAATGCCGAGCAACTAGCGCAGTTAAAAATAGCCGATACGCTCGCGGACGAACTTACCCAACTGACGTTAGAACAGCCAAAGCCAAGTTCCGAAAAATCCGCGCGGGCGCTACTGCCACTAGCGCGAGGGGGCGAGGTAATGGGAGTGCTTTAGGTCATGGGACCCGCGTTCGGCGACGAGGAATTGCGCTTGCTGCAAAGCTTTGGCCTATAGGCGGCCGTCGCCATCAGCGATGCGCTTGTACAGCAAGACATGGGCAAGTGGGAAAAGCAGCTCGACGAAGCCCTAGAGGTCGAAGGAAATTTGCAGTTAGAAGATTTAGAAGGCGATCTGGAGCTATAGAGATAATTTGGTAAAACGGCTTCTCATAGAACGCGACCTAGCCGACGGCGAGTCACTGAACGCCGAAGAATCGATACGCATTGAAGGTTCCGTAAGCGAAGAAGCGACCATCAAAGCGCGCGGCAGCATAGAAGTGGTCGGCGACGTGACGGCCGGCGCCACCCTCAGCGCCCGTGATAATATCGTTATCGGCGGGGGCGTACAAGGCAACACCACACGCGTGGTCTCCATGGGGAATTTGCACTGTCGTTTTGTACTCAACCCCTCGGTCATGGCCGTGGGGGACATCCTCGTGGCCAAGCATATTTCCAACGCACAAGTGCGCGCGGGCAAACGCATTATCGTCGGCAGTGTAGAAACGGGCCGCAGTAGACGCGTAACGGGTGGTAAAGTATTTGCCGCTAAGAGTGTAGAAGTAGGATCCATCGGTGCAGCGGCGCAAACCAAAACCATTGTCGGATGCCAACCCGACGTGCAAACGGCGGTACAAATGGCCAAGATTCGCCGCAGCATAGAGTACTGTAACAGAGATATAAAACGCATCGCACGCACACTGGGAGCCCATTCACTCACACCAGATGCCATAAAGCGAATAATAAGACGCACCACGCCCTCCAAGAAAAAATTCGTTCGCGAATTACTGCAAAAGCTCAAACGCGTACTCGCTGCGCGCGCCGAACAACTCGTTCAGTTGAGCAAAATAGAAAAGAGTGCGAACGAACAGTTAAATGGCGCGATGGTCGAAGTCGGCGAGAACATTTTTGGCGGCACCGAGGTGCACTTTGGCGAAGAAATCGTACAAATAGGCGAGGATTTAAACGCATTTTGTTATTATTGGGATGGAAAGAGCATGCGCGCGCGGTTCACACAATAGCTATAAACGATCCACCTCGTTGCGCACCTTTGCGAATTTATTAGTTTTGCCTAGTCCGAAGGCCTTTAAACACAAGTAAAGAGAAAAATGGCGAGTAAAAAAAAGCAAAAGACAACGGAGCGCAACGCCTACGGCATTACAGTACTCAAGGCCGCAGACGCGCGCATCCGCAAGCTAAAAAAAGAACACGAGCCCAATATCCACGGCAACAAAATATGGAATTCTAGCTGGTGTATTATGGACTTCTTGCAGCAACAGGGCATGCCCAAGGGGTCCAAAGTGCTGGAGGCCGGCTGCGGCTGGGGTCCCACCGGCATCTACTGCGCCAAAAACTACGCGGCAAAGGTCACGGGGCTCGATGCCGATCCAGCCGTCTTTCCCTATCTCGACCTGCACGCAAAAATAAATGACGTGAAGATCAAAAACTGGCAAGGCACCTTTGAACAAGTAAAGAAAAAAGACTTGAAAGGCACGCGCCTAGTACTAGGCGCCGACATCTGTTTTTGGGACGAGATGATCGAACCGATCTACAAACTCGTTAAAAGATCGATCGACGCCGGCGTAGACCAAATAATTATTGCCGATCCGGGGCGACCGCCCTTTCACAAGATGTGCGACAAAGTCATCGACAAGATCGGCGGCGAAGTCAAAGAGTGGAACGTAGATGACGAGGTTAAGGCCAGCGCCTATCTACTCATTGTAGGCACTCTGCTATGAGCGGCATGGCCACCCCCATCCGCGACGCCTTACACGCCGGCCAGGTAATCCCCGCGCATCCCCTTGCACTAGATCCCAACCGCAAACTCGACGAACGCCGCCAGCGAGCCCTTACTCGCTATTACCTGGCCGCCGGAGCCGGCGGTATAGCCGTCGGTGTTCACACCACCCAATTTGCCATCCGCAACCCCGCCCTAGGGCTTTTGCGCCCAGTGCTCGAATTGGCTGCAGAAGTCATGGCGCAAGAAGGATCGAGTGACTGCATCCGCATCGCCGGAGCCATCGGCCCGACGGCACAGGCAGCAGCGGAAGCTGAGCTGGCCACGGACCTGGGCTATCACGCTGTTTTGCTAAGCCTAGCCGCACTGCAAGACGCCGATGACGACGCCCTAATAGACCACTGCCGCGCCGTAGCCGATGTCGCTCCCATCATCGGTTTTTACCTGCAACCTTCGGTGGGTGGCCGCCTGCTCAACTACAGCTTTTGGCGGCGCTTTTGCGAAATAGAAAACGTCGTGGCCATCAAGGTTGCCCCCTTCAATCGCTACCAAACCATCGACGTGCTGCGCGCCCTGGCCGCCTCCGGCAGAGCAAGCGATATCGCGCTCTATACCGGCAACGATGACAATATCGTGCTGGACCTATTGACGCAGCACGTCTTCAATGGGGTCCAACTACACTTTGCCGGTGGCCTGCTCGGTCATTGGGCCGTGTGGACACAGAAGGCAGTCGAACTCTTGCGTCACTGTCAAAAGCTGCGCGCAGAGGGCAGGGCACTGCCGCAAGAAATACTAACGCGCGCCATTGAAGTCACAGACAGCAACGCCGCCTTCTTTGATGCGGCCAACGGTTTTTCCGGCTGCATCGCGGGCATCCACGAAGTATTGCGCCGCCAGGGACTATTAGAGGGAACCTGGTGTTTAGAAGAAGATGAAATGCTATCGCCGGGACAGGCCGAAGAAATCGACCGGATCTATGCGGCCTATCCACAGCTCAATGACGACGAGTTTGTCGCCGCGCACAGAGACGAATGGCTAAAATAACTCACCGGTCGCACTCGGCCACATTGCTCCAATAAACGCCGTGCCCACAGGTGATTTTCACATAACGGCAAACTTTATAGATGCCGCGCGCCGCTCCCACCTCAATTCAGCCACACAACGGGATCGAGACCTCTTAGCCAGCTGCGACTGGACGCCCTGCATAGGGGGCCGCAACAACGGCGTCTACAGCGCGCAGATCGAAACGGGCAGACACTGCTTTAAGTTTTACAAGAGCGACGGCCGGCTGCGCCCCCAGCGCGAGTGGGCCTCCCTGCACTTTCTGCGCGAACGCGAAATCGACTGTGCGCCAGAGCCATTCTACTGCGAAGAAGACCCCATAGCGACCCTTATCGTCATGGAATTTTTTCCAGGAGAACATCTCGGCCAGCGCCATCTGATGCCAATGCAGATAGAGGAATTGGCGCGAGCCGTCAAAGCCTTCCACCGCATCCCCTACAAAAAAGGCGCCGAATGGCTCGGTCAGCTAACGGCGCGTTATCGCGTTGCCGGCGTCGCAGAATTTATGCAGAATACCGCGGCGACCTACAGAGAGCAAAAACGCTGCTATGCGCTGTGGGCACGCTGGCTCAAAGGCCCCAATGCACAGCGGGTACACGACGTGGGCAAGATGGTATTCTCGCGTTTGGATACCAACTTGGCCAATATGCTCTGGGATGGCGAGCGCCTGCGTTTTGTCGACTGGGAATATGGAGGATGGATGGAACGGCTATTCGATTTGGCCGAACAGGTAGAACACGACCAATCGCGCTGTACCCCCGATGCCCAGTGGGCACATTTTATAGATCTGTGCGAGTTGGACCGAGACCAGCTCGAAAACTTTCGCGCCGCGCAACAGCTGGTGGCCTTTGAGTGGGCGGCGAAGTTCTGGTCGACCGCAGGCGTTGCATCGCAGTCGAAATTTCTGCGACAAATAGAGCGCATCGAACAACTCTGCTCAACAGCAGTCGATCCTTAAATTGAAAAAAAGTGCGCAGCCGCAAGGCTACGCACTTTCCCTCTAGCCATTAGAACCAGTTGGCCTTGTCTACTACGTTAACCAGCTCTTCTCCCACCGCAAAGCGCCTACAATTTTCCACCATCAAATCTAAGCGCCGCTGCCCCAAATAAGGGCCAGCAGCGGCGGTGTGCGGGGTCATCAAGAAATTGGGGGCCGTCCACAACGGGTGGTCTGCAGGTAGCGGTTCCGTCTCAAAAACATCGAGAGCCGCTCCGGCGATCCCCCCATCGCGCAAAGCCCGATCGAGGTCTGTCAGCGCGACGTTGGAACCGCGGCCAATATTAATAAAGAAGGCCGTCTCTTTCATCCGCTCAAACTTGGCAGCGGTGAAAAGCCCTTCGGTGCTGGGCGTCTGTGGCGCGGTGAGTATGACAAAATCAGCCTGGGGCAACAGCGCATCGAGATCGGCTGGTAGCTTGAGCTCGTCGACGCCGTCAGGCGCCGCTTGCACGCGCGGATCGACGCCAATTACGCGCATGCCAAAATGCTTACAGTGCACGGCCGTGGCGCTGCCGATCCCGCCGATGCCGACGATGAGCGCCGTCGCTTCGGGCAGGTGCGCCGAAGGTCTCATCTCGCCTCCCTTGCGCCACTCACCCTCGTATTGGTCGTGAAAGTACTGGTGCATCCCGCGCGCAAAACAAAGGACAAAGGCCATGATATGGGCCGATATATGGTCGTTGAAAATGCCGCGAAAATTAGTCACCTGTGCCCTGCTGGCAATCAATTCTGCAAAATAATACCCCTTGGGGGGACCAGCCGCCGGTGCAGCGAGCCATTCGAGCTGTGGCGCGGCAGCGAGCAATTCGGCATCGAGCGTGCCAAAACACGCGCGCGCGCCGGCCAGTGCTGCCAGCTGTTGGCTGCGTTCGGCCGCGTATACGACTTCCAAGCCAGGCGCGACCTTTGCCATAGCATCTGCATAGGTGCGAGTCTGCTCGTTGGCGGTGGCGAGAAAAACAAATTTAAACGACATAGCTCTCCTTTTGCTGTATCGGGTACTGAATATAGTGGGGTGAAATATATTTTATACGCGTCATTCCAACAAACAACCATTGCCTATGTTCACAAAAAAAGTCCTAGTTAGTTTACGGACCTAGGCGTCTATAGGTAAAAGAAGTACTCATCGGTCTTGAATTATGCAAAAAAGAGATTTAAACGCTGAACGACATTCGAATTTGCTATTATGAGTATTAACAAGGGCATATT
>JBLHGI010000022.1:0-32559 GCA_047616505.1 Planctomycetota bacterium
ATCGATAAACAAAATAGTGTCCATGCCAATATTGAGGTTCTTTTGGATTCTGGCGATGGACGTCGACTTAGAATTCCAATGGATTTCTGGGTAGAGAAAAAAGTGTTCCAAACCCAAGATGCGCAATTTTTCCATCGCCACCTCGCGGTCGTTTTTGCTGGCAATGGAGAGTAAAATACCTCTATGATCCAATTCTTCGAGAATCGACTGAATTCCAGGTTTTAGACTAATTCCCCGATCTTCTAGCAAAGTGCCATGCCACATCGTGGCATCCAAATCCCAGACCACGCATTTAAACTCTTTTCCGCGATCCAACACAGACTCCTTCACCCACCCTGTGTATACAAGGCCGCTACACAGGGCAGAAAATATCGAATATAAGGACGCATCTCTCTACACAGGCAGAGTTTGCCCAAGGAAAGTATGCACGTACGATTGCAAAAACAAGTCTATTACAAATAGGGTATATAAGACCAGTTGCACACCTATCTACGGCGAATTAGGGCCGTGAGATTCGACTCTACTTTCTACACCTCTTATAGTTTCGCCTCTCCTTGCGCCAATCACCACTCGTCCTTACATATGATTCAACCCTTAAAACGGAGCACCTATGTCAGCAAAAATACTCTTAATCGGCGGCAGCGGTTTTGTCAGCGGCACCCTTGCGCGCAAAGCCCTGAGTCAGGGCCACCAAGTCTGGTCCGTTACGCGCGGCCAACGGCCCACAATAGACCGCGTACAAGCGATCGTCGCCGACCGCAAAGACCCCGAAACCTTCGCGCGTGCCATCGCCGAAACCGATACGCATTGGGACCTCGTCGTCGATTGTATCGGCTTCCAGCCAGAAGATGCACAACAAGATATAGCAGTGCTCTCAGCGCGCGCCGACCACCTCGTCTTTATCTCTACAGATTTCACCTTCGACCCAGCGCATCGCCGCCTGCCGCAGAGCGAAGAGACCGACCACTATGCCCAGTCGGGTTATGGTGGTGACAAGCGTCGCTGCGAAGAAGTCTTTATCAACGGCAAGAGCGGCGATATGACTTGGACCGTTCTGCGCCCCTGTCATATCTATGGGCCGGGATCCCTGTTGGGCTGTCTACCCGCGCACGGTCGCGACAAAAATCTCATCGAAAACCTGCGCGCCGAAAAGCCACTCGCCCTCGTCGGCGGCGGTTATTTTCTGCAGCAGCCCATCTTCGCCGCCGACCTCGCCGAATTAGCTCTGAGTTGTAGGGACAACACGAAGACCTATGGGCAGATATTCTGCGCCGCCGGCCCCGATATCATCGAGTCGCGCACCTACTACCAAATCATTGCCGACTATCTCGGCACAGCGCTGCAGATCGAAGAATTACCCATCGATACCTATCTGCGCGAAAACCCCAACTCACCCCCCTTCCTCTGCCACCGCATCTACGATATGAGCAAACTACAAGCGAGCGGTGCCGCCGTACCCGCCACTCCCATCGCCGAGGGCCTGCGCCAACACGTCGATAGCTTATTGGCTTAATATTCTCTATGAAACGCACACTTACAGAAGACGAGTTAGCGCACTATTTCCGCGAGGGTTATGTCGTCATCGAGGACCTGTTCCCACAAGAAGACCTGCGCGAGATCGACGAGGACCTCGATTCCTTTATGCAAGAGGAGCAGTACGAAAGCTTTAAGAGCGGCAGCGACAATACTCAGGGCTGGATCATGAAGTTGGGGCGGTCTACGCAGAAAGCGGCCGCCTTCTGCGCCGACGAGCGCATCCTCGACCTCATCGAACCCATCGTCTACCCCGGAATTGCCATCTACTCGGCCAAACTAGTCGCCAAAGAGCCCCACGACGGCGTCATCTGTCATTGGCATCAAGACGACGCCTACTACACGCAGATATCGCAGAGCGAAACGCGTATGTCCGTATGGATACCCCTGCAGGACACGACGCGTGAACACGGCTGCCTACAGGTAATTCCCGGCTCGCACCAGCGCGGTCTACAACCCTATAGCAAAAAAGAAGACGGCACCTGCAATCTCGGCATAGACACTTCCATAGACCTAGAAAACCGCATCTACCTACCCACTCCAGCCGGATCTATCGCGCTCTTTAGCGCCCTGCTCTGGCACGCTTCCGACGGCAACGAAACAGACCTGCGCCGCCGTGCCTTTATCGTTTCGTACCAAGAGGCCACGGCGCAGGGCGGCAACGCCAACCAGTGGCAAATCCTTCGCAACGCTTAAGAAAGAGTATCCCATGCGCATTATAGACGCCCACGTACACACGCTCGCCACCTACGAATCTATGAACCCCTTCCCCGATACCGGCCGCGTCGATCGCTTGCTCTATTTGATGGACGAGAGCGGCGTCGAAAAAGCCGTTATGTTGCCCGTGGTCGCCGACTTCGCGCCCGATAACAACGCGGACTGCGCGCAGTGGGCCAGAGAACACCCCGACCGCTTAGCCACCATGACCGATGTGCCCCTGCACGCAGACGATGCCCCCGCACGCGTGACCCGCGCCCGCGAAGAATACGGCTGCGTCGCCATCAGCTATTACCCCAACAGCGCCGATATCGCCTGGATGCTCGACGGAGAGCGCGAAGGGCTCTGGGCCGCTTTTGCCGAGAGTGGCCTAGTCTGCAACCTGCACATAACGCCGAATAATTATAGTACACTGATAGAACTGGCTAGGCGGTATCCCGATATAAAATTCCTCTGCAACCACCTAGCCCTACCGCGCGACTTCGAGCCCGACGATGCCACCTACGGCGGCTTCGCTCCCGCCGCCGAGCTCGACAATATTTATGTCAAAGCGTCTGCTTTCTACGCGGCGGCCGAGACCCCCTGGGATTTTCGTTGCCCACGCGCACTCGGTTTTTTTGCCTCCTTGCTCAAACTGCTCGGCCCCTCCCGCATCCTCTGGGGCACCGACTGGCCACCCACCAGCAGCCACCTGACTTATCGCCAAGCATTGGAAATAGTGCGCACCCACGCGACCGACCTAGACGATGCCAGTCGCGCGCGCATCCTCGGAGCCAATGCGGCACAATTATTGGATATCTAAATGCAAGTAGAGTATCTCGACCATCTCGTCCTCACCGTGCGCGACCTCAGTGCAACCTGCACCTTTTATACGTGCGTGCTCGGCATGCGCGAACTCTCCTTTGGCGAAGGACGCAAAGCGCTCGCCTTCGGTGCCCAGAAAATAAACCTGCACCAATATGGCAACGAGTTCGAACCCAAATCGAAGCAGCCGACACCCGGCTCGGCCGACCTTTGCTTTATTACGCAGGAACCGCTGGCGCGCGTGGCCTTTCACCTGCGCGCCAATGATATCGCTGTGGAAGAAGGTCCGATTGAACGCAGCGGTGCCCAAGGCCCCATTCTCTCGCTCTACTTCCGCGACCCAGATGCCAATCTGATCGAAGTCTCCAACTACCTATAAAACGAAGAGCGGAAAGATCTATGACCACCCCCCTCGAAGACGGCGCATACAAAGACGGTAAAAAGAACGGACCCTGGATTCTCTACTACGCCGAGGGCGGCAAGCGCCGCGAAGGCGCCTACGATCTCGGCAGGAAAACAGGCGAGTGGGTCGAATACCACAAAAACGGCCGGCCCGCCAGCATAAACCAGTACCACGAGGACAAACCCACGGGCCAGCACATCGCCTATTACGGCAGCGGGGGGAAAAAGCAGACGGGACAGTTTAACGAATTTGCCGGCAAGTGGTCAGACGGTAAAAAAACGGGGACCTGGGCCTTTTACGATAGCGATGGTAAAACGGTCTGGCGCTATATCACCTACAAAAACGGCAGCCGCAGCCAAGTGGACGAACACCCGCTAGGCCTCTGCCCCGCGTGCACCAAACCCATACAATCGCCCTCGTGGGAACGCTGTCCCAAATGCGACGCCGACCTGGTCGAACACCTGGAATAATTCCGTTTATCCCAAACGATCCCACAGCTAAAAATGCTCCATCCATTTGCGCACAATCACTCTGCGTTTTAAAATCCCTACGCCTATTTTCTGCACTTAGACAGGAGCCTCTCTATGCTATACACAAACCTAGGGCGCACCGGCGTCAAAGTCTCTGAACTCTGTTTCGGCACGATGTCCTTTGGCGGCGAGGCAGACGAAAAAACGTCGAAAGCAATGTATAACCGCTGCCGCGAAATCGGCATCAATTTCTTCGACACGGCCAACGTCTACTCGGCCGGGCGCTCGGAGGAAATTCTCGGCAAATTCATCCAGAGCGAACGCGATCAACTCGTCATCACCTCTAAAGTTTGCGGCTCGATGGGCAGCGATATAAATGACAAGGGCCTCTCGCGCCGCCACATCAGCCAGCAGGTCGAAGCCAGTTTAACGCGTCTCAAAACCGACCGTTTAGACCTTTACTTCGTGCACAATTTCGACGAATATACTCCCATCGACGAAACGCTGCGCGCCCTCGACTCACTCGTGCAACAAGGCAAGATTCTCTACCCTTGTGTCAGCAATTGGGCGGCCTGGCAGATCGCCAAAGGCCTCGGTATTAGCACCAGAGAAAGTCTCGCGCGCTTCGAGTGTATCCAGCCCATGTACAATCTAGCCAAGCGCCAAGCCGAAGTCGAAATCTTACCTTTAGCCCAATCGGAACAGCTCGGCGTTATCCCCTACAGCCCCTTGGGCGGCGGCCTACTCAGCGGCAAATACGGCGTCGGCAAAAAGCCCGACAGCGGCCGCATTCTCGAAAAAGACAGCTATACCAAGCGCTATAGCCTCGATATTTACTACGAGGTCGCCGAAAAATTCACCCAATATGCCAGCGCGCAGGGCGTACATCCCGTGACCTTAGCCGTAGCCTGGGTACGAACGCACCCCGCCATCACCGCCCCTATCATCGGGGGACGCAACCTAGAACAGCTCACGCCCTCCTTAGAGGCAGCCGACTTCGCGATGTCGGCCGAGATGCGCGCGGAGATTTCCGCACTCTCTCCCACACCGCCACCACCGACCGACCGCTTGGAGACCCAGGTCTAATATGAGCGACAAAAAAAAAGTCCTTATCACCGGCGCCGCCGGTATGGTCGGCACCATCCTGCGCCACCACTGGCTCGATCGCTATGTGCTGCGCCTGGCCGATATCCGCCCCGTCGAAGATCTGCAAGCGCACGAGGAATTTGTCGAGCTAGATATCACCCAGCTCGACGCTTTTACCGCGGCCTCCCAAGGTATAGACGTGCTCATTCACCTAGCCGCCGATCGCAGCCCGCGCGCCGACTTCTACAAAACGCTACTCGACCTCAACCTCATCGGTGGGTATAACGGCTTCGAAGCAGCCCGCCTCGCCGGCTGTCAACGCATCGTCTTTGCCAGCAGCATCAACGCCGTACTCGGATACCAAGGCCGGGAAGCCGTCTCTTGGGATGCACCCATCTTTCCGCAAAACGTCTACGGCGCCACCAAGTGTTTTGGCGAAGCCCTCGGCCGCGTCTACTCCGACCAGCACGGCCTATCCTGCATCAGCGTGCGCTTGGGCAGCCCGCGTTTCGACCAGAGCGGCGACTGGGATCCAGAAGAGCCCACTCATCAAATCAGCCCACGCGACACGGCCCAGCTCTTTGCTTGCTGCGTCGACGTCGAAGATCTCGATGTCGCGATCGTGCCTGGCATATCGCGCCACAAAAAGGGCTGGCAGGACGTCGAAGACGCCTGCCGCACCATCGGCTACCAACCACAGGACGGCACGGCTTTTCCACGCAGCTGACTATACACTATGTTTCGATATACCAAAAATAATCACTCATATAGAGGTGAATAAAACCTATGCGACCCAATATCCTGCGTCAGAAGCTGCAAAGAGGCGAAAGCACCTTGGGCACTCACGTGCAAAGCACGTGGCCATCTCTCATTGAAGCCGTTGGCCATACCGGCCACTACGACTACGTCGAATTCATCGCCGAATACGCGCCGTTCGACCTGCACGACCTAGATAACATGGGCCGTGCCGCCGATCTCTACAATATGTCTATGATGATCAAAGTCGATGCCGAGCACCGCGCCTATGTGGCGCAGCGCGCCGTCGGTTCGGGTTTTCACAGCGTAATCTTTGCCGACGTGCGCTCGGCCGAGGAGGCCGCTGAATGCGTCCGCTATGTGCGCGCCGACACCCCTGGCGACGACGGCACCTATGGCGTCGGTATGCGCCGCTTCACCTTTATGGGCTACGGTGGCACCCCCGACTATGTGCAGGCCCTGCGCGATATCGTCGTCGTCATTATGATCGAGAAACAGAGCGCCGTCGATCAATTGGAAGAAATCCTCGCCGTCGACGGCGTCGATATGATTCAGTGGGGAGCCGCCGACTACGCCATGAATATCGGCAAACCCGGCGAGCGCACGGCCCCCGAAGTATTGGCAGCACAGGACTTCGTTTTCAGAAAATCGATGGAGAAAGGCGTCCCACCTCGCGCCGAACTGCGCTTTATCAACGAACCACACCCCTATTTTGACCTAGGCGTCAAACACTTCTGCATCGGTACAGATATCACCATACTGCACAAGTGGTGGGACAAAAATGGCGCCCAGATGCGCAAGGATCTAGAGAGCTAGCGCCTAAAAAAACGGCACTAACCAGTCTTCCTCAACTTCCATGCCAAAGCCCGGTGCATCGCTTGGCACCACATACCCGTCTTGAGCGATGGGCACACCAGGCAGGCGTGGCAGTTCTTCTAAGGGCACGCCGGGCGGCGATCCAATAAAGTACTCGGCTAAGGGCGCGCAGCCCATCGCCAGCGAAAAATGCTGCCCAAAGGCGGTACCGCCACCGCCGTGCGGCAACACCGCCATCCCCGCCGCGTCGGCGGCAGCTGCAATCTTCAGACAGGTGCTCATACCGCCAACCCACTGGATGTCCGGCTGCAATATATCTACCACCCGATGCGCGCAGGCCCACTGAAAGGGCACGTGCGTATACCAGTGTTCGCCGGTGGCCAAACCCTGCCACGGCAGGCGCTGGCGCAGCGCGCGATGGGCGTCGAAATCCTCCGAGACCAGACATTCTTCCATCCATTTCAGCCCGTAGGGCCGCAAGCGCTCAGCCAAGCGCACGGTGTATTCGACGTCAAAGGCCATCCAGCAATCGAGCATCAGCTCGCAGTCCGGGCCAATTTGTTCGCGCACACTCGCGATAAAGTCTTCGTTCTTCTTTAAACCATCCAGGCCATCGGCCGGACCATAGGGACAGGCCAGCTTGAAGGCCTTAAAACCCAGTTCCTGATACCAGTCGACATCGTTACCGGTGACATAACACAACAGCTTCTCTTTCTGCGGCCCCCCCAAAAGCGCGTATACCGGCTGCTCTAGGACTTTGCCGCGCGCGTCCCACAGAGCCAAATCTACCGCGCTAATAGCATACGAAGCCAGCCCCACCGTGCCGTAGGGCTTGGTCAAACGAAACATCATATCCGCCAACTTCTCGCCGGCCATCGCGTCCTGGCCAATCAGTTGCGGCGCCAAGTGATCCTCTATTACGGCGGCCACCGGGCGCCCGTGCGCCGTCGAGCCCAGTCCCCAGGTCCCGTCTTCCAAGGTCACCTTGCACCAAACGGCGCCCCAATCCTTGGGCAACCACATACTGCGGTGGCGCTTGACGTGTTCGTAGCGCGACATCGGATTGGCCACTTCGGCCTCTTCAGCCCAGCCCGCGCGCCACGGCTTGGTCTTGCTCTCGCCTGCCGGGTGGCCAACGGCGTATTGCGGCGAAGTGACGGAGGCAGCGGCACGAGAAGAAGAGGGCGGCGCCGCAGAAGGCATCTGCAGTTTTACGGCGCGAATATCTGTAATTTTCATTTATATCCTCCTTGACTCTATTGGCGTCTATATCGCTAGCGAGCCTAAACTATACATCGAGCCAGCAGAGCACAAAACATCGCGCCGCCATGCGCTGGTTGGCACACGCCCATCTTCTTATATTATCGCCGATTCGCCCACTACAACACAGAGAGACTCTCTATTATGCCCACATCTCAACCTCGTCAGCGCCTGCTCTACCTACACGCACGCACACCCAATGTCCTTTCCGATATTCTCGCCCTGACTCAGATCGAACCCACGGCAGGATTTCGCGTTGAAATAACGGCTGCAGAACTCGATTGGCCCTACAACACCGTACACGATGCGATCGTCGACGGCTGGCAGATCGTGCAATTCCCCGACCTGCAAGCTCCTTTCGACGATCGCGAGTTAGACGTGGTGGGATACGAATTCATCCTGCAAAAAATGGAGGTCGTAGATGGATAAGCAATATTTACTGTCCGATGTCGAGGTCGCAAAATTTATCACAACCGGCTACCATCTCGTCGAACCCGCATTGCCCGCAGGCCTCAACGAGCAGATCGCCGCACAACTCGACGCGCTCGACCACAACCCCGGCGACGCCATCACGGAAGAGGTGCCCGAACTAGGCCAGGTCTTAGAACACCCGCAGGTACAGGGCGCGCTAACGAGCCTACTCGGCGCCGACTACGAAGTACAGTCGCACCGCCACTGGCACTGCAAACAGCCCCACTCCAGTCATATGAACTGGCACCAAGACGGTCTCAACAATAGAGACACGCTAATAAATCGTTTTCTCGGCCTCTACTATCCCACGGATATCACGCCCGATATGGGCCCGACGATGATTGTGCCGGGCACGCAGTTTCGCAACGCGCCGACCGATCGCATGGCCCACTATAGCAATATTCGCGGTCAAGTGCCCCTCGTCGTCAAAGCGGGCACCATCGCCTTTACGCACTACGATCTCTGGCACGGCACGGCGGCCAATAGCTCGGATCACAAGCGCCATATGATCAAGTTTCTATTTCGCCGCACGCGCGACAACGAGCAGCCCTCGTGGAATCATGACCCAGGGCACAGCAACCAAGCGACCAATTGGGACTCGCGCGCCGCGGCCGAAGACGCCAACAATATCCTCTCCTTTGCCAATCCGCTCAAAGTATCGCAGAGCGATCATTACAAAGAACGGGCTATCCGCCGCCAAAACTGGAACTACCTCCTAGGTACAACAGCCTAAAAAAACACATTGATGGCATAAAAAAGAGCTGCCATTTCTGCTCAAACAGCTCTTAGATTGATGTACATCGTATCTATACACCTTATTCCATAAAAGAAAGAGCACAAAATGGCCTTTACAATCGCCCGCATAGAACAGCGTTTTACCAGCCCCGGAGCCCAACCCAACGGCCTACAGGCCGCCCCCGACGGCCTCTGGTGCATAGATCAAGCCGACCTAAAGCTCTACAAACTCGACTGGAAAACGGGCGAAGTGCTTTCTGAAATACAGACCGACACCGAACATTCCAGCGGCGTGACCATCGGCAATAACTCCCTCTGGGTCGCCTCTACCTTTGAACTAAAGATCGCCCAGATCGATCTGAAAACGGGCCAAACAATCGCCAAGCACGACTCACCCGGCAACGGCAAAGTAACTTGGGCCGATCCCGCGACGGCCCGCGTTACGGGCGCCCACGGACTAGAGTGGAAAGACGGCGAACTCTATATCGCCGTCCCACCCTCACAATCCGTGCACGTCATAGAGGTCGACGACTGGAAAGAGGTGCATTCATTCCGCGCCCCCGGCCTGCGCGTGCACGGTCTGGCCTGGGCCGACGACGGCACGCTCTGGGTCGCCGATACTTCCGCCGGTACTATTTCGCGCATGGACGTGGATACTGGCATGATTTGGCAGGTCATTCGCGTCGAAGCACCCACGGAAATCCACGGCCTAACCATTCACGACAACGTGCTCTGGTACTGTGATGCGACCACCCGCGCCATAGGCCAATTGCATCTGGACTAAAAACGGCAGAACCTGCACGCGACCTATTTGCAAAAGGACATAATCCCGCTATGAAAATCACCGACGTAAAAACAGCTGAAGTACGCATGATGATCGATGGCAAACCGCGCTACCTCTACCACTACGTGCGCATCTACACCGACGAGGGCGTCTACGGCACGGGCGAGGCCAGCCACGTCGACGGCGGCTGGCGCGGCTCCACGCGAACCATGGCAGAGCAACTCATCGGCAAAGACCCGCGCGATGTCGACGCGCTCTTCGAGGGCATCCGCCGCAGCTATATTTTTAGAGGCGGCATGTCGGGCCTCGGCATCTCGGCGCTGACCGGCCTAGAGATCGCACTGTGGGACCTGGCCGGCAAGGCACAGGGCGTGCCTGTTTACCGGCTCTTGGGCGGCAAGTTCCGCGATCGCGTTCGCCTCTACGTAGACAGCGCCATGACCGATTGCAAAGAGCGTGCAGCCGAAGTACGCTCCAAGGGTTTTACTGCTATTAAGTTCGACCTCGACGATGCCAAAAACCCGCACAAGCTCGACCGCTGGAACTGGTCCGTCACCCCCGGCGAGCTCGAAATCATGATCGACCAAGCGCACGAGCTGCGCGAGGCCGTCGGACCCAAGATGGATCTAGCGATCGACCTGCACGGCCGCTACGACGCCACCGCCGGCATGAAGGTCGCCCACGCCTTAGAAGACCTAAATCTCATGTGGCTGGAAGAACCGGTGCCGCCGGAAAACATCCAGGCCATGGCCAATATCACGCACTCTACAAAGACGCCTATCTGCGCCGGCGAGAATGCTTACCTGCGCTACGGCTATCGCGAGATCATCGAAAAACAAGCCGTCGATATCATCATGCCCGACATCTCCAAATGCGGCGGTTTGAGCGAGTGTCGCAAGATCGCCAATATGGCCGAAACCTATTATATCCCCTTCGCGCCGCACAATAATTCCAGCGCCTTAAGCACCGTCGGAGACGCCCATGTCTGCGCCAGCGTGCCCAATTTCTTAGCGCTAGAGTTCCACCGCTTTAACGACCCGACATGGGACAACGTGCTCAACTCCGACGAATCCGTTATCCAAGATGGCCACGTCGTAATGACGGAAAAACCGGGCTTGGGCGTCGAACTCAACGAGGAATTCTTGCAGAGTATGCTCGCAGACGACGAGCCGCTCTGGCAATAAGCAGCATCCATTTCAAAGGCGCGACCTCTGCGCCACGCGCAGACAGCCAAAGGATTTATGGACAAAGACCTACTCGTTCTCTCGATCATAATCGGTTCGGCACTGCCGCTCTACGTCATCGCCTACTTGATCAAAGTGAAAAAAAACCTCACCCTAATCGCCGGTTTTAATCCGGCGCTAGTAGCCGACCCCGAAGGTATGGCCCATTGGGTCGGCTCGTTCTGTTTCCTCATTGCCAGCGCCGTGCTGTTGATGGGCGCGGGGCACTACTTCTTGCCCGAGCATCCGCTGCACGTGGCGCTGGGCGGCGTGCTCTTGATATCCGGACTGAGCATTGCCATGATTATAGGCCTACAGCGCTTTGCCAAAAAAGATACGGCGGCACGCGAGGAACCCTAAAAAAGTTATCACCAAGGGCACCTACGAAGTGCACCTCAACGACGTCTGCACCTTACTCTACATGAATTTCGCCTAAAAGGGAATAAAAAAACGACGAGAGGCGCGCTTCTTGCGAAAAGCGCCTCTCGCCGTCGGGAGGGATGCGAGTCGTGACCGGATCGACTCACATAGAATGAAACGCCCGACGGCAATTTATGGTTCCAGGAATTTTATATGCCAGAGAAAAAACTCAATAACACCGTTTTCGCAGAGATCAAAGAACGCGGCTATGTCATCGTCGAAAACTTGCTGCCCAAGGACCAGGTCACAGAAATGGCCGCCGCGCGCCGGCTCAAACCTTGGCAAGAAGTCAAAGAAGGCGTCGCCCACTACACGCAGGTCGCACGCGGCGAATACGCGCCTTCAGACACGCGATGATATTCTAGCGCAATATGAAGCCAGAGAAACTATAGGCCAAGACGGTTGTAAAAGTCGTGCCTTCTCCGACCTTAGTTTCCACTTGAATTTCTCCTTTGTGATCCTGAACGATCTGGTAACAGATCGACAATCCAAGACCTGTTCCAACGCCTACGCCCTTTGTGGTAAATCCAGGTTCAAAGATTCGGTCGAGATGTTCGTCCGGAATGCCGGTCCCGGTGTCTTTGATGGCCACCTGCAATTTATCCCCTTGCTGCGAAATAGTGATGACAATTTTTCCCGTACCCTCGATGGCTTCGATGGCATTAATCAGAAAGCAGAGAAAGACCTGGTTCAAGCGGCCGGGATAACAGAGAATCGGTGGGACATCACCATAGTTTTTGACCACCTCAATGCGGTCTCCCAAATGGTGCTGCACCAGCTTCAAAGTATTTTTGAGACCTTCGTGAACATCTACACTCTTCAGTTCGGCTTCGTCCAGGCGAGCAAAATTCCTCAGACTCTGGACAGTGGTCTTCACCCGCTCAGATCCAGTTTTTATCACATTACTGGCGTCAGAAATGACTTGTAGGATGGTGTTTATTTTGCGGTTGTTTTGATGCGTCTGGGGAATTTCATCCGCCAGGATGACCTTTAGCTTATCCACCGCTCGGCCCAGGGTATCGTGCACGCTGGAGATCGCACCAATGGGGGTGTTGATTTCGTGAGCGATGCCGGCGACTAGGCTGGCCATGGCCGCCATCTTTTCAGACTGCACTAGTTGCACCTGGGTTTGTTGTAGGTATTTATTGGTCTGTTCTAATTCAGTTAAATTTTCCTGAAGCTGTTCTTGCAGCCGCTTGAGTTCGGTGATCTCGTAAGCGAAGATGCGTACGATATGGGTTTGCGCCATATACGTGGTCTTCTGTTCGTAGATGCGGTCGCCAAGCTCGATCTCGCGCAGGAAAGAATCTACCAGGCCTTCCTTGAAGGTGTGGATGATGGACTCCAAGCCTTCGAGTATAGGGTGCTGAAGGCCAGCCGTAGCCAAGTCGGGGAAGTGCTCCTTGGCTACGGGATTGAGATACGTCACATGGCCAAGGAGATCCGTCTCAATGACGGGGTTGGGATTCTGTTCGGGAAAGGTCGCCAGCCGCGCCAACGTCTCCTCGAGCCGCTTGAGTTCGGTGATCTCGTGAACGAAGATGCGCACGATATGGGTTTGCGCCATATACGTGGTCTTCTGTTCGTAGATGCGGTCGCCAAGCTCAAGCTCGCGCAGGAAAGAGCCTATCTGGCCTTCCTTGAAGGTGTGGATGGTGGATTCCAAACCTTCGAGTATAGGGTGCTGAAGGCCAGCAGTAGCCAAGTCGGGGAAGTGCTCCTTGGCTACGGGATTGAGATACGTCACATGGCCAAGGACATCCGTCTCAATGACGGGGTTGGGATTCTGCTCGGGAAAGGTCGCCAACCGCGCCAATGTCTCCTCGAGCCGCTTATGCTCTGTTTCTCTCGCTTCCAGTTCAGCCACCCGCTGGCGCAACTCGGTTAGTTCGCTCATAGACGGATCTTGGATTTTATCTGCATCGTTCAAGTCTGAATCCACCTCATAAACGGATATTGGGTAATGACCGACAAACCAGGACACCAATCACAATTCCTCAATTTGTGTCCTGGTAAGAAGGGTGCGTCTGCTGTCACTTCCAGTTCAATGTACGAATTCCGCTGACTCTGAACAGGCGACAAAGACTCCTGACCTCGAAGAGCCGCGCCCAGGAGGCACAAAACGATCAACTCAAGCATTAAGACATCGTCTCACACGCTCTGATAGGCTAAGGTGTGGCCAGTACAAATCATCTCAGCTATCTTAGCTAAACACGGTTCGCACCCGACCAAACACACGACCTAAAACCCGCAAGGCAACGATCCCATGCGCCCAACCCTCCTAGTGCTTGTCGCTTTACTGCTACCCATCGCCCTCAGTGCCGCAGAGCACAGCGAAGAGATAAACGCCTGGCGAGCAAAGCGCCTCAAGCGCCTGACGGCAGAAGAAGGTTTCCTGAGCCTGTCCGGGCTCTACTGGCTAAAAGAAGGCGACAATAATTTTGGCTCAACCGAAGACAACGAACTCGTTTTCCCCACCGAAACACCCGCCCATATCGGCGTCTTCACCCTGACAGAAGGCCACGTCTCTCTGCGAATTGAGGCCGATGTCCATATCACACAGCGCGATTCGCTCGGTGTCGAACGCGCCGTACAACAACAAGAGTTCTCCGTGCTAAAAGACGCCGACCCCGAGGCCCTGCGCATGGGCAGGCTGCGCTTTTATCCGATCGAACGCGACGGCCGCTTTGGCGTGCGTCTCAAGGATACTCAGAGTGAGACGCGACAGCACTTCGCCGGTATCGACTACTTCGATATCGACCGGACCTGGCGCATCGAAGGCCACTTTGAAATCTTCGCTACGCCCCGCTCCATCGAAGTACCCTCTATCATTGGCACCAGCGCCGAAACGCCCTGGCCCGGCAATGTCGTGTTCTCCGTCGACGGTCAAGAGCAGCGCCTTGCCCTCTTCGGCGAACTAGGCGACAAACTGTTCTTTACCGTCTTCGCCGATGCCACCAACGGCCAGGAGAGCTATGGCGGCGGACGCTTTATCGTCGTCGAACACCTAGGCGACGGCCGCATTATCATCGACTTCAACAAAGCCTACACCCCACCCTGCGCTTTCACGCCCTACGCCACCTGCCCACTGCCGCCGCCGCAAAATAGACTCGACGTGCTTATAGAAGCGGGCGAGCGCTATAGCAGCGAACACTGAGCAAGCACACAAAAAGCCCCCGTCTGCATGCACGAGGGGCTAATAGATCACCTACTTGTAAAGCGAACGAACGCTCAGGCTGCGCCGAGCACTTCGCGCACCATCTCCGCGTTCATCGCCACCTGATCGAGGTGTTTCTGAAACATGCCCACGTTGACGATATCGCCGGCTTTGATATGGTCGAAGGCGTATTGGAACGACGCGCGGATCTCTTCCTCCGAACCGCACTTGCGCGACGCCGCGAATGTTTTTGTAGAGATCATCCTGCTCGCTGGCCGTCTGCACGATCCAGTGCATATTCCCCCCGGCTGAGCGATAGGCACCGACCATTGAAAAGATAATTCCGTCGCCGCACGACTGCATGCAGTTGATGCCGCACTCCTCGGCGCGCAGCAGAGTCTGCGCCGCATTTTCCACCGAGTAGTACTCGCGCATTTCCACATTGAGCTCCTCGCTAAAGTGCGAGTAGCCGCGATTGATGATTGCCGCCAATCATCAATCGCGTCAGTTCGGTGCCGCAAAAATCGACGGTGGGCAAGATATTCGTGGCGATAGTCATGGAGATCTCCGTTGTCGTTTGCTGCTAAAATATTACTCATTCTTAGCCAACACCGCACCCACCGCCGTGCGCAGTTCCTCTATCTGCATCGGCTTACCGACAAAACCGACGAAGTTATGTCCCTCGACATCCTTGGGTCCGACATTGCCCGAGAGCGCTATCATAGGCAGATTGGGGAAGCGTTCCGCGACGCGTTCGGCCAACATGAATCCGTCCATCTTCGGCATGCTAATATCGCTGATCACCAAGTCCGGGCGCTCGATCTGAATGAGCACCATCGCCTCTTCGCCATCGGACGCCTCTAAGACTTCGTAGTCATCTAATGCTTTTTTTACGTAGCCGCACACGGATTGCTCATCGTCGACGATAAGCACCTTCAGACGCTCACCTATCATTTTGCCGTCGATCTGCCCCATGGCCTCTTCGCGCTCCATACCGGACAGTTCTTGCAATAATTCCAACGACAAATCGAGCTTCTTGCGCAGGTCTTGGATAGAGCGCTCCAACTGTAAGCGCCCCAATAGATGGTCGCGCAAACGCACGTTGTCGTTGACGATCTTTCCCGAGAGGATACCGATGATATTCTGATAGATTCGCAACTTGAGCTCAGCATCACCAGCGAGCATTTTCTCAAAGGCCAGTCCCGGCAACATCAGTGCCCTGCTCGCCTGCAGCGCTTCGACCTGGGCCGAACGACGCTGGTGCGTGATCAGCCCCATCTCGCCCACCGTCGTCACCGGATGCAGCGTCGCCAGACAAATATCGTCCTGGCTCATCACGCCGAGTTCACCCGCGATCAGGATGTGCATATTGTCACTGATCGAGTTCAATTTGCATAGCACATCACCCGGCTTGAATTCATGCAACTTGCAGAGCGCGATTATTTTCTGCGTTTGCACCACCGAGAGCCCATCAAAGAACGGAAGCTTCTTTAAGCTCTGGATCAGCATTTTATTTTTTGCTACCAATATGGACTACCCCAATAGTAAAATCAGCCAACGCATAGAGACTACGACCACTCGACTCCGCTATTCCTCTTTACTCAACGCCTCTTCAATCGCCTCGCGAAAATCTTCTATACGCATTGGTTTGTCGATAAAACTAGAGAAATTGTGCCCCGCTATATCCTCGGATGCAATCATGCCCGACAGCGCGATCACCGGCAAGTCTGGATATTTTTCGCCAATCTCTTTGGCCAGCTCAAAGCCGTCCATATTGGGCATGTGAATATCGGTAATAACCAAATTGGGCTTCGCCATCTCAATGACTATGAGCGCCTCTTGACCATCGGCGGCCTCTACAACCTCGCAGTCGACCAGCGCTTTTTTGACATAGTCACGCACCGGCTCTTCGTCGTCAACTATGAGAATGCGCAGCGCATCGTCAATCATCTTTTCGTCGATCTGCGTCTGCGCCTCGGAGCGCGACATCTCGGCGCTTTGCTCAATAATATCGAGAGCGAAATCGAGCTGTTTGCGCAGCGCGTGAATGGCCTTTTCTGACTCCACGCGCTCTAATAAGTGATCGCGCAAGCGCACATTATCGTTGACGATCTTGCCGGAGAGACTCCCGACGACATTGAGATAGACCTGCAGCTTGAAGTCCACATCGCTGTTGAGCAGCATCTCAAAAGGCCGGCGGGCAATAACCAGGGCCTGGCTCGTTTGTAGCGCTTCGACCTGAGCCGAGCGCTGCTGGCGCGTGATCATGCCCATTTCTCCGACCGTCGTGATCGGCGTCAAGACCGCCAGGCAAATGCCGTCATCGCTCATCACGCCCAATTCGCCCGATATCAACACCTGCATGTCGTCGCTCATCGTGCCGCGGGCACAGACGATATCACCTGGCTTAAAGAGCTTCATCTCGCAAGCACCCAAGACCTTCTGTATTTGCGAAGGCGCGAGTCCTTTAAAAATGGGAATTTTCTTTAAGGTCTGGACCAGCGCTTTACTCTTTTCTGGTGGCATTTACTTGCTCCTAACTAAGGATTTCAAACTAAACAAAGGCCGGCGGTCTTTCCACTCCCACCGCGACTATCCCCATCTAGGGTTCCCACCAAAAGCAGCTATACATCGCGCACACTACCGTCGGCCGAATAGGCATCGACGCGCCCATCGCCGCTGCGCATCGGACTCGCGAGCAGTGCATCTTCATTCAAATCCACACCCAAACCAGGGCGATCTGGCACTTCTAAACAGCCGTTTTCCACCACCCAATTCTCGCGCATCGCCTCGTCGCGGTACGGTTCCTGCCGCACGTATTCGAGGATGAGGAAATTGGGCGTAGCCAGCCCCAGATGCGCCGCGGCTGCGGTCGATAGCGGGCCCTGCGGATTGTGCGGAGCCACCTGCACATAATACGCCTCGGCCAAAGCGGCAATCTTCTTTACTTCGCTGATGCCGCCGGCATGACATATGTCGGGCTGAATGATATCTAGAAGACGCTTTTCTAGGATCGGCCGGTAGTCCCATTTAGAATAGAGCCGTTCGCCGGCGGCCAGGTCCATCGGTGGGTCGGCCGCGCGCATTCTTTCCAGCCCCTCCAAATCGTCCGGCTGCACCGATTCTTCCAAGAAGAATAGGTCAAACGGCGACAATGCCTTCATCAATCGCACGGCGCTCGACGGCGTGCCCCTGCCGTGATCATCCACCATAATATCTACGCCAGCACCCACCGCCTTGCGCAGCGCACCGATCCGCTCGGCAAAAGCAGCCACGCGCTCGCGCTCAGGCAACTTGCCGTCGCCGGCCCAAGCTCCCGTCTTCATCGCCGTAAAGCCATCTTCGACATCGCGCTGTGCGTCTTCGACCATATTTTCCGGTTGGTAGATACCGACGTGCGTATACAGGCGGATATAGTCGCGCACCTGACCGCCCAAGAGCTGATACACGGGCACGCCCCAGGCCCTGCCGCGCAGATCCCACAGCGCCTGATCCAAACCAGCCAGCGCCGAGTTGTGCACCGGTCCACTGCGCCAGAACGTATGGCGGTAGAGCTGCTGCCAGATATGTTCGACCCGCAGTGGGTCCTGACCAATGAGCGAGCGTCCAAATTTTTCGATCTGCGCCATGACCACTTCTTCTTTACCCTCTAAGGTCGCCTCACCCCAGCCGTAGATATCGGTATCGGTCTCTATTTTTACCAGCACCCAGTTGCGCAGTCCCGCCCACGAGGCCAGCGTCTTTATCGCCGTTATTTTCATTGTTGTCTTCCATTTTCACTGTGAGATAGGTATCGTATACACGATGAAACAAAATACATATTTCCTTCTATGCAAAATAACCCCTCAAACCTATAACGTGCTCGAAAACCAAAAGAAACGATCGTGAAGCTAATCGTCTTACCTCTTTTCTTTTATCTACTATTGCACGCCTTGGGGTACTATTATCCCGCGCACCTCTGGGGCGCAGACCAACTTCACTACTATTCGCCCTGGGTAGCCGCATTGTTTGGCGCAGTCGGCATCGGGGCCACGTGGTGCATGCTCCACCCCCCGTCGATGACCCGCTTAGACGAAGCACTGCTTTCCCTGCGGTGCGCGAAGGTCCCCGCCGCCCTGTGGCACGGGGGCCTAGTCCTCGCCTTTGCTGCCACAGCCTACTTCTTCCGCGACCGATCTCATTTATTGGGCGATAGCGACAAGTGGTTTTCTATCCTCCAACACGCGCTAACCGGCGACGTCTCCGTAGCCGACATACCGGGCCACCACAGCCGCTTAGACATCGCCGGCTACGAGTACATCAATTTCCAACAGGCGCTAGACCTCTATGTCCACTTTCAAGTATACTGCCTAGGCCACGCCCTGTGGGGCTGGCAGCCTAGCGATTCCTACGAAGTCCTGAGCTGTTTAGCCGGCGGCCTCTACTCCCTCGTCCTGTGGAAAATAGCCGCCCTCTTAGCACCCGACTTTTTGCAGCGCTTCTCACTGTGGGGCATGGCTTTGGCTATGGGCTCCGTCCAGTATTTCTTTGGCTACGGCGAGAGTTACACGCTCGTGACGCTCGCAACAGCGCTCTACATCTGGTGCAGTTTGCACTATCTCCAAGGCCGGTTCTCGCTACTCTACCCCACCCTGAGCCTCGCCTTGGCCGGGGCCTTTCACTTGCTGTCTTTTTCGCTGGCCCTGTCTTGGGTCTACCTGCTTTGGCGTGCACCGGGTCGCTTGGGAAACACCATCAGACAACCGCGCATCTACGGCCCCCTGCTCGCCGCGGGTGCGGGCAGCGCCGCCTATGTCTACTTCAATATTTATCGCTCTATGCACATGCCGCTGTGGGACGCTGGCGAACGGGGATTTTACGCCATCTTGTCCATCCCACACTGGGCGAACTGGGCCAACGAACTTTTGCTGCTCGGCCCCTTCGGCGCCGTTTGGGGCTTGGCCTTTCTCTTTAGTCGCAGGGCGGCTACTCCGCAGGGCTCTTTCCTCGGCTGGGCGGCCTTGGGCACGAGCAGCTTGCTCTTTGTGCACTATATCAGCATGGGGGGTCGCGACTGGGACCTGATGGCCTTTCCCGCATTGGCCTGCATGCTCTGGGGGGCCAATTGCCTACAGACAATGCCCGAAAACAAAAGCGCGTGGCAACAGGTGCGCTGGGGCGTATTGCCCGTTCTGATCATGCATTCTTCTCTTTGGATCGGCATCAACCACACCACCGAACGCGCCTACGACCGGCTCGGCAACCTGCTCAAATACTACCCCAACCAACCGCTGCACTACCAGCAATACACCCTCGGCCACTACCACCTCAACATAGCTAAGAAAGACTTTGCACAGGCCGCAACCCATTTCCGCCAAGCGATGCAGCACACGCCAGCCGATGATATCGAACGCTTAAATCGCTACGAAAAAAATCTAGGCGCCGCACTCTATCACGCCGGCCAACACCAAGAAGCCAGCGCTACTTTTGATTCGGTTTTTACACGCCAGGGCGCACTTTTGGCCTACCAAACGGATATGGCTTTTCACCGCGTTTGGCTCGCGGCGATGCTGGCCGAGTCCAACGCCGCCGCCGAACAGAATGACGAAGAACGCCGCCAAGCACTCGTGCGCGGGGCCTTCACCCACGACCACGCATTGCAGAGCATCCAAGTGCAGCGCGCGCAGCTAATGCAGCGGCAGGGCGACTCTGCTGGGGCTGCAAAAATTTTGGAAGAAATCGTTAAACAAAGGCCGGACAATGCCGAACCCCTGTACAACCTCGGCGTGTTGAGGGCACTCGAAAAGAACTACACCGCCGCGGCAGAGGCCTACCTGCAGGCCATTGAGCTCGCCCCGCAAAACCCCTCGTACTACAACAACCTCGCCGCCGTATATGCCGCCGAGGGCAACCGCGCCCGCGCCATAGAGATCTATCGACAGGCCGTGCGATTAGAAGGAGCCGAGGCCGAGAGTTATTTCGCCCTTGGCCTCTTGTATGAAAGAGAGGGGCGATATCAAAACACGGCCGCACTCTACGCACAAATGCTCGACGAGAACAAAGTCGCAATGCGCGCCGAGGACTATGTGCAATTGGGCATGGCCCTCTTTGGCGCACGCGATATCGCGAGGGCACAGCTAGCCTATCGCCAAGCCCTGCAATTAGACGAGCACCACACCGCCGCCAAAGTCAATTTGGGATGGTGTCTATACCTGCAAGACGATTTCGACGGATCTATTGCGGCCTATCAATCGGCCCTAGAGCATGCGGACAATATTCAGGCTCAGTTCAATATGGGCCTGGCCTATTTGGCAAAGGGCGACCTCTCCTCAGCGCGCTTGGCTTACGCTGAGGGGATCGCACAGTATGGCCCAGAACGCGCGGCCACTATCGGTGCAGCAAACGATTTACGCGATTTGGCCGGTCGCGGTATCCAAGCGGCAACCGCTGGTGAAATTCTGCACCGCTATTGGAACCGCTGAGCCGAATACGGCCCCCCTAACCCTTCTTGCGGTTCCAATAACTCGCGCTGAAAAAACACCCCCTCTTTATATAGTCTTCATTTCTGTTTATACTACCGCCCTCACACCGCACCACAACAATCGGAGCATCACATGCAATTCGACACGCTGCTCAAGGGCGGTCATCTCATCGACCCAAAGAACCATATTGACACACCCAAGGACCTGGCTATAACGGACGGCAAAGTCGCCGCCGTCGACAGCGACATCCCCGCCGAGCAAGCAAAACAAGTGCTCGACGTGCAGGGCCTCTACATCACCCCCGGTCTCGTCGATATCCACACCCACATGTATGCCACCCCCGGTTGGAAAAATGCCTGGGCCGGCGACAATAGCATCTTGCCCGATGGCTTTTCCTTCCGCAGCGGCGTCACCACGATGGTCGATACCGGCAGCGCTGGCTGGCGCACCTTTGCCGATTTTCGCGAACGCGTCCTAGAGCGCTTCCAGACCCGCATGTACGCCTTTATCAATATTGCCAGCATGGGCATGGTCCATACCAATCTGGAGCAAAACGTCGACGATATGGATGTAGAGCAGACGGCGGCGACCATGAAAGAACACAGCGACTTCGTCGTCGGCTCCAAGACCGCCCACTTCAAAAGCCCCGAATGGACTTCGACCGACCGCACTCTGGCCGCTGGACAAAAGGCGGGCATGCCGGCTATGATCGACTTCGGACTCTTTCCCAAGGAACGCCCCTATTACGAGTTGGTCACCCAGCACATGGCCCCCGGCGATATCAGCACACATATGTTTCTCGGTGATGTACCGTGGGTCGACGCCGACGGCAAAGTGCTGAACTATCTCTACGAGGCGCGCAAACGCGGCATCATCTTTGACGTCGGCCACGGCGGCGGTTCGTTCTATTGGCGCAACGCCGTACCGGCGATTGAGCAAGGCTTCTACCCCGACTCCATTTCGACGGACCTGCACACAAAAAACATGAACGAAGACATGATGGACATGGTCACCGTCATGTCGAAGTTTCTGATCTTGGGCATGCCCTTAGAGGAGGTCATACGCGAGTCCACGGTCAACCCGGCGCGCGAAATCGGCCACGACGAGCTGGGTCACCTGAGCATCGGCGCCGTTGCCGACGTAGCAGGGCTCAAAGTTTTAGAAGGTGATTTTGGCTACACGGATGTGGCGAGCGGATTGTTGCGCGGTAAAGAGCGCATCGTCTGCGAGCTGACCTTGTTGGACGGCGTGGTCAAATGGGATTGGAACGGACGCATCGGCGTCGACTACCGCGAACTAGCCCCACTCTACGGCGTGCGCAACCCCGATGGGCTGATTATGCCGCCGGGCAGCGAGACGTAGTTGAGAAGCTAAACCCGCGCCCACTGCGGCAAATGATCAAAATGGCCGGCACGTGAAAAGAGCGCCAAATTGTGTTCGACTACCAACAGAGCTATCCACAGGTCGTTGATGGAAATTGGCGTCCCCTGGCTGCACAGTTGGAAGAAGAGTTGGGCGTAGCGCTGCGTCGTCGCTTCGCGGGCATAGAGCACTTCGACGCGTGAACGATGTAGGAAACGATTGAGCAGCTGCTCGTTTCCCCGCCCCCGCCTGCCGCAGTGAAGATCAGCGCGCAACTCGGCCAGCACTATATAGGGTGCTACCTCTACTCCAGCACGAGTCGCCCAGCCCCATCCAACTGCCAGTTCTGCGAGCCCGTGCCCGCCAACAAATCCACTCGCCTGTCTCCAGGCGGCGCACGCCAATATTAAAGCCCAGCTTTATGCCCATCGCATAGTCAATGCCCACCGCGGCCAGGGGTGTGCAGCGCCTGCTGAGCTCGCGATATAGTCGCAAAAGGCCCGTCGCCGTCTTTTGTCGTGGCATGCTGCCCGCTCCAGCTATGTCTCCCTCGAGCGAGACATAAAACGTCGGCGATGTGCTCATCGGCGCAGCTCCGTGCCTCCCGGCACCTATATCCGACACAGTGAGGTCGGGCGGGCTTGGGCAGTTGGGCCTACGTTGTTTTTTGCCCCTTCGGCAAGACGCCCCTCGACCCCCACTGGCATAGGAGGAAAACCTTATAGCCTGATGTTGGAGGAGGGAAAGGCCTTATATCCTAATTGACGGATATACTCCCACTCTCCCAAGCCAACGGATATACTCCCTCCCTCCCTTCCAAACAGGGGATTTGCGGGGGTGGCGTTAGTCCCAGAGGTTTTTTGTTGGGGGGTTGCCGGAGGAAAGGGCCGCGTGGCTGGGCGACGGGGAGTCGAAACGCCAGCGGAGCGATGGGAGAAGGCCTGGGGCCAAACAAAAAACCGTCGGGACTAATGCCACCCCGCCCACCCGCAGCCACCTCCTAAGCACTTATACAGCTACTCTAAAAAAGAAAGCCATCAAAAAGAAAGCCCATTACCATGCCCATACAAAACATCACCCGCGCCCGCCAAAACGCCCACCGCCACCCCTGGGCACAAAGGCTAGTCGAAACCTGGCGCCAACAAACCGCCTACGCCCTACAACAAGATAGATCCTTCTTCGAGCGCATGATCCCCGTCCTCACCCCCTGGCCCGAATACGGCCAAAACTGCCCCGCCTGCGTCGGCCGCCTCTCCTCCATGGGCGAGACCGGACTCTACCAATGGGATATCCGCGACCCAGAGCACCTCACCTGCACATATTGCAACACCCAATACCCCAACGCCGACTACCCAGAAACGGGTGCCATCAAAGCGGCGCGAATGGGACAGGAATTCACCTTCTACCTAAACGACAACGAACGCGCCCACCCCGAAGACACCACAGGCACCCACGCCTACCGCTGGGTGAGTTTTCCCGTCCACACTAGCTTTAGCGGCGTCCTGCGCTCCAAACAAGGCCGCTGGTGTTTGGACCAAGTCCTGCCACTGGCCCAACTCTACGCCCTCACCGAAGACCCCACCTACGCAACGTGCGCCGCCTGGATCATGGACATCACCGCCAGCCGCTACGCCCATTGGCTCTACCACTCCTACGACGGCACCTACGCTGACTGCCCGCCCGCCGAAGTGGCAATCGAAATGGGCCGCCACCCGCGTGGCGGACAATTTGCTCCCGAGACCATTATCAGCGCCTTCGATGGCAGACACCAAAACGGCGAGCACTCGGAGCTCTTTAACGGCTTTTGGGGCGCCGGGCGCTTTGCCTGTAGCGGCGGCGACGCCGGCATCTTGTTGCCGATAACGCTGGCCTACGACCTGATCCGCGACGCCAAAGATAGCGGCGGACAGCCCATCCTCTCCGCCGAGATGGACCAGCGCATTAGCCGCGATCTCATCTTGGCCGGCTGCGACGATATGGAGCGTTGGAACGAGATCAACAACAAGTGTCCACCTGCTCGCGCACTCAGCGCACTCGTCGGCCGTCTCTTTGACCGCCCCGAGAGCGTGCGCCGCGCCATCGCAGGTTTTGAAGCGCTATTAGAAAAAGGTTTTCACACAGACGGTTTCTGCACTGAGTCGCCTTCTTACTCCGATATGTTCCTCAACTTGATGCGGCAGATCCCCGACCTCCTAGCAGGCTATAGCGACCCTGAAGACCACGCGCCAGAACAAGGCGGGCGCCTCGTCGACTTCGACCCCTATCACCAATTTTCCCGCTACCGTCTCGCGCTCGAAAACATGCTGCGCATGCTCGACCCCAACCGCAAATACCCCGTCATTGGCGACACGCATTTTGGCGGCGGTCTACAGGGGATCCACGCCGAAGTGCTGACGGCCCACTACGGTGAGCACTACGCGGCGCTCTTAGAGCAAACGCTGGCAGCCCCCCTCTCGGAAGCGGGCGACGAATACGCCCTCTGGCACCGCAACCCAGATATTCAGGCCGGAGACCCCACGCCATTGCCGCGCGGCACGGAGTTTTTCCCCGCCTGGAAAGTCGGCGTATTGCGCGGCGGCCATGCTGACGGCCATACGGCGTTCTACTTCAACGCCTCAGCCCTAGGCAACCACCGCCACACGGACACGCTCGGCATTAGCTATATCGCGCACCACAGCGAGCTAGCCGCCGACCGCGGTTATATCTGGGACGATCCGCGCGGCGTCTGGACCAAGAGCACCCATTCGCACCATCTCGTCATCGTAGACGGCGAGAAACAGAACCATCCCGAGCGCGACTCCAAACTCGAGCTCTTTGGACGTGGACCGAGTATAGAAGTCGTACAATCATCGGCGCACGCCTACGCGCAGTGTAGCCAGTACCAGCGCACCTGCGCGCTCGTGCAGCGGCCCGACGGCGGCACCTACGCGGTGGACTTCTTTCGCGTGCAAGGGGGCAACACACACCACTACAGCTTTCACTGCAACGGCGATTTTATCGATGTTAGAGATGTTGAATTTTCTGCGCTCGACGGAGCAAACCCCACACTCGAAGAATGGTTAAAATGGGCAGAACAGCCGCGCGCTGCACAACCACAGCAGACCGTACAAGCGACGTGGCAATACGAAGAGACCCGCATGGACCTGCACCTACTCAACGATATAGACCGCCTACTGCTGGCCGACACCCCCGGCTGGCGCTCGTGCCACGGCAGCCAGCTCAACGCGAAGCCGGTCCAGCAAATCTTGGCCGAGCGCAGCGCAGAAAAGAATCTCGCTAGCCACTACGCCGCCGTGATGGTGCCCTATCAAGGCGAAACCTCGCCGGTCTTGGCTACGCGCCTCCTTGGCTACGACGAAGAAAGCGGCGCACTCGCCGTGGAAGTTTCGCTGACAGACCGCACGGACTATATCCTCTCGGCCAACGACTATAGCGAGCGCAACTACGGCCCCGTTACTATGGCCGGTCATTTTGCCTTTCTCTCTGTCGATGCAGGCGGCCAGCCGCTACAGGCCTATCTACTCGACGGCACGCACTTGAGCTACGGCGATTCTAATTGGACCCTGCCGAGTGCCCGCACAGAGCGAGCAATTTCATCCATCGAAGGACAGACGCTGCAATTGGAACAGCCGCTACCCGACAACCTGCCCAACGCAGACTTCTTGCTCATCGGCGACACGGGGTACGACATAGAAAGTATCGACGGCGCAACGATTCGCGTGCGCGACTATCCGCCAGTAGCAGATGAGGTGGTAACGCTATTGCACGCACTATCATGGACGCGCTAAGACGTGCCGATACATTTATAAAGCTGCTTATCCAACTGCTTTGCATACGCTGCAGCAATAGATCGAGTTGCTGCGTTTCGGCGTGGGCTCGATCAGAATATTTGTGACACTTTACAAATACTGAAAGAAATGCGCAAAGCGCGCGTCGCGGAAGTTGAGCATATCGTCCATCAACTGCATCAACTGCTGCGTCAGCGGGCCGGGCGCCGCTAGGTCGCGCTCCTCAAAACGCGCGACGGGATGCACCTTTACACCGCTGTGCGCCGTAAAGATCTCGTCGGCTGCATAGAGGTCTTCCGCCCGCAGCGTCTCTTCGCGCGTGGGCAGGCCGACCGTTTTAGCAACTTCCAGCACCGACATGCGCGAAATCCCGGATAGGATGCGCCCCAGCGGCGGTGTCAGCAGCACGCCGTCCTTTACTATAAAGACCGACTCGGTCGAGCCCTCGGCTAAAAACCCGTCCGTGCTCAACAAAAAACCCACGTCAAAACCGCGGTCACGCGCGTCTTTGCGCGCGAGATACCCGCTGAGATAGTTGCCCGTGGCCTTGGCCTCGACGGCCACCGTCTCCGGGTGCAGCTTGCGCCACTTCGACAGACAGGCCGTGATTCCACTAGCATCATCCAAATGCAACTCGCCGCCGTTATTGATTGAAAACACGGCCAAGTCGAGCGGGACATCCGGCACCATCTCCACCACCGCCTCCTCGCCCCAATAGGCCATCACTTTGATCAGCCCGCGCCCCGTATCGTTGGCCCGTACCGTCTGCGCCACCGCCTCGGCAATTTGCTCGGCGCTATAGGCCAACTCCATGCCAAGTAGATCGGCGCTGCGCTGCAACCTTTTCAGGTGCTCGTCCATGCGAAAGACCGCCGGGCCCTTGGGGCTCTCGTGCACACCAAAGGATTCAAAGATCGCCGATCCGCGCGAAAAGCTGTGCGAGAGCAGAGGCACCGTCGCCTGCTCACCCGCCACCATTTCGCCGTTTAACCACACTACCCGTACTGCCGTCATATCTCCTCCGTCTCTTTCTCTTTCGTGCCCTTTTTGGACACGCATTATATTGGATCTGCTCTTGTTCTTAAATCAAGGTGCACCCGACATCTGCCGACGAGCCCGCGCCTTATTAGAAAACTAAGCGCGCAGCCAGACCAGCATTTCATCGCGGCTATCCGCTAAGCCTTTATAGGCCAAGACCGCGGCCGACATGGTCTCCAGCGCCGAGGCCAGCTGCGTGCGCCGCGCGCGCTCTAGCTTAGCGCAGTCCAAGAAGTAGGGGCGAATCGTAAAGAGAGCTGCGTCCAGCACGGTGAAACCCCACAGCACCTGACGCTCGATTCGCATATACAAATGGGGGTTCGTTCGTGCAAAGCGTCGCCCTTGCCATTGCTCTTTATCTACCCCCAGCGGCGGCTGCGGGTGATGATTGAGCCGCGTATCCGTCGCCAGCCCCCAAGCAAAGCGCATATAAGGTCCCTTCTCGATCATCGCCGCCACCAAACTCGCCGAGCGCGCGTTGAGCGCTTCCATCTCTGCCACCGGTGTGTGCACATCTACAAAGTTCTGTCCCACCTTGTCAGCCGCCGCCCAATGGTTGGCGCTGCACAGGTGTACCGCCGCCAGCCAGTCTTGTTCGCCCTGCCGGCACACCACGGCCAAGTCCTCCTGCACCTGCAAAGCCAGCGCATCGAGCGCATCGATATAAGGCGGCCCCGCCTGCTGTTCTGTCTTATCAACAACAAGCTCCATCGCATCGTCAAAACACAGCGCCTCTTCTGTGTGCTTGCAGCGCAAGACACTCAGCCCGTCTCTTTTGTGTAGACTAAAAATATCGGGATGCTCGCGCGGCAAGTGCTCTACAATAAAACGGGCGATGCCGCTGGCCACTTCCGGCGCGAATCGATCCGTGCACCAATACTTGCCTAACGCCTCGGCGCGCGCCCGCTCCTTGCTCTGCCGCCCCACAGAAAAACCGCTATCAAATTGAAAGACCTGCGCATCGCGCGTGCCGTTGCCTAGGTCCGTTCCCAAACGATAGAAACCCGGCTTGACCTCGTAGCCCTTCTCCGTCAGGGGGAAATAGACCGGAGCATCCTCTACAGTGGACGCGTCAACCAACCACTCGTGCTCAGACATAGTTTGGCGTCTCTCTATGCAAAAGTTCTACTGTTGCATCAGCGCGCAAAAGCCCTGTCCTCGGCGGCCCAGCTCATACCCCTGTCAATCGGCCAGATCGGCCGAACTAAGTGCTCGTAGGGCAGGCTGGCGTAGTCGACCGTGCTCACACCAGGGCTGGACAGTTCGATGGTGCTGGCCACTACGGTATCAAACGAAGCGCGGTGCGCCTGGTTCGACTTGACGACGAGGATCTGTTTTTCTTCTAAGATTATACCGGCGCTCTTGAAAAAGTCGCGATCCTTACCCGTTCTGTGCTGCGAGAATACGACGTCGATCTTGTCGCCGATGCGCAGCACGACTCGCGGACCCACATTGGCCTCGCGAAAAGCCGCCTTGTTGACTTCGCGTCCCCAGCCACCGTGTGTCGGCCCCAAAATCATATAGTTGCCATCGTCGATAGAACGCACCTTGCCCGTCACTTCTAACGGCTGGTAAAAGCGCTGGTCGATCTTGCCGCCTACTTTTATCGTCAGCTCGGCGCCGACGCCGGCCTTTAGACCCGCCGCAACCACTTCGGCATCGCGGATCGTCAGCGCGCAGTCCTTCGCCCCTAAGCGAATCAGTGCCTCCAACACCGCCGGGCTATCGGCCGGGCAGGCGCTGCCCGGATCGTCGCCCAAATCCACTAGCATAACGGGTTTCTCATCACGCGCCATCGCCGCGTGCACGCCGTCGTCGATGCTCATAATCGGTCGCACTTCCAAGAGCCGCTCGCGCCGGTCCCACAGCGCCTGGCCCAGTTCGGCACACATTTTTTTGGCCAGTTCCTCGTCGTTGTCGGTCGTGGCGACGATCGACATACCGGCATCGGGTGAATCGCCGTAGCCGTAACCACCCAAGATCGTAATATTGACCACGCCCGGCGTCTTTTCCAACTCGGCGCGCTCTTCGTTAAGCTGGTAAAGCAGCAGCTCCTTTTCCTGCTCGGGCACGTGCGACCACGTGCTCTGTCCAATATTGGGGCCAATAATGGGCACAAAGAGCCGGCGCGTCAGCGGGCGCAACTTGCCATCGAGCATGGCGAGCAGGCACTGCGCCGCTTCAACGCCGCGTTCGTAGCCGTCGATATGGGGATTGGTATCGTTAGGGAAAGGGACGATGTGTTCATTTTCCCAGCGGCTCATAATGGCGTGGAAGTCGTAGGTGGCGACCATCGGCATTTCGGCGCCAAAGATCTCGCGCACAGCGCGCACGATATCGCCCTCAGCATCAGTATGGGGAGCCTCGGCGACCATCGCCCCGTGAAAGGCGAAGTAGATACCATCGAGCTCGCCCATTTTAGCAAAGGCATCAATTATTTCGCACTGACATTCTACAAAGACTTCGCGGCCGATAATGCCGCCGTGTGCAAAACCAATGCCCACACCAGCCACTAGCTCGATATCATCACGCTGCGCCCCTTCGACAAAACCACCGATAAAACTCTTGGCATGCGCCGTGCTCAACAGCGCCTGGCCGCGTTGTATATGGACCTTGTCCATGGTGTCGTTGCGTTCCATGGCAAAGGTATTCGTCTCGTGCGATAAACCCACTATCCCAATTCTCATGCCGTCTCTCCTAGTATACAGCTAACACCTACTCGATATTGCGCACGTTCGACCGCGAGCCCCGCACCCGCGACCACCTTCTATTTAGGCAAAGTGCACATCTTCGCACTTTTCAATCTTGGCCTCGTCCAGCTCAATGCCCAAGCCCGGCACATCGGGTAGCGCTACATGCCCGTCGACCGGCTCGTAAAATGTCTTAAAGAAATGCTGCTTGTCCGGCTGCGCCTTGATCAGAAACTCTACAAAGGGCACGACGGCCGGCGACTGCGCACCCGCTACGTGTAAGGCCGCCAAAAGCGAATGTCCGTGCGCAACCACCGGCACCTCAAAAGAAGAGGCCAGCGCACAAATCTTGAGCAGCTCGCTAATGCCGCCCGTCCAGTCCGGGTCGTTCTGCAAATAGTCGACCGCACCGGCGACGAGCAGCTCCTTGGCCTGCCAGCGCGTATAGACGTGCTCGCCCGTGGCAATCGGCGTTTTCGACGCGGCGCGAATCTGCGCGAACTCACCGACGCGCTCCGGCGCAATCGGCTCTTCCATCCACGTCGGATCGAGCGGCTCTAAGGCCTGCACCATCTTGATAGCGTAATTGCGATCCCAGCCCATAAAGGCATCAAACATCAGCTTATAATGCGGTCCCACCGCTGCGCGCACCGCCGACGCCATCGCCAGATTCTTTTCCACTCCTTCAGCACCGTGCGCCGGCCCAAAACGAAAGAACCACTTCTGCGCCGTATAGCCCAGCGCCTGTTTCTCCCGCGCCCGCGCCGCCGCCTTCTCCGGCTCGACCGAATGCCCCAACATGCTCGCATAGGCCGCTACCTTCGTGCGCGTCGGCCCACCGAGCAGACGCCAGATCGGCTGCTTCCACGCCTTGCCCTTCAGATCCCATAGCGCGCAGTCGAGCGGGCTCAGCCCCGTCATAAAAAATCCCGAACGCCCATGCCGGTTGAGCCGCAGCATCTGGTCGTGCAGTGCCTCGATGGCCAGCGGATCTTTGCCCACTAAGAACGGGCCTAGCTGATTGTCGATAATAAAGGCCTGCTCTTTCTGGATCGGGCCAAAAATGCCCGTGACCCCCTCGTCCGTACCAATCTCGACAAAGATCGCACTTACGGGTTTCGGACCTAGCGCAACCACCCGCGGTGCACGCTCGGCCGCCGCGTATAAATCGATCGGATGCGCCTGCGGCGTATTCGGCTCGTCGTCTATAACTTCACGCGTGCCGTGTACCCGAATATTTTTTACATAGGTTATTTTCACTTTTTATTCCTCTCCCCAAGACGCGTTTATTGTGCCTAGTCTACCGCGGGGATAGATTATACACTTAGACCAGCGCGAGCAAACAAATCGACTCAATACAAGGTTATCCTATGAGCATCTACGACGAAATTGGCATCCCCCGCGTTATCAATGCAGCCGGCAGCATGACCTATCTCGGCGGTTCCCTCATCGCCCCGGAAGTGCTCGAAGCCATGCACAGCGCAGCAGGGTCTTTTGTATATATCGAAGACTTGCTAAAGTGGGCCAGCAAAGAAATCGCCGCCCTCACCAGCGCCGACGCCGGCCTCGTCAGCACCGGCACCACCGGCGGCCTCGTGCTGGCCACCGCCGCCTGCCTGACGGGCATGGACCGCCAGCGCATGCGCCAACTGCCCGCCACCGACGGCAAAAACGAAGTCATCATGCAGAAACAGCACCGCATCAGCTTTGACCACGCCGTGCGCGTAGCCGGTGGCCAGATCGTCGAAGTAGGCAACGCCGAAAAAACAGAAGCCGCCGATATCGAAAGAGCCATCAACAAAAAAACCGCCGCCATTCTACACGTCGTGCTCACCCCAAAGCCCGCCGTGCCCTTGGCCCAAGTCGTTGAGATTGCCCGCGCCCACAACGTGCCCGTCCTCGTCGACGCCGCCGCCGAGTTGCCGCCCGTTTCCAACTTACACGCCTTTTTGGATGCAGGCGCCGACCTCGTCGTTTTTAGCGGCGGCAAGGCCATCTGCGGCCCCAACGACACCGGCATCCTCTGCGGCCGCCAAGACCTCATAGAGGCAGCCACCGCGCAGGCCTTTCCCAATGCCGGCATTGGCCGCGCTCTAAAGGTCAGCAAAGAGCAGATCGTCGGCCTGGTCTACGCCCTGCGCCGCTTTGCCAAACTCGACTTCGACGCCGAGCTCCGCCGCTGGCGGGAAGTTGCCCAGCGCATGAGCGACGGCCTACAGGGCCTCGAATGCGCCCAGGCTGAAGTCGCCATCGCCACCAACGGCGCACGCCCGACTATTATCCCGCGCGTGCGCGTCGTCGTCGACGCAGAAAAACTCGGCAAGACCTTTGAGCAGATCGACGTAGAGTTAGAGCGCGGCCAACCCGCCATGGCCATCGGCATGCAACAACACGAGCTCTGGCTCAGCCCGCAGCACTTGCAGGAAGGCGAAGAGGTCGTAGCCGCCGAGCGCCTGCGCCAGGTGCTGACGCCCTGATATTTCTTTCATATTTAGAGCCCAACAAAAAAACGGCAGCGGATCTCTCCGCTGCCGTTTTCTATGTCTATAGCATTAATACTAGCCAACCAAAGCGCGCATCTTCTC
>JBLHGI010000023.1:0-31939 GCA_047616505.1 Planctomycetota bacterium
CACGTGCATGTAAAATTACCCGTATCTGTGCGGCATACGCACCGGCATGAACACGATACTATAGAGCACCAACACGTGCATTGGCCAGATCTACACCATCGCCATGAGCACAAATCGGCAGACTGATTTCACTTTTGATACAAGCGGTATCACAGAGGTGCTCAAAGTGCCAGCAGCGCTATTGATAAGAACGATTTGTCCGCTCTGAACAGTTGCGATATCTCTGAGAAAAAGCTCACAATTTTCTAAAATATGTTACGTCTTTATGAGCGATATCAAAACCCGCTCGCTCGTAGGCGCGGCGCGCTGGAGCATGTGCCGCATCTTGCCCCGTCTGCACTTTGGCAAAATGCATGCCCCGTTGTTTAAAGTGCGCTAGGACGGCGCTGTACATCTGCTGCCCGAGCCCCTTTAGACTGCACTCGGGGTCGACTGCATTGTTGCCGATCTCGCCGATCTTTTTTTCCTCGTCGAGGCGAAAAGTAACAAAGCCGACGATGCGTTCTTTTTCTTCGCAAACAAAAACCCACTCGGGGTGGTGGCGGCAAAACGAGCGCACCTGTTCTCCTTTGCTCGTTTTTTCATCGGGCACCATCACGGCAAAGAGCTCGTCGCCGTAGGTTTCGCGGAACATCCGATATATATCACACCAGGCGCGGTTGCCGATGTCGGCGACAACCTCTAAGTCGTCTTGTTTATAGAGGCGGATCAAAATAGACCTTTCGTCAAATGGAATACTAAGGCCAAGCTTCAGTCGGTAAGAGAGCATCGTTCAAAGTTTGGCGCTCTGCGCGCGCAGTGAGGCCACGGAGTGCAGTAGTAAAACCGTCAACACGATGACTCCTCCCACCACGGCGCGCTGGCCAGGCTCCTCGTCTAAGACTAACCAGACCCAATAAGGTCCGAGTACCATTTCGAGTAGCATGACTAAGTTGACCTCGGGGGCCGGTAGATAACGCGGCCCTATGGCGATCAACGCGAGCGATACGGGCAGTATGAATAGCCCCAACAAAAGCGAGTAGGCCGCGTCCTCTGGCGTCAGAGACAGTGGCGCAGCCGGCACCCATACGGCCACTGCAACAAACGCGCCGCCCACGACCACCGTTGGCGTCATATCCACATCCTGGGCCGAGCGCAACAAAGTCAAATAGCCGGCGTGGCAGAGAGCGGCGGCGGCGGCGCAGAGGTCGCCGACGAGACGCCCACTCTGCCCATCGTCGACAACGGCAATCCAGATGCCGATCAGGGCACCGCCGATGGCTAACCATGTGCGTAGGTGAACTGTTTCTTTGAGAAAGGCGCGTCCCAACAAGGCCGCAAAGAGCGGGCCGATGCCAATAATAATAAATACATTGGCAACGGAAGTTCGGCTCAGGGCCTGGACAAAGAGGATCGTGCCGATGCCCATGAGCGCACTTGCCAGTAAACCGGAGCGCCCGATATGGAAAAAGGCCTTTAGCACGTGGTGTCGATAATTCGCTATTAGGCCTATGCTGACCCCTATGGCCATGAGCAACCCGCGCCAAAAAAGTAGCGTCCAAGGGTCGGTGTTGATTAGGCGTACCAATAGACTGTCTGGGCTCAGCACTACGATGCCCGCGAGCGAGACAATCAGCCCCTTAGTATGATCGGGCAGTCGGTTCATAAATGTCGAGCTAGGAGATCCAGCGCTTGCTGCTGAACCGTTGCATCATAAGAGTGCTCTCTGTCCGGCATATAACTTCTCTCTTTCTGATCTCGACCTTAAATAATTTATCTAGCACACACACAACAGGCGTCCGACCATAGTGTGTCGAACGCCTGCAAAAAAGTGCTTCCTATCGGCCTTATTTTTCCAATAATCTCGGCATCAGGTCGACCAAATTACACGGTTGGTTCGTCGAGTCGAGCTGCGGGCCGATGAGCTTGTCCCAACCCGTCGCGCAGGCGCCCGAAGACCCCGGCAGGCAGAATACATACGTCCCATTGCTGACGCCGGCGATGCAGCGGGACTGCATGGTCGAGGCGCCAATTTCTTCGTAGGACAGCATGCGAAAGACCTCGCCGAACCCTTCGATCTCTTTGTCGAAGAGCGGCGCGACGGCCTCCGGCGTGCCGTCGCGGCCCGTTAGGCCGGTGCCACCCGTCGAGACGACTGCTTGCACATTGGGGTCGGCAATCCATTGTGCGACCTGGGCGCGCACCTGGTAAATATCGTCTATTAGAATGGTCTTCTCATACAGCGTGTGGCCCTGCGCTTTAAGACGCTCGACTAAGAGCGCACCGGACTTGTCGCTGCTTTCGTCGCGCGTATCGGATACCGTGAGTACGGCGATGTTCACGGGTACGTTTTGTTCGTCGGACATGTCTACCTCATGGTTGTTGTTTTAAAACGAGCTTTATTTCGTAGAGCACGGGCCACCATTTGCCGGTGACAAAGAGACGGTCATTGGCCTGGTCGTAGGCGATGCCGTTGAGTACGTCGACGCGACGGCCGCCGCGATCTTCTGCGCTGAGCAGTCCGCTCAGGTCAATCCAGGCCGTTATCTGTCCGCTCTGTGGGTCGATGCGGGCAATGCGATCGCTCTGCCAAATATTGGCGTAGACTTCGCCGTTGATATATTCCAGTTCATTGAGGTTGGCCACCGGCTTGTCGCCCTGGAGCACCGCTATTTGCCCCGTTTGTTCAAAGCTAAAAGGGTCGCGGAAATAGAGTGTCGAGGTGCCGTCGCTCATGATCAGGCGCTCGCCGTCGTGCGTTAGTCCCCAGCCTTCGGTCGGGTAACTAAATTGCGCCAGCGGTTCAAAGGTGTCGAGATCGTAGGCGAAAGCGGTGTGTGCCTGCCATGTAATTTGTAGTATTCGATTGGCAAAGACCGCGATGCCCTCGCCGAAAAATCGCTGCTCTATATCGCGTTGCTGCAGCACCTGTCCGCTCTCTAGGTCTACTTTGCGCAAGGAGGAGCGACCGTTGAGCCCGGTCCCTTCGTACAAGACCCCCTCTAAATACAATAAACCCTGTGTAAAAGCTTCTGGGTCGTGCGGATATTTGCGCACCACTTCATACGAATAGACGCTGGGCTCGAGATATTCACTCGGCTCGGTTGCCTGCAGTTCTTTTGCCTGCGAGGAATCACCGGAGCAGGCGGCTGCCAGCCACAGGGCCAAGAACAGACGGCTCGTGCGTTGTAGATTGGTCATGCTATTAAAAATAGGCGACCTGTTCATAGTGGGAAAGTGAGCTTAAAGCAGGTCTGGTTATTCGCATCTACTTCGATTCGCCCCAAAAGCTGCGCCGCCAGGCCCCTGGTGAGCTGCAATCCGAGCGAAGTAGCTTGGCTTAAGTTAAAATCCTCCGGCAAACCGATACCGTCGTCGACCACCTGTAGCTCCATTTGTCCTTCGATCTGACGCATCTGGATTAGCAGGTGACCAGGACTTTTATTGGGATAGGCGTGGCGCAGCGCATTGGAGACCAATTCGTGTAAAACCAAACCGCAGGGAATGGCGCGATCGATATCTAATTCCAGCTCTTCGGCGTCTATTTTTAAAGTAATATGCCCCGGCCACTCGCCGCTGGCATTAAAAACATCCGTTACTAAGTGCTCCAAATAGCTCGACATGTCGATCTGGTTTAGGTGGTCTGACTGATACAGCTTCTCGTGCACTAGGGCCATCGCCAGAATGCGCCCGCGGCTTTCGATGAGGGGGGTCAAAAGAACGAGGTCAGAGCTGGCATGCACTTGCAAATCGAGCAAGCTGCAGACGACCTGTAGATTGTTTTTGACGCGGTGATGCACTTCGCGCAGCAGGACTTCTTTTTCGTCGAGCAAATTTTGCAGTGCTGCCGTGCGCTCGGCCACGCGCTCTTCGAGCTCTTCGTTATAGCGCTCGTTCTGCAGGCGCAGCTGTTCTAAACGCCTTATTGTACGCGTGCGAACTAGGTGGATAACAATGCCCAGCATGGTCGCCGAGAGCAGGGCAAAACCGTAGTGTTGCCACTCTGGCGCAGGCGTGGCCTGTAGGGCCACAGCACTCCACCCCAACCATACTATCGCCGTGACGAAGAGAAAGTAGCGAATGGACAAAAGTAGATAGGCGACGCCGATTATAATTAGAATCTGGTTAGTCGTCTGTCCGGGGTCGTCGAGCATGTAGAGGTGTAAGAGGCTATTACCCAGCGTAATCAAGGCAATAACAGTACCCAGCGGATGCGCCCAAGCGCTAGAGGGTTTCCAGTGCCCTAACGCCCAACGCAAGGCGAGAAAAAATGTCGCAGTCACTAGGGCTACGGGGCATATTACGGCATAAATAGCGGCCGGCAACACAACGTAATGGATGCAGGCCAGCAGAATATAGAGCAGCCCCAACCCTAGTGAAATCGTGGTCAGCGAATGCCGCACGACGGCGTCTAGGGCCGTATCTAAGTCTGAATCATTTTGCGACAGGCTTGATGTCGAAGTACTTTGCATAGGTCCCGTCTTGCAGTAGGGTTCTAATAATATAATCTCAAGAGACAAGGAGGCCAGCGCATTTGCCTGCAGGAGATATCCATCTGCGTCTGGAACTGGCGGCTCTGCTCCTTATTGTCGTCGGTGGTCTGGGTATGGCCAGCTTGGGCGAACTCGACGATTGGAGTGATTCACTTGTCCCACTTGTCGGATTCGTTGGTGCCTATTTGTTCTCTTGCCTGTTGCTCTCGCCGGATCTCGATCTAGCCCGCTCTTCGCCGCAAAATCGCTGGGGACCGCTGCGCCTGCTCTGGCGCCCCTATGCCCGCCTATTTCGCCACCGCGGGCTTTCGCATAACCTGTTATTCGGTCCACTCAGTCGCATCCTTTACCTCGGCGTCATTTTGGCCACTATTCCCTGTATGTTGTACTGGGGCGCAGATATAGATATGCCGTGGTTTGAAGATGCGTGGAAATACTTAGGCAGAGATGGCTTATGGTCTTTGGCCATAGGTTTGGTTTTGCCCAATGAAATCCATATTGTCGCCGATCGCTTTTTCAGCGCCCGGCGTATATGAGGCTTTCTCTACCGTTTTTTTTTGTTATACTTATTGTTAACTAATTATATTTTTTATGAGAATGATTTGCGCTTTTAAGTGCCTACAAATCCAGCACTGAATATGACAGCTAAAGTACTCATTATAGAACGCAATGCCCGCATTGGTGGACTCATTGCTGGGCAGCTCAATGCCAAGGGTTTTGAGGCGATCGACGTGCGCCATGGCGCCGAAGCGGCTGTGGCTTTGCGTCAACAGGTAGCCGACCTCGTCTTGCTCGACAACCAAGTGGTCATGGGCGGCGTTAAGACGGCGCGCTTGATGAAGCTGCATCCCAAATATCAAAAGATACCCATCGTGCTCTGTCTGCCCATCGACGCAGGGGAAGCGGAGCAGGTGATCAAAGATGCCCAGGCCAGTGGGATCTCCCAATTTCTGAAAAAGCCTTTTACCATGGCCGCCTTGCAGATCAAAATTGCCGAGGCACTCGAAGCAGGCGGGGCTAATGGGCAGCTGACCGTTATGGAGATCCGCGACGAGATCCGCACGCTGACCGATTTGCCGGCTATGCCCGAAGCGCACAACAAGCTTTTGATGCTGCTGAGCAGATCCGATACCGAAGTCGACCTGAGCCAAGTCGCGCGCACGCTGGAATTAGATCCAGCTCTTTCGGCGCGGGTTATGCGCACCTGTAAATCGGCCTATTTTGGTTTTCAGGGCAATATGATGAAACAGGCCTTGGCTTTTCTCGGCGTAGAAGAAGTGCGCCAGATCGTACAGTCCGCCGTAATTTACAATGTTTTTGGCGATGAAGACGGCGGCGCCGGTGATCGCATGAGCATGCAGGATTTGTGGAAACACTCGCTGGGCGTGGGTATGGCGATGGAGCTTTTGGGCAAAGCCGACAAGAACAAGACGCATTTTCTACTCGGCGTGCTGCACGATCTGGGCAAAGCCGTCTTCAAAATCCGCTTCCCGCAACATTTCGAAGCCGTCATGGACATGGTCGAAAAAGAAGATGTCTCCATGCTCCAAGCGGAAAAGGAGCTGTTGGGTATCACCCACGCCGAATGCGGCGGTGAATTGGCCATGCACTGGGACCTGCCCGGAGAGGTGCGCACCGCCATTGCCTCTCATCACAGCCCCGCGCAAACCTCACAGCATCGCCGCCTCGCCGCCATGGTCCACGTATGCGATATCGCCGTGCGCACGATGGAAATAGGCTATGCCGGTGACAGCTTGATCCCCAAAATGGACATATATGCCAAACGCAGTTTCCCCAAGGGCTTAGAAATGCTCGTAGCTCAGAAGGAAGAGCTCGTTCAGCAGGTCGAAGCGATTATGGGAGAAAAGGGATAGATCGTGGCAAGCACAACACGTTCATCGCAGCTCGCGTCTCCTCCGGTAGATGCGAGCTTTTTGTATAGGGTCTCGTTTACCCGTTGCATTATTCTGCTCGCCGCGCTTTTCTTCGCCAGCGCGTCGGTTAGTGCTCAGCAGGGTACCCTGCCACCGCCACCGCCACCCGCAGCGAACACTTCCCTCTACGCAACAACCGGCATTGGTTTTATCAATATTGATGGGCGCGGTCCCGGCGTGCGCGCGCCGCTGGGTTTTGCCGCGACGTTTAACAAGCAGCGCCTGATTCTGCGCGCCAATGTCCTCGACCTGAGTTTTCTCGAAGGCAACGATCAAGACAATCGCTACGTGCGCAGCTTTGCGTCCTTTGGTCCATCGAGCTGTATAGATACCCAGTACAATAGCTATGTTGCCGACTATCGCTGCTCTGGCGGCACCGATTTGTTGACCTCTAGCAGCATCGAGCTCAGCTATATTGCCCTCAACGAAGTTTGGTTGGCCGGCCACCAGGGCAAAGTCTTTGTCGGCGGCGGGCTGCGCGTGGCCAAGCCACGGGGTGGTTATGGCACGATCGGCTTCTTCTTTGAGCGCCCCTACCACAGCAGCGGTGGTGTCCAGCTGATGATTGGCAAAGGCTTCGTGGGGTTTGGGCTGTTGTGGGGATACGATCTGCGTCGACTTTTTAATTAGTCCTTTTCCGCTCTTTAAGCGTCCTATATCGTAGCACCCACCTCTTCAGCGCATCTCTTTTTATAAATAACGACGGCCCTGCGGATTCCGTCAGGAGATTCTAGCTATGTTCAGCAGTTTAGTTGTTGCCATCACTCTTATCGCTTCGAGCGCCACTCTTATACAGGCGCAACCCGCTCCTACGGTGCACCCTGCGCTTCTCTTTGGCGCCGAAGACATTCCCCTGCTCAAAGAACGCATTCAGCGCGCGCCCTATGACGCCTGGTGGCAGACGGTGCTGACACGCTCGCAAAATGGTTTGCCAACGGCCGCCGAAGAACGCACCAAGGCGCGGCTCGCTAAGTCGATGGCCTTTGTCTATCTGATGACCGACGACGAGAGCTGGGCGCAACAGGCGTTGACGATTATGCGCGATACCAAGTTCCCACCGCAGGGTGGCGATATGGGCCAGCCGCATAACGAGGGCGAGCTCGTCGCCCATTACGCCCTGGCCTACGATATGCTACACAACTATGCGGCTGCCAACGATACGGTGGCGCTCGGGGAAATTCGCGCCATACTTGTTGCTGAGGCCGCGCGTTTGGAAAAGGGTATCGTCATTCAAGAGGTTGATCTCGGCCTGATCTCGCTCAAGGTTCGCCTGCACGAAACGCCGCATATCGATAATTGGCATATCCGCGCCTACGGTGGTTTGGGGCTGGCTGCTCTGGCGCTGCGCGATCACGCCGACGCGAGCACCTGGGCTGAGCGCGCACTCGACCTAGTTACGCGCAGCCTCGACTTTCAAATAGAAAAAACAAACGGCGGTTATGCCGAAGGGCCCTTTTATAGCCGGTATGCAGCCGACGTCTATCTTCCCTATTTTGTTGCTCTCAAACGGGTCGAAGGCAACGACCTCTTTGCCAGCGTAAAAGCCCTGCACGAATGGTCTTTTAATCTGCGCATGCCCAACGGCCGTCGACCCAATATCGACGATGGTCACGTCGATGATTTCTACGGTCATTACCTGGCTTCTATCGCGGAAAATGGTGGTGAATACCGCTGGGATTGGGAAAATAATAGCAGTGGTCTCTACGTGCGCCAATTTTCCGAAACGGATGCCATTGCACTCTTTGACGATCGTGTCGAAGCCGTCATGCCCACTCGCGAAGCCTCCGTCTTTATGCCCGGCGCTGGCGATGCCGTCTTCCGCAGCGACTGGTCAGAGCAGGCGACCTATATGCTTCTGCGCGGTGAGAATGGTATTGCGCGCACGAAGGGTCTTTCGCACGAACATCCGGATGAGACGAGTTTTATCGTTTATGCCGCGGGTGAAATGCTCGCGCTCGACGCTGGTTATATCAACTTTACCAACCACGGAAAAATCAACAAGGGTTCCAACCACAACGTCGTCTTAGTCGATGGTGAGGGCCCGCCGCTCTTTACGCTAGCCGGTGAGTCCATTGGCGGCGGTAATGACGCCTTTATCGAAGATACTTTTATAAGCGCCAACGGCGACTACGCCGAAGTGCGCGCGGAATACCAAAAGGTCGGTATGCGTCGCCGCGTCTTTTTTGTCGGCAAAGAGTATTTTCTCATCAGTGATCAGATGAGCGCCGAAGACGAGCACGAATACGAATGGCGTTTGCACGGCAACGGTGGTGGCAGCAGCGGTGGTGCCTATGCGCGCGAGGGCAATTTGGCGCGTTGGACCCGCGAAAACGGCGAATTGATCGCCTATCTGCCCGAACGCGAAGGGCGCGTATTTGCCGAGATCGATACCCTGCATTCTTTTGATGCGGGTCAGGAGCTAATGCATACGACGCTGCAGGTGCAGCAGCGCGGCAGCAGCAGCCACTTCTTGGCAGCGCTCTTTCCACGCGCGACCGGTGGTGATATACCTGTATTTGAAACGCTGGCGACCCATGGCGGCGAAGGCATCGGCATCCGGCTCGGCGCAGGCGGTTCGATCGTCGATATTGCTTGGGTTAAAGACGCCAGCGCCGAAACGGCTGCCACCTCCGGCTATTTGAGCGACGGCGCCTTCGGTTGGATACGCGCAGGAGAAGGCACATTGTCCTATATAGTGCAAGACGGCACCCACCTCAGCGATGCTATTTTGTCGGACCCTGAAACGCCGATTTTTATAGCGAACGCAGCGCTCGATCTCAGTCTGAGCACATCGCTCGAAAGCATTGCCGGTTATGTGCGTGGCCCCGGCACGGGCTACGAGCTAATGCTGCCCATTGGCAAAGAGATGGCACTGGCTTCCATTTCTTTTGGCGGCGAAGTGCTCAGCACCAGCGAAGTCGACGGTCTTTTGACGCTCTCACTCGCGGGGCAAGGCGAAATCGACATAACGCTCGTCGTGCGCGAAGAGGCTGCTCCCGAACCGCTCTTTCTTCGCAGCGCTGATTTAGTCGGCGAGTTCGGTCCCTATTTAGCCCAGAACGGCCGCGAGCGCCTTTTTATTACCTTCCAAAATGGCCTGTCGGCCCATATCCCCGAGCGGGCGGCACAGGGTCGCGCTACCAATATCTGCAAGCTAAACGGCCGCGCCGAAGCGACGGACTGGTTGGCGATGCCGAGCTTAAGTCTGACGGAGCCCACACTGACGCAGGTGACGGATACAGGTTTAGAGATTCGCAATACGCGCGCGCAGTTAGAGGTTAATAGCCGCGGCCGTCAGCTCGGTCCCAACAAGTTTTTCTCTATCACTTGTGGCACGGAACCCTTCGCTGCGAGCAAGCGAGTGGCACAACAGCAGGTTTCGGCATTTGGTTTTGATGCTCCCTATCCCAACCCGTTTAACAGCGAGGTGGTGATTCGCTTTTCGATTCCGCAGGCAACGGCTACCTCTGTGGTCATCTACAATATGGCCGGTCAGAAAATGCGCACCTTAGAAGCGGGGTATTTGGAAAGCGGATCGTATCGCTTTGCTTGGGATGGGCTCAACGACAGCGGGCACAGCGTGGCGACGGGCATTTATTTTGTGCGTTTGCAGGCGGGTGTGCAGAGCCGAGTGCAGAAGATTACGCTGCTGCGCTAAAGGTAATTAATTGTGTTGGAACTATAGACAGAGTCTATGGGTCTTTATATACTCTAGTCTATCAAAAAGGAGGTTTTATTATGAAGAAGAAATTGGGATACGTGCTGATTGGTGGCGCGCTCATCGTGGGTTTGCAGTGGGCCGTACCGGCCGCTTATAGCGCTGTAGCCACCGAGGAAAAGGCCGCCGAGAGCTGTCCGACAACGGGTTCTTGCCCGATGAAGGCCGAAAAAGCCGAAGTGTAAAATCGGTAGTATCAGTAGTAAAAGCCCCCGTAGCCCACACTGGCTGCGGGGGCTTTTTTTATGTGCGTTATTCAGTAATCACATATTGCAGAATTTCTACGACCTGACTCGGTTCCCCGGCTACGGCCAGCGCTGCTGCATCCACTTCTTTTAGCGCGTGCGTAAAATCCTCCGGGTGCAGGATGATCAGCGGCTTGCCCAGCGCCGCCGCAAAGCCCGCATCAAAGGCGGCGTTCCACTGTCGGTACTGTTCGCCAAAACGCACGACGACGATATCGGCTTGATCGATCAGCGTGCGCGTGCGAATGGCATTGAGCTGTGCGCCTTTGTGATCTTTCCAAAATGTATTGTCTTCCGCTCCCAAAATCTGCACGCCGCACTCGTCGCTGGCACCGTGGTCCGTCACGGGTGTGCTAAAAGAGACGGGTAGATCGGCTGCTCCCCTTTTTATTTGCTCGCGCCAATCGCTGTGAATTTCACCAGATAGATACACTTGCCACTGTCGTGCCATATAACTACTCCGTGCTAACGTGGGTGAGAGTGCGGCAATACTACCTAAATAATGCGCATAGGCAAAGTGGCCATATTGCGCCCAGCGCTGTCGCCGCTATCTTTTAACAGTAGTTGGTATGCGTATTTAATCTAAGAGGGAAGAACATGAAATCTGCGCTGGAATTGGCGATGGAAAGAGCCGACGCGGCCGTCGGCGGTGAAAACATAAAACTCAACGACGAGCAGAAGGCTGCCATCGACGGAATCCGCAAGCTTTACGAAGCGAAGTGGGCCGAAAAAGAACTGCAGATCAACGAGCGCACGGCCAAGTTGGCGCAGGAAAATCCCGAAGGCTTGGCCGAGGCGCGCGGACAGTTGCTGCGCGAGACCAATGCGCTGCGCCAACAGATTTTTGCCGAGCGCGATGCTAAGATCGAAGAGGTGCGCCAGCAGAAGTAGGCAAAGACGGTCTTCAAATCAGTCTTCAGTATCAGTCTTCAGTATCAGTCTTCAATATCAGTTTTCAGTATCAGTTTTCAGTATCAGTCTTCAAATCAGTCTTCAATAATTGATTAAACCATGGGGGAGTGGCCGCGCGCTGCTCTCCCATTTTTTAACTTGCGCTGCGCGCTGATATGTTGGAAGAGTGCTCTTAAGGGAGCCTCTATATCCGCAGAAAAGGCTCAGCCTACCTTCCTGAAGTTGATAAACATATAACCACCTTCTTTCAGCCTGCTCATGCGGATAACAGGCGCCACGCGAGAGAGGGTTCTATGCTGACCACGACGACCTCGACGCGCTGGTGCAGGCGGGAAGTTTCCGTAGTAATCTAGCGCTGCCATCGTTGCGCGAGCGGCGCGAAAATATTCCCACACTCGCCGCCTACTTTGTCCGCCAAATGGCCAAAGAACTCGACAAAGACGTGCCGTCTTTTAGCGACGAAGCGTTAAAAGTGCTGCAGGATCACGACTGGCCGGGCAATGTCATCGAGCTGGAGTTGCGCGTGCACCGCGCCGTTGTCTCTGTGGTGAAGGGCCCGTTGGCGCAGAGCATATTGCGCTGAATTAGTTGTTATAAAAAAGAACCCCCGTCGGATCTAGGTCCGGCGGGGGGTTCTCGTTGATGTCGCGAACGCCTCAGGCTTACTTCTTTTTTGCCTTTGCTTTCGTTTTTGCTTTCGTCTTGGTCTTTGCCTTGGCTTCTGCCCCGACCTTGACCTTTGCTTTCGCCTTGGTCTTTGCCTTTGTCTTGGTTTCTGCCTCCACCTTGACCTTTGCTTTCGCCTTGGTCTTTGCCTTGGCCTTGGTCTTTGCTTTCGTCTTTGCTTCCACCTCTACCTCTACCTTGGCTTTGGTCTTGGGCAACTTGTTCTGCTTGTGGCATTCTTCCAACACGGCGATCTGCTTGCGGACCTCTGCTAGCGGAATATCCAACTTGCCATTGCCCGTCAGCACTTCGTGCAGATTGCCGTAAATTCGCGCTGGACCAGAGGCAAAAGAGCGCAGCGTATAACCGACGGCGTCCTTCTCGTCCTCCTTCTTTTCCAACTTCCAGCTCTTCTCTTTCCAAGGCAGCTCTTCGCTCGTGTACTGACGATCTACCGACCAGTTCCACATCTTCTGCTTAGGTGCTTTTTTGGGGTCGAAGTAGCGCCACTTGAGTTCGGTTGCCCCACCTGTCAGACCGCCATAAGTGCCGCAGACATTGTACATATCGCCCTGGCTATAGGCCATATAGGCGCTGATAATAATATCGATCTGCGGTGCTTCGCGCTTGGGATCGTAGAGCGTGACCGTGCAGTGGTCCTCGGCGTCGGCGCCAAAGGCGTTGTTGCAGTCCATGCGAGAAAAGACCTTCGGCGTGCGGTTAAAGCCATAGAGCTTTAACGCTTGATCAAGGCCGTGCGGACCGCTGTTATAGAGCGACCCCCCCATATTTTCTTGCCAAGTCTGCCAGTCCCAGCGGCGTGCAAAGCCGCCCCATACCGAGCGGATATAGACAATTTTGCCGAGTACGCCCGATTCGATCACTTCGAGCATCTTTTCAAAAAAAGGCTGTGGTCGGTTGTTCTGGAACGGCGCCAAGACGCGTTTGTTCTTTTTGGCCGCATTCACCATGCGATCAAATTCTCTGAGGTTCTTTGCCATCGGCTTTTCACAGAGCACGTGTGCACCAGCGTTGAGTGCAGCAATTGTGGCAGGCGTATGCAAAGGCGAGGGCAGGGCGTTGACAAAGAGGTCAAATTCACCCGCCTCGATCATTTTTGTCCAGTCTTTGTAGGTGCGTGCGCCAAATTGGTTGCGCGCGTCTTTGCGGCGTTCCGGCACTTGGTCGGCTACGGCGACAATCTTGTAGCGATCGTAGTCCTTTTCGAGATGACGCGCGTGAATATTATAACCGCTGCGGCCCTGGCCGCCGATGGCAACGCGTATAATGCCATTTTCCATAATAAATAAGGTCCTTGAGTTAGTGTCTCGGGAAACCACACTATCTAAGATGGGAAAGTATGCGGCAGCCTGCAAATGGGGCGCATTTTCCATCTGCTTTATTTGGGTTTTTTTGTTGCTGTGCATCGAAGTGATGCAACATAAAGTTGTATTAAAAAATGAAATGCGATTTTTTGCTGGATGCACGGTATAGGCGTGATAATTTACTGGGAGACTGAGGCGGCTGCCCCGATGTATTCTACCGTAAAAGGCTTGATTTCGTACGACATCTTCAGCGCTCCACGTCCTCTATATTTCGATCTCGAACGTTAGGAAATGCTCGCCTTGACTCTCGCTGCGGCAGAGCCAGTTGCCCTGCGGGTCGATCAGCCCAGAAGGAGACGAACAGTCGATATCGGCGGGAAAAGAATTGTCGACCGTGGCGATATATAGAGAGCCGGCGCGGGCGCGCATGCGCAGGTTGGACTCGTGATATTGCCAAGCGACCTGTGACCATTCGCCGCCGCTGCGGCCGCCATTGACGGCGTGGAAGATCACGTGTGCACCCATGCGTGCCAACTGCTGGCTCAGGTGCGGGTCGGACTGGGGTGTGCAGCCGGGGTTGGCCCACAGATCGTTGCAAATCAAAGCGCCGACTCGCACGCCGTCTAACTCGTAGGTCGAAAGAGGGGCTACGGCGTAGTGCTCTATTTCGCCGCGCGACGGATCTTCCAAAGAGCCGCAGGTCAGCGTCTTGCTGTGGAAACCGAGGTAGGTGCCGCCTTTGTCGTAGAAGCGAATTTGGTTGTAACAGCGGTCGTCGTTTTCTACGAAGCAGGTGCCCAGCGCCAAGCCAAGACGAGCGGCCTTGGCTGTTGCCGTTATATCCCGCAGTGCAGCCTCGACGGCTCGTGTATCGAATTGGTGCGTGTAGCCGCTGAGCGACCCCTCGGGCGTCAGCAGGATGTCGGCGTTGTTCTTCGCTGCAAAGTCGACGGCGCGATAGAGCGTCTCGACGTTGCTTGCCACATCGGCAACGACCGGGATCTGGGCCAGGGCGATGCGCATTTACGCGCCTCCGAAGGCCCGCATATAGACTTTGGTACGCTCGTTTAACACGCCGTAAAATCCCCGCGTCTCTTCGTCCTCGCTGTCGCGCCACAGCGTCGCCGGAATGCCCGAATCGTTGGCCAGCGGTGCGCGGTCGCGATGGCCGTAGTAGATCTGCGCCGTGCGCCGCTCGGTGCTGGTCGGTCGCGTCGTCGCCGTGTGCAGCACGGACACGTTAAAGAGGGCGCAGGTGCCGGCCGTGCCGTGCAGGTCGTAGGCGCCGCCGCGCGCGATCTGTGCGTCGTTGTCGTTTAAGATGGGTTGCTCTGTAGACTCCGGCGACAGCGAGAAACAGTGCGTGCCTTCATCTACGTCCGCGAAGTAGACGATCAACTGGATATAGTCCATGCGCAATGGGTGCTGTTGCCAATGCGGCTTGTCGCGATGCCAGCCTTGGTGGAACTCGCCCCCGTACTCGCCCATAGCGCGCAGGCCGATCTCGCCAAAGCACAGGGGGCCGCCCATCAGTTCATTTATTATGGGATAGATGCGTGGGTGGCGGATTAACTCATCGAATTGCGGTGTAGTCAGCAGCGCATTGTAGTTGGCGCGTTGGTGGTGGCCGTAGGAATGCCAAAAATAGGGATAGTCCTTTCTATCGGCATTAAAGAGACCGTCGAAATAAGTGACCTCTTCGTCGCTGAGGAACTTACCCAGATTGACAAAACCATTCTCGACAAAGAACTGCTTCTGTGCAGCGTCCATAGCGCGTCTCCTCAGCTTGCGAAGGGAAAAGTGCCGGCATAACCCAGCGTGTCGAGCGCGAACTGCGGATTGCTGACAAAGCTTATGCCGGGGAACATGGGGTTCTGCTGGTAGTGCAGCACGATATTGGCGCGAATCTCCCCTTCTGGGTCCTCGCCGATTTTAGCTCCTTGGTGCGGCACGTGGCTATAGAAGAGCACGAGGTCGCCGGCCTGTGGGTGTAAATCGACGTGTCCCTGCGCGTCGCACCAGGCCTGGAAGGGGTTGCTGCGGTCGTCGGTATAGCCCATATGCGGCAGCATCTCGTCGGGAATGGGCTGTGCGAAATAGTCCTTGAGAAAAGTGAGGCGCCCGCGCTCCGGCGGGTTGTCCGTCAGATAGAAGGTCGTGTTTAAGCACAGACCAATCAGCGGCTGCGTGCCTTCGGCCTTTTCGCGCTGGTAGTAGTAGTCGTAAAAATCCATATGCCATTCCTGGCGATAGGCGCGCGGATTGACGTGGGCGCGCAGCGAGCGCAGCTGGCACTGTTTGCCGAGTACGGACTTTAGATAGGGCTCGGCCGACGAGTGGCCGATCAATTCCTTGGAGAGATTCGGTTGCAGCGCCAGTAGCTTTTCAAAGGCGACATTGCCGACGCTATTGTCGATCTCGTACTCTTTGCGCTCGTACAGGCCGTAGAGCACTTCTTTCCATTGGGCAATGGTGTCAGCCGATAGGGCGCCGGGTATGAGTAGAAAACCTTGTTCGTTGAGGTGTTTCGCATTCTCTGTAAAATCAGACGGCATATGCATAGTTTTCCTCGCGTTATTCATAATGGTTGAGAGTAAAATAAGCCGTGCGACAAGTCGGTTCAAATACAGTCGAGACCGACACGGGGCCGCTCTAATACGCGGCCTAAATACAGTCCCAATATTCGTCTAAATTGACGAGGTCGGCCACGTCCAAAGCGCAGATCTGCGAAAAACCATCGATCACTTCCGTAAAGAAGAGCTGCGTGCGGTCGGGCGATAGAAAGGGATGGGCGTGGTAGCGTTGGCCGTGGCCAATCGGCGCCAATCTTTTGAGTTGGCGCAGCGCATAGCGGCCGGGGTCGCGGGGGAAATGCACGGAGAGCAGCTGGTGTGTAGCGCCGTCGTCATTTTCGAAGAACAGGAATTTACCCGCTGGATCAAATCCCGTATGTACATAGCCCATACCCGGCAACTGCACTTCGCTAAAAGTATCGGCTGCTGGATCGTAGCGCCCAAACCAGTTCTCGCGCCGTCCGTCGAGGCGTTTGCAGGCCTCGTAGTAGATGCCGTTTGCCGTGACGACCTGGTGCACGATCGAACCGTGGCCGTCGGCAGGGCGCAGCAGGCGTTCTTCCGTGCCGTCTAGGCGGATAGTCCACATACCGCTACCATCCCTGGGGTGGTTGATAAGCAGTCTCTCTGCATCGAGAAAAAAAACGTGATGAACGTGATAGTCCAATTCGATCACATCGCGCAGGGCACCCGTTGCGACTTCGACTAGGCTAATAGTAGAGGGCACTTCGTGGCGCCAGCTATCGTGGTCGCTCCCCCAATTCCATTGCCGCATATTGATACGTGCTTCGCGGTCGGCAAAGGCGCGAGTGAAGAGCGTGCGATCGGCGTGGATAAAGGCGAAGTAGTTGCCGTCTGGAGAGAAACCCGTCTGGCCGATGGGGATGCGGCCGGGTATTTCGGTTAGGACGCGATGCTCTAGCGAGTAGATATTGGTCGCATGGATCTGCTCATCCTGAAAGTAAAACACGTCTCCACCCGTTGGCTCCAGCGCGCTTAGGTGGTTGTAGATTCCGCGCAGGTGCGGTTCACACCAGATGGCCCAGCCGGAGTCGCGGGTCGTTCCATCCGTTAGTTGAATGATCTCGCCCGTGGTTAGATCCAGACGGTAGAGCTGTACCCAGCCCGTGCGCTCGCTGTGGAAGACGAGATAGCGCCCATCTGCCGTATGGCTGGGAACAAAATAATAGAGTGGATAACTGTTGGCCGCTGCCGAAGTGTAGCCTATCAGCCCGCGGCCGCTTTCGCTATCTGTCGAGTGCGTTAGTTCTGGGGGATGGATATTGCCGATAGACATATGGATCACCTTTCAAATATTTCTCAGCAAATAACATCATATTATCTCATAATCCCTACAAAAATCAGATCGAGCCGTATACAGTACAAATCAAGGGCTGTCATTTGGTTTATCAGGTGTGCGCTTTTCTTTAAAATTCGGCCGAGAATACCGCACTTTTACCGGCTGGCGCGCCGTGCATAGCGAACGCCGTTTGCCCGCCAAGGGCGATTAGGTCGGGCCGAAGTCTTGGTGGCACTGATGGCGTATAAGTGCGCCGTCGTCGACGTGCCCTTTAGTGGCTCCAAGGGGGGGGACTCATCGATGCGCGGCCGCCAGATCGTCGATGCTATTGAGGCTGTCTCAGGTAAGAGTGTTCCCGACAAGTTGCGACTCCAATTGACGCATGGCGCCAGCGAGTTGGACCTAGTGCGTTCTGGATTAGACGACACCATGCGCGAAGCCTAACAAGATATTCGCCATGTCCATCTGGGACGCGACAACGTGCCCGACTTGCGCACCGCTGGTTTTGTGGTCGCCATAGAAAAGGTTGCGCAATCTTATAAGGAGATGGGGCTCTGAGTTTGCGTTCCTAGGAGCCAAGTCGCGATACGACGCTAGTTCTGTGCAAAATCCATGAGCACATCGCCGTGGCGCTCGCGAATCTTTTCCAGGGCACGGTTGCGCAATTGGCGGGCGCGTTCGCGCGTAACGCCTAGCGCTGAACCCACTTCCTGCAAGGTCTCTGCGTCCTTGCCATCTAGACCAAAGTAACGCCGCACGATATATTCTTCGCGCTCGTTGAGCACCTCCAAGCTGCCGCGCACAACCGCCTCTAAGGCTTCCCGCTCTAGGTCGTCCTCGGCGCTATCGCCCTCTGCGGCAAACTGCGTTTCCCACGTCGCCGCGCCGCGCTCGGAGATCGGTGCGTCCAGCGATAGGTCAGGCATCGATGCATTGAGTAGTTCATGCGTCCGATCCGGATCAAAACCCATGCGGTCACTGGCTTCTTGCAGGCTCAATTCGATACCCAATTCTTGGCTTAAATCGTCCGCCTCGCGCCTGAGTCGTTTGAAGTCTACTAGGCGACTAGCCGTCAGTGTCGTCGCTCCCTTGGCACGGCGCAATGCGCTGTGGATCGATTCTCTAATCCACCAAACGGCATACGTAATCAGTTTACAGTTGCGCTCTGGATCAAAGCGTCGCGCTGCTTTGATCAAGCCCATATTGCCCTCGGAAACCAGCTCGGGTATGGACAAGCCGCGGCCACTGTACTTCAGCGCGGTGGATACGACAAAACGCAAATTCGCCGTGACGAGTTCGTCGAAAGCCCGCTCGTCGCCCGCCTGCCCCTTACGCGCCAACTCGGCTTCTCGTTGTTGGCTCAGCGGTTGGCAGAGCTCTATGCTTTTCCAGTATTGTTTGATGGGGTCTAATGCTGCGCTGTTGGGCGTGCGCGTTTTTTTTATGGGCAGATCGATATTACTACGCACCATGAATTTTGCCAATCCTCGTTATAGAACGTCGATTCAATAGAATGATTGACCCTAAACAAAATGCATGCCAACGGATATAGGTGAATTGTAAGATTAATAAAAACAGATATTTATTTCTTTAGTGGCTGTATCTTACTCCGGTTGATTTAGAAATAGACATGCCATTCTGACAGCTAAAAATGGCAATTTATCGATGGAGGCAGACACATGTGCACGCTAGCGCGCCATATAGAGAAAAACAGAAAGGGGGAAATACAGATGGGGTGCGGAGGAGGATGGAGAATATTCGAATTGAGCGGCGGCTATTTTTCTTTTTCGGCGCGCAGAGCCCGCAGTTCCTCGTTCATATCGTGCATGCGCGCATAGAGGATTTTGAGCAGTCCAGACTGTATTTTCAATCCTACATCGGGGTCACTTTCCAGCAATTCTCCCCAGACATCGGAAGCTAGCACCAACACGGTGCTCGTCTGCGTTGCGACTACATAGGTAGCGCGCGCCTGTCCCGTAAACGCGCCCATTTCGCCAATGGTCCGCACTTTGTCGATAATTGCCACCTGCTGACCATCGGACGATTCAATTCGCATTTCGCCCGCCAGAAAGATGATCAAATTTTCGTCGACCGTTTCCGCCTCGCACAAGACCTCGTCGGCTTCGATCTGTAGCAGCGATCCCGCTTCGTAGAGCGTCGTTATTTGCTGATAATCCAGATCTGCAAAGAGCGGGATACTCTGTAGCGCACCAGTAATCTGTACTTGGTCCATAGGGCACACGGTCCTAAAAAAAGAGAGGTCTTTCTGCACGCATTCTTTCTGCGCTATAGAATTAGGTATAAATACCATATCAAGGCAAATTATTAAGCGCCCATATAGACGGGACCGCTGCGGTTAACGCGGCCTATGCCATATATTTTTGTTGACATCTCGACTATGGTATACTATACATTTGTATATCTATTAATGTATTTTTATGAAATAAATTAAAGGCATCTATCTCCTTGTTAAAAAATAAGATGTTCACTTGCCAACCCTTCGTCCCAAGGGACCATGCTCACGCTACCATCATCCCCTACCACGCTGCATTGGCGATGCCTTTGCCCTATTTTCGCGGCTGGGTCCCCGCCGGTTTCCCCTCTCCGGCCGCCGACTGGAGCGAAGAGGCACTCGATCTCAACGAGTTATGTGTCGAACATCCAGCGGCCACTTATTTTGTCGAGGTCCACGGCGACAGCATGGAGGGCGCGGGCATCCACTCCGGCGATATCCTCGTCGTCGATCAGGCGATAGAAAACGTCGTCGGCCGCGTTGTGCTGGCCATTGTAGACGGGGCCTTCACCGTCAAGCGTCTCGTTCAACAAGGCGACGCGTACTCTTTGAAAGCCGAGCACCCCGATATGGCCCCTTATCCTATTCGCGAGGATATGGAGCTCGAGATTCGCGGCGTCGTTGCCTGGTCGATACACGCCGTGCGATGAAAAACTGCACCTTTGCCCTCGTTGACTGCAACAATTTCTACGCTTCCTGTGAGCAAGTCTTTCGCCCCGAGCTAGTGGGCCGCCCCATCGTCGTGCTCGGCAATAACGACGGTTGTGTCGTCGCGCGCAGCCAAGAGGCACGGGCACTGGAGATTCCGTTGGGTGCGCCCTATTTCCAGATTCGCGCTGCATTTGAAAAATGTGGTGGTATCGCCTTCTCTTCCAACTATGCGCTCTACGGCGATATGTCTCAGCGCGTAGTTGAAACGCTGCGACAGTTTAGCGACGAGGTCGAAGTGTATTCTATCGACGAGGCGTTCCTAGCGCTCAATGACCGCCCCGATCTCTTGCCCAATTTGGCAAGCACCATGCGCAAGCAAGTAAAGCAATGGACCGGCCTGCCCGTGTCTATTGGCCTAGGCCCAACCAAGACCCTGTCCAAACTGGCCAATAAACGAGCAAAAAAAGAAGGGGGGATCTGCGATTTTGTAGAGCCGCGCGGGCGCGAAGAGCTTCTGCGAGAGATGCCGGTCGAAGACGTGTGGGGCATCGGTCCCCGCTATCAAAAAATTCTGCAGGCGCACAACATAAGAAATGCGCTGCAACTAGCGGAGGTCGACGAGCAGTGGGCGCGGCGTAAAATGACGGTCATGGGGCAGCGCACCGTGCTCGAACTGCGCGGCATTCCCTGCTTTGCTTTCCAGCAGGTGCCTTTCCCCAAAAAGGCCATCGCACGCTCGCGGCAATTTGGTCGACCCTTAGTCGATCTAATAGACCTGCGCGAACCACTCGCCTCTTATGTCGCTTCCGCAGCGCGCGCCCTGCGCCAACAGGGCTCGGTCGCCGGTGCTATACGCGTGCACCTAGAAACGAGCCAACACGTCGAGCACCGCTATGCCAATTCGATCTATCGCCTATTGCCTTGGCCGACGGCAGCCACGGGCGAGTTGATCGGCTGGGCCAGCGAGTGCTTGGCGCAGGTCTACCGTCCGGACTACGCCTATCGTCGCTGCGGCGTGCTGCTGACCGAACTCAGTTCGCAGGACATACAGCAGACGAATCTCTTTACGGAAGAGTACTACGACCAAAAGAAACGGGATGCGATGGAAGCGTTAGATCGGATCTCTGCACAGTGGGGCCGCACGGCACTGCGCTGCGCGAGTGAAGGCTTGGCGCAGACTTGGCGCATGCGTCAGGGACGGCGGTCGCCGCGCTATACCACGCGGTGGGACGAGCTACCTGTAGTGGGATAGATATAGATTGTTATCCTGGCGGATCGTCGTCATTGGCTCAAAGCAAAAAGAATTTGCTTCAATACTGCCTGTGTTTATCGGGTTATACGTATTCGACGATATCCGTGGGCAGGCAGGCGAGGTCGCGACAGATTTTGGACAATAGATAGGCGTCCATATCGTCTGCACCGTGGGCGATGGTCCTTTGGATGTGCTGGTAGTTAGATAGGAGGATATCCGGCTTGCGCTCTTCTAGCAGTTTTTCGATGGCTTCTTTTTTAAAACGGATCATTCAGTACACTAGTCTTATGAAGGGGGTAAATAGCAGGTTTGCACTTCTTGAACATAGGCCTTCTCTGCTATTCAATCAAATAAACATATCGGCGAGAAATGGTGGTGGTGCGCGCGCCTTTTGCATCAGCTAGGTATAGCGGGGTGATTTGCCTAAAAGGGCTGCTTCGTTGTATATGCTGGATCCGTGTCTAATTCGCGGAAAGAAACCTGCGGCAATGGGCAGCTGAGAGCAAGTAACACCACAGGTCTCTCTTTTCGTACGGGCTTGCGTTAGGGATTGCGAAGATACGGTGCCATACTTTTGGCTAATTCGGATCCGAGGCCCCGCAGTTTTTCGTACTGTTCGCGTGCCGCATTCCATTCGCCGAGCTGCACGTAAGTCAACCCCAAATTATAACGCGCTCGCGCATCTCCCGCGTCTAAATGTAGCATCTGCTCGTAGGCGGATACCGCCTCGCGTTGTCGGCCCAGTTGGTTGTAGAGCACGCCGATATCGTAATGGGAATCACTCAGGCTGGGGTCGCTCTGCAGTGCCGTTTGGTGCGCTACTAGGGAGAGTTCGTATGCGCTCGTTTCCCGATAGGCCAATCCCAGGTTGCGCCAAGCGCTGGCGTAATCGGGCCGCCATTCAATGGCCTCGCGATAGGCGGCGATAGCGCCGGCGTAATCCGCTTGAGTATGGCGTTGTACCCCCGCATTGTGCAGGGCCTTCGCTAGGAAGATCGGGTAGCCCTTCTCCCGGCTCATTTCTTTGCTCGGCGCTAGCTCGAGGGCTTGGCGCAGGTGGAAGATGGCTCGGTCGTAGTCGTCTTGGCGCAAGTTTAGGTAGTAATGGCCGCGGGCGAAGGCCTGGGCGTGCAGCGCGTAGCCGGAGCGTTGCAGCTGGTTGCCAAGGCGATTGAGCGCGCGCTCTTGGTCGGCGTTGATGCCGATCCACAGCGCGGTATGGAGGAGGGCTACGGGTAGGATACTCCAGCGCAAAAGGCGTTGGGCGGTTAAAGCGGTGGGCAGGGTGCTGAGGGTGGCGTAGCCCAGCAACGTATAGAACAGGGCGGGCAGCGCCAAAACGTCCCAATCGCGCGCGCCCAGATAGGCATCGTGAAAGAAGGCGAGGCCGAGACTGCCTAGCGCAGCCTAGCCGAGGAACGCGATGTCTTGATTGACTGAGGGCCGCGGGTTCTGTTGCGGCTGTGGTTCACGACCTTTTCGCAGATATAGCGTTAGCCAGTGCACTATCCACAGCAGAGCAAAGGGCGAGAGCAGGAGCAGCGCGTTGGCCAGCAGGGCTAGGTGGTCGAGCGAGAAGATAGCGTACATGCCCTCTTCTCGGGGTGTGAAAAAACCCATGCTATAGGGATAAAAATCGGGGTAGAGAAAGAGCCCTACGACCATCGCCGATCCCAAGATGGGCAGATAAATACGGGGACTTTGGCACCAGGTGTGCAGCGGTCGGTCGAGCCGTCTCCAGGCCAGATAGAGCCAGGAGGGTAGAATGGCCAGGACCATAAGGTGCGCGGCGACGGCGGCCACCATAGCGAGCGTAGCCGCCCAGAAAGGCCCGCCGCGCAGAAAGCGCAGGCCAAAAAAAGCGTAGGCCGCCGCGGCTAAGTGGAGCAGCGTATAACTCTCGACATAACCGAAATAGAACTGGGTCGTAGCCGGTGTTAGGCAGAGCAAAAAGAGCGCGGCGCGGTTGAGTGGGTTGGTAGCCATTATAGAGGCTAGGCGCAGGCAGAGTATCGCGTAGGGAAAAGCGGCTAGGCAGCTGAGTAGTTCGTGGGCGATGCCGGCGTCGAGGCCAAAGGTCTGGTGCGCCAGCCGAAAGACCTGAAAGCGAATCAACGTCGAGAAGGCTTCGGAGAAGGGCATGTATTGCAGCCCCTGGCCCTCGAAGAGATTGTCGATCCAGAGCACCTTGCCCTGCTCGGGGTTGTTGGCGAATAGCTCGAAGGTGCTCATCCACATGCCGCCGTCGCCGAGAAAGTGCTGGCGGTCGCGGAAGAGGAATGCCGCTACGGTGAAGAGCAAGGCGATGAGGATCTGGAAGCGGGCCGAGGTGAGGAAGGGCCTGTGCAGTAGTGGCTCGATATATGCGTCGAGGCGCTGTGCCCAGGTGGGTCTCAGCGCGAGTAGGATGCTCAGGACTATTACGAGAGCAAAGAGCGCGGCGACTGGCAAGGGGTAGTAGTGGAGCTGGTCTGCGCCCCATAACGAGACCGGGAAGTAGTATCCTAGTCCGTGCAGGAGGCCGTAGAGGAGGATGGGAAAGACCCAGACGAGGAGAAGCTCTAGGCGTTTTGTGGTCGGTTCTTGTTCGCGCAGATAACCCTACTGGGGTTTTCCGTTCAATTAGTGCTGCGAATAGGACTTGTAGTCGGCGGAAAATCCTAGCTTATTCTGCCTGCTAAAGTCCGGGGCAAAGAGCCGGCAGGCGGGCAATTTATTTTTATGGCGCACCCGCGTCAAATGCGCATCACATGAACATCAAGTCAACATCGCCCCAGGGACCCGATTCCACACCGCCGCTTCGACTCCGTCCTCGCAGGTGGGGCAGTAGGAGCCGCAAGCGCCCCTGATCATTCGCCGTTAGTTCATGCTAGTGCCTCTGGTCCGCGCCGTGCAAGAGCCGTGCGTCGCCGCCGACCACGTCACCTGCCTTGACCGGGATGTCCACTTGCTCGGTATGCGGTGAAAAAGCTGGATGGCTATAGTCGTTTAGCGTGCGAATATTGGAATCGTGCCCTTTGCCCAACTGCTCGTGCAGGTCAAAACGCCGCTTATGCGACTGCGGGATCACCCGTAGACAGCCGTTCTCCACATGGGTATCGGTTAGATAATACATCAGAAAAATTTGGTGTGGCAGGGGATCGCGGGTGCGCGAAGCCGAGGCGGCGCATAAGGTCGAGTGCTCCCGGCCAGGTGATCAAGTCCAGAAAGGCCGGCTCGCGGTAGGAGATACCGGCGATTGCGCCTTGGTTCGTAGGGTCCTTATCAAAAGCGCTGCTACTGAGAGCACGATCTGCAGTGGCGTGCAATCGCTCGAGCAAATCTGGCCGTATGATCTCGGTAAAAGTGCAGTAACCCTCTATCACTAATTGATCGAGATTTTCTTGCACTAACGCCTCCTTTGATCCGCTTTTGTCTATGGCGAATTCTGAGTAAAGGGCTAGTATATAGCGCTGGACTGCACGATAACGCTCGGCATCCGGGCGATGGTGACCCGTTTGGATAGGAGGTGATGGATGGATTTGGGATTGGATAGTTTTAGTTATTACATGCACTGGCGCTATGGTGGGCAGACGATTGATCAGCTCTTGGATCGGGTGCATGGCATGGGGCTGGCGGCGCTGCAAATTAATATCAATGGTCCGAGGCATCGGGCATTGACGGGGACAACCGTTGAACACTTTCGCCGCGTAGGAGACCGCGCAAAAGAATTGGGCATTGCGTTGGAAGTGGCCTCGGGTGGCACGGACCCGTCTAAGCTGCGCTTGGTGTTGGAATTGGCGCGTCAGTTGGGTGCTCAAGTGGTGCGGACGACGGTGAATGAACCGGGCAGTGAAGAGGTGATTCAACGGGCGGCGGCGGCACTGGGGCAAGTGGCACCTGAGTATGAAGAGGTGGGCATTGCGCTTGCCATTGAGAACCACGAAGATCTGACGGCGGCCCAAGTCGTGGATCTGATTGAGCGGATTGACTCGCCTGCGGTGGGAGCGGTGTACGACAGTGGCAACTCGCTGCCGTTTTATCGGGACCCCGTTGAAGAAGCGCGCTTGCTTTTGCCGTATATCAAAACTACCCACATTAAAGATCACGTTTTGGTGCGCGATGGCGATGTAGTTTGGTCGGTGGGCACGCCGTTGGGATTGGGCAGGATTCCATTGGCGGAAATTGTGGACGTGCTGCAGAAGGCACCGCAGCTGTCGCGGATTATGATGCAGGTCTGTTATGGCTATGCCGTGCGCATGCCAGCCCCGCCGATAGACGTGCCACCCTTGGCACTGTATGAGCCGATTGATCGGCCAACCGGTTCGCACGTGATATGGACGCCATCGACGCCATCGACCGAGGGCAAACACGGTTATCTAACACCTGATGCGGCGCACCTGGCTGCTACTGAAGGCCATGTCGAAGCGGGTGTCGCTTACTTGCGAGATCTAATAGGTGACGATGAGGAGTGATCGTTAAGTTGACATTGATTTCTTCTTTATGTATAGTGCCATTATACATAAAGGACATAATAATGAAAGCTAGTATTGTCGACCTGCGCTATCGAATGAACGATGTCCTCAAGGCTCTAGAGCGCAACGAGGATGTACATATTCTTTATCACGGAAAAACTAAAGGCGTGTTGAAAGCTACGTCGGTTCCGTCAAAGGCAAAGGTCAGCGAGCATCCCTTTTTTAATATGCTGCAAAGCGAAGACGCGGTTGACGAGGAGATGGATCGTTTGCGCGGTGGGCGCTATCGTGATCTTTGATACGAATATCTTTATATGGGTGCAGAGAGGAAATGCTAAGGCGGCGCGTCTGATCGAGCAAGAGGCTGAGCGTTTGCTTTCGGTGCATTCCTATATGGAACTACTGCAGTCAGCCCAAAACAAAGAGCAGCACGAATACACGAAGAGTTTTCTCCACGATTTCGGTTTTATAACACTCCCTTTGACCGAGAATGTCGGGCACCGCGCCGCAATTTACGTGGAGCAGTACGCTCTTTCACACGGCCTGAGAGCCGCTGACGCCATTATCGCTGCTACCGCGGCTGAGGCCAATCAGGTGCTTTGCTCGAGCAATGCAAAACACTTTAAGCCCATTCGGGACTTGAAACTAAAGGTCTTTCGCCCCTAGTTGAAGGCATTGCACTTGTAGAAATATTCGCTGCGGCAGCTCACTAGTTCGATACCTCGGCGATCGATTATTTTGCGAATGCGCGGGCTGAGCAAGGTCGCGCATTCGGCGATGCGCTGGGTGCCGACGCCGGCGGGCATTTGGTTTGCGACTTCCGTATGAAGAAGGGCGTGGGAATCCGGCGCATCAATTAATAGATGATGCAGCGACATATAGGTCCCGGGTTTGAGGTTTTCGAGAATCTCGGCGTAGGTGTCCACTTTTAAGGCGGGCTCCGTGCCGTAAATATTACCCATCGGATCCTCGCCTGCGTGCCCGGAGCGCGGGACTCCGAATTCCTCGGCTATTTTGAGAGAAACCGCGGTGAATTCGGGGTGGAGCTCCACGCTGTCCAGATAGTGCGTGTCTACGTATCCTAGGTCGCCCCCCCATTTTCCAACCAGCAGTTCCACCTGGGCGCGGAGCTCTCTTTCCAGCTGACCATAGTCGGGGTTGCCGGCGTAGAACTCCTCTGGTGTGCGGGGGAGGAAACCGTGCTCATCGACGAGGCTGGGCACTTCGGTGTAGGGCAGAACGGGGCGCCAGCGATACCCCTGCCACTCTCCTATCGCCGTTAGATGGGCGCCCAAACACCAGTTGGGATTTTCGCGCCCGAGGGCACAGGCTTCTTCGGCCCAGGGGCCAACGGCTTGAATACCCGCGCAGGTGAGGATGCCTTCATTAAAGCACTGGGCGATGGCCGCGTTGCTGGCATGGGTCTACCCATATCGTCGGCGCGTACTATCAAACGGATGGATTCATCAGCAGAATTTTTCATAGTTTTATCTCCTGTTAGATGAGGTCGACCTGAGGTGCGTCTGGGCGCAAACAGAATGGGAAATTTACTGTGTTTTGTCTTGTTACTAGGTGCCGATTCGCTTCAGCCTACTGTTGCTGGTTAATGCTCATGGCCCGGATTCTCGGCGCAGCTCAACTCTGCCGTCCTGCTCTTTGTGCCAGGCATCCAACTCCAGCCTCAACGCAGCGACATTTTCCGCGCAGTCCAGTTGGTCCACCTGATTTTTTTCCTCCCAGGGATCACCTTCTAGATCGTAAAACTCGTACACTGCTTCGGTGCCCTCGCCTTCCCGCACCAGCTTGGAATCGTCGCGCACGACAAAGGATTGGTCGCCCTTTTTCCACAGCGTGCGGTTGTCCCACTTGTCGGTTTCACCGGCACAGAGTGGACCCAAGTCGCGCGACTCGGTGTCCTCCGGTCCTGCGGTGCCAGCTGCGGCTAGGCAGGTGGAGAAAAGATCGATATTGCTGACGTTGAGCGGACAGGTCTGCGGCTGTTGTTCTATTCTTGGATCGCGGATGATTAGGGGCACGTGCGTCGATCCTTCGTAGGGGAGCCCCTTATAAAAAGATCGGTACTGGCCGCCAAATTCCCCGTGGTCCGCCGAGAAGATGACCAGCGTGTCGTCCGCCAAGCCCTCTTCGTTTAAAGCATGTAAGAGTTGGCCCACGCCGTGGTCGATCATGGCTACGTAGCCGTAATAGGCCGAGAGAATCTTGCGGTAGGTGCCCTCGTCCCAACCCCACTCGTCGCGGCGCTGGCGCCAGGCCATTTGCGCCGAGTTGCGGAAGATCGGTTTGTCCTCGACTCCGTAGTAGAAATCCGCTGGTAGCGGTATGTCTTCGGGCGGGTAGAGCTGATCCCAGGGTGCAGGGCAGAGAAAGGGCTGGTGCGGTCCGAAGAAGGAGCAATTGAGGAAAAAAGGCCGGTCTTTGGGGCGCTCCTCGCGCAGGTAGCGGATGGACTCGCGCACGACCCAGGAGGTTTCGTGATGCTCTTCGTCGACGAAGTTGCTACCCAGCATGAAGCGCATCTCGTCGGTGTGCTGGCTGGCTTCGTCTTCGGTGAAGAGGCGCACGGCCTCTCCGGGTTGGTCGGCATAAGCCGTTTCTTGCAAGTAGCGAATATAGGCTGAGTCTTCGGCTTCTTCTGGCGAATAGTTGGTATAGGGTGCGTCGTGGCGCTGCAGGTAGCGAAATCCGAAGTCGCGATGCATGGGCTTGAGGTGGAGCTTGCCGACTAAAGCAGTGTCGTAACCGCTCTTTGCCAGGTACTCGGGCAACACCGGAAGATCGGGCGGCATGAGGGTCGTCTGGTTGCCCTGCATGCCGTGCGTGTCGGCGTAGTACCCCGTGAAGAGCGACGCCCGCGCCGGGCCGCAGGCCATGGTGGCGCAGTAGGTGCGAGTGAAGTGGGTTCCCGCTGCGGCTAGGCCGTCGAGGTGGGGCGTTTGGACCACGGGGTGTCCGAGAGAGCTCAGGCAGTCGTGGCGGAATTGATCGGCGAGGACGAAGAGAATATTCACGGGGCAGACCTCTCTTTGCACAGATGATATAGCGTTTATAAGCGCTAAGAATGTGGCGGGCCACCTGCCGTGTCAAGTGGAGTGCCCGACGGTGAATTCGGTATCTAAAAAAGAAAACCCGACAGAATCAATAGCTTCTACCGGATTGTTCATTAATGCGGATACTGTATTGACCTGAGCGATCGCCTTTTAACCGTTCACTCCTCAACCCGTAGCACCACGCAGGTCATATCGTCCCCCTGCGGCTCGTCACCGGAAAATGCCTGCACCGCACCAATCAGTCGATCGATCAGCGCACCGGATGACAGCCCCTCGCTGCAAGCCGTTTGGATCGTCGCCTCCGTTTGTTCAAAGCCGAAGATCTCTTCGTCGCGTGACAACTTCGCTCTAGTAGAGCGCGGTGCAAACTCACCCGCGCATACGAATAAATTCGGGGTGCGCCGCTTGTAGCTCTTGCGGTGGCAGGCCTTTGAGTATGGCTTCCATGTCGCGGGTTACTAAGCGGCCAATGCGGCGCAATGCTTCGTCGATGGCTCCAGCCCGGTGCGAGGATAGCACGACGTTGGGTAGGCGACAGAGGCGATGGGTATCGGGGAAGGGTTCCTGTGGATAGACGTCGATGGCGGCGCGAAAGCGACCTGCGCTCAAAAGATCGGTCAGGGCCTCAAAGTCGACTACATGGGCGCGGCTCAGCAGGATAAATACGGCATCGCGGCGCAGTTTTTCCAATTGGGCGCGATCGATCAACGCCCTGTTGTCGGCGCTGGGAACTGCGAGCACAAAGACGAAGCGGCAATCGCCCAACACCTGTTCCAAGGACGCCGGTTCGACGTTCTGGCTTTTTAGATAGGCATCCGTCAGCCAGGGATCGAAGGCGCGGATCGGGCAGCGAAACGGAGCTAATAAGGGTTGCAAATAACGCGCTAAGCCGCCGAAGCCGATAAAGCCGACAGGTTTTTCGTAGAGCGTAAAGGTATCACCTGGCTCCGTGTGACTCCAATTGGCCGAACCGGCGCGGATAGCGGCGTCGGTGTGGGGAATTTGCCGCGCGGCGGCTAGGGCCAAACCGAGGCCCATCTCGGCGACGGCTGGGCCAAAGGCCGGTGCGCAGGAGAGCACGCGGATCGAGTTTTTAAAACAGTGTGCATAGTTGAGGTCTTGGGGAGAGGGGTGGCCGCCGCCCACTTCGATAATGGCGCGCAGGCGGGGAAAGCGCGCGACATTGCCATAGCGCCAGCGACCGCAAATAATGGCGACGACCTCGTCGCACACGTCGTCAATCGCCGCGTCGGGCATGGGCTCGTCGCGCGCCCAGAGCAAATCGCAGAGCGCGGATAAATGCCGTAGGTCGTCGGCGTAGAAGATATTATCGAGGCGGCGAAAATGGGGGTCGAGGAGTACTTTCTCGTTCATCGTAAGCCTTTTAATTGGTTTTTAATGCCGAAGCGATAAGCAAAAGATAATTCGAGGCTGCTTTTCCAGAATCTTCACCTCTTCCGTGGTCTTCACCCCCATTCAACGGGCTCGGCATCCCCCGGCTCCCTTACGGGTAACATATTGCGGCGCGCAGGATTCCCTTAACGAAGGGGGCTCCGTGGTTTTTCGATAGCATTAAGATACTTCAGGGACCCCATCTTCCCGGCGCGGGTGGGGTTCGAGATGTTTGCCAGCGAGCATCTCGTCTGCCGTCCACCCCATCTTTCCGTGACGGACGGCACCGTAGCGGACACTTCCCTCATCCGAAAACGGGCGAACATCGGGAAGATCAAGCCAAAGTCTGAATAACAATCGCCTTTCCGACTCCGCCTCGACCGGCTTGAAAGCTGCGCGGCCGTGAAACACCGTGTAGTTGTTGACCCAGGCGATGTCACCCTTGTGGAATCCGTACTCAAAACTGTTTGCGAGTGACACTTCGGCGATAAAGTCGAACATCTCTGTCTCTGCTTCTGTGAGAGACTGGCCGACCGCTCCCATTCCGGCTCGAATCCAACCGGGATGAAAGCGGCACGTCACGACTCCGTCGGCTGCACTGTAGGCGGGTATGTTGAAATAGGAGGATGGGGGTTCTTCGTTTGGGTATGGCCCCTTCCGGTTCCAGGGGAAACCTTCATACAGCCGAGGCAGGTATTCGGGGTGTTGACGCAGGATTTCGTTGTAGACGGTCATTGAACTGGCGACCAGGCTAGGCGGGTCGTCGGGAGCTTGGCGGACGCAAAATAGTCCGGCGCAGTCCGAGAGGTCGACGTGGAGTTTTACAATACCGGGTTTCCCCAGGATTCGAGCTCCATCCTGAGGACGGAGCTCGCCGTCAGTGATGTAGTGGATCAAACCGGCTTCGCTGTTTTGCGTGACCGCGATCCCTAGGTGTGTGCACATGCCCCAGTAGAGTTTCTCGAGGTCACCGTATTCGTATTCGTCTGTCGGCATGCCGCTCAAGAACGCGAAGCCTCTTCCGTCGCGAAGTTCGTGCAAGATTTCCTTGAGTGTATTTGCAAGCGTGGGCAGGGGAAAGTCTTCTTTCTTGATTCTAGCGAAGTGCAGATCGCGGTCGTTTACCTGTTTAAGGGCCTCTGCTAGTTCGTTTCTATGCGTATCGTTCAGTTCGAATTTCCAGGATTGGTCGCGCTCTAGGTCTTCTGGTTTCCAGGCGCTGGCATCCGTTACCAGCTCAGTATATGGAGTCATGCGTATCTCCAGGTGGGTGTGATTGAAGTAAGGTGTTTTCAGAGGCCTGCTCAAGGCGTTTAATGCCCATAGGATACGCATATCGCCACGCAGGCAGCAAGGAATCATCCAATCCGCCCTACAACAGAAAACCCGGCAGAAGCAAAAGCTCCTACCGGGCCAACCTAGGTCGGGAATCGGATGAGGACCATCGCATCAGGGCACACGACGGCTGGTCTCTCCCCCGAAAGCTGTACCAGTTGGATTGCGAGTATAAGCGCGCTATTTTGAGGTCGGGAAGGAGTCCGATCATGAAAGGAAAATGTTTCACCGAAGAGCAAATCGCCTTTGCCTTGCGGCCAGTAGAAAGCGGCGTGCCGGTCGTCGAGATCTGCCGTAAAATGGAGGTTAGCGAAGCCACGTTTTACCGGTGGAAGAAGAAATTTGCTGG